>ONJC01000026.1 GCA_900318035.1 uncultured Methanobrevibacter sp.
GTCAAGGAAAATCCACATATTATTATGAATGGAAATGCTTTGACGAAAAAATAGGCATGGCCTAAGAATCTCCAGCTTCTACAAGCCGGAGAGGTTCAACCAAATAATATAGTTCAACTTCTTAATTTTTCAATTCCATTTATATAGTTTCATTTAAATATAATAATATATGAATTATGTAGAAGAGGCTGTTGACCTATTTGAAAACGGATATGTGTGTTCTCAGGCAGTGTTTGCTGCCTTCAGCGAAGAATTCGGCCTTCCTAAAGAACAGGCATTGAAAATTGGGGCATGTTTTGGAAGTGGAATGCGCAAGGCTGAAGTATGCGGTGCCTGCACCGGTGCGCTTATGGCATTCGGGCTCAAATATGGTGATGACAAGGCAAAAAGCAATGAAATGTGTGAAACCTTTTTGGACAGGTTTCGTGAGATTAACGGATCATACATTTGCAGTGATCTTTTAAACTGTGACATTTCAACAAAAGAGGGTGTCGAGTATGCAGTTGAAAATAATCTCTTTAAGGAATTGTGTCCGAAGATGGTAGAATCTGCTGCTGAAATTGCTAAGGACATGATTTTTGATGAGTGATTTTTACATTAACGATTAAAATTTAACGAAAATAGTCTATTTAGTTAACCCCATATATATGTAGTAGTTAATGCAGGTCATTTTTGAAAATGCCAGATGTTAATGTTAATGTTGGAAATTAAAAAATTTAATAAATTTCATAAAAATTAATAAATTTTATAATTTTTTTGGATTCTATAAGCTTCATTAGCATAATGAAAATGGTTTTAATATCAGATTATCCTAAAACAGTCAATGGTTGGTTATTTAATATAATCAAGTACTAATACTCATCAATATTGTCTATAAATATCGCAGATGCGTTATTTTTAGTAAAATTCTTGTTAGTGTAATATTACACTAGTCGGAAAAGTATTTCCGTATATTATCCCACTTTATATATTAATAGGTAAATATATAATTATGGGTTAAATATGTAATTAACTATAATAACTACAATAACTATTAGTAGTTATTTACAGATACTGGTAGTAATAGTAATAATATATATTAACTATATTTCCATACTTCTGTAAATATTGATTATATATTTATACCTTATTTCTGTAAATACAGAAAACTGTAAAGTATATATTTTACCACTAATACTCAAGTAATATTAAGAAAATGTCATAAATCACTAGCTTCATATATATCAAGCTATTGAAATAGAGTATTTTCTTCAAATTTTGCTGTTTTTTAATAAATTTCATGAAATTTTATAAATTTCAGGGCTGAATTTTAAATTTAACAAATCTTATAATCATCTAAAATGCAAAGTTTAAGATTGGCCTGAAAATAATTTATGAAACATGTTATCAATAGTCATATTTTCGTTTTTGAATGTTACAGAACCAATCTTTTTGTAATCAGGAGCCAAGGGAATGGCTGTTGCATTAACAAAGGTGCCATTGACATATATATCCTCAATGTAGATGGAATTGTTCACACCTACAAGGCCTCCATCCTCATTTGAAGCATAAATGTCTGTTGTATTGTTAGTTTTGCCTGTATGGATGTCATAGGTAATGATTTCACGTCTGTCAATACCATACAAGTCAGATCTGGACAGATTATTGATTGCACCTATCTTATCTTTAACATCAAGGGATATGTTATCGCCTCTGGAGTACTTGAAATCATTTGGAATGGAAATGAACTGTCCTGGAGCGAGTTTTGAGACTTTAAGCTTATCAACAGTGGCAAATCCGTAGTTTCCGTTAGGTGCCTTAATGATTACATGGCCCTTTCCATAGGGTTCCTTAAGCTTTTTAATCTTTTCCAATTCCGCTTTTGAAATTGTATTATTGTCATTAATCATGTTGGCAGTTATATTTTCGGCTATCTGGTTATCTATGCCGTCATCAGTCCCGCCAAGCCCAATAACCCAACCGTCACTGGTTATGATTACATGGCAAAAATAGTTATTTTCTGTTTTGTATTGCTTAATGGCGTTATGTCCATGCCAGTTTACATTTTCTATGCGCACATTGGCATCCAAATTGGAATCACGCCTGTAAGACATTATGGAATCCGTGCCGTTCAGCTGCAGAACTATAGAACAGCACCCAATCATATCGGATTCATTGTTACGGGGGACGACAACTGGCAAATCATCACTATTATCACTAACAGATGATGGACAAGCCCCTAAAAGTAAAATAAAAAATGAAAAAGCCATCAATATAAAAATTTTTCCCTTAAAATTCATAAAAAACCCATGAATATATTATACAATATAATATTAGATTTCTATGATATTTAAAGTAATTCAATTATTATACTGATTATACGGCAAATCTCTGTGAATTGAGCTTTAATTTCTGTTTCATTTGCTCACGGTCAATGTGAATATACTTGTCTGTTGTCTGGGAGTTTGAATGGCCTGCAATGGACTGCACTTCAGCAACTGTAAGTATTTCGGCATAATGGGACAGGGCAGTGTGTCTCAATATGTGAACGCTGACGTTTTTGCTGTAGTTTACAGGACAGTCAATGCCTTCACTTTCTATTCTCCTGTCACATTCACGGGCATGTTTTTTCACGATGTCCTGCACACCTCGCTTTCCGATTCTGTTGCCTTTGATATTTGTGAACAGCTCTTCACGTGTAGCTTCAATGGCCGCCTTGTTTCTTTGAATAACAGGCCTATAGACATTATGGGTGTTTTTTCTGAGTTTTGTGATGCGATCCATCATCATGTCATTAAGGCTTACCAATGTATCGAAAGTGATAAAGGTTGTTCTGTCCTTCAATTCACCTTTTGTAGTTTCTGCTCTGAGATTAACATCTATAAACTCATTGGTATCGTTCGGTAAAATATAGAAGCCGTTTTCATCCTGAGGTACCTGAATATCATCCTTGTTGAGTAAAACCAGTTCCTTCAGCCTCATTCCAGAATCAATGAATGTTCTGCAAATCGCATAATCTCGTGTATTTCCGCTTTGATGGATGGTATCTAAAAAGAAATCGCTTTGCTGCCATGTCAGAGATATCTTTTCTATTCTTTTCTTGGCAGTTTCAGGATCTTCTGCCTTAACTTCTATGATATCCTTCATTTTGATAGGATCATGCTGGATTTCTTCCTGAACGTCTTCTGAGTTTATGAATTCCAGAATATTCATCATATATGTTTTGACAGTGGTCCTTTTGTTTCCACGTTGTTTTAAGCAGTGGCGACGGTATTTTCTAAGTTGCTTTTTAACATTGTCACTGTTTAATTCATCAATGCCTTCAGATTCCAAATATTCTATGAATTTGGATATGTTGAATGTTTGTTTGCGTATTGTTTCTTCAGTTAAGTTTTTTACCTCTTGTTTTTCTTCTAAGTATTCATCTAGGTAGTCTGTTAGCTCATCAACCTCGATCATAAGCTTTTCCATCTCCTAAAATTTTATACCTAACCCTTGTTATACTATTAAATTTTTTAGTATATAAAGACTTCGTATCTTTTCTTTTTTAACGTATATTATTACATAAAATATACGTTCTCTTTATATATAAAATTTGACTGATTTGGGAGTTTCAGGAGAAGTGTTGAAAGTTGACTAACACATATACATCAAGCGGTTTCAAAATGGTGATTTCTTCAATTTTAGGATTTGTAATAATAATGTTATAAAAAGTAATAAGAATTGCAATTGAAACATTTAATTGAAAATTTAATTTTTGATGAAATGAATGTTTGCATTGAAATATTCAAAACGGGGATTCGCATCATATAGAAAATACTTTATAATACTACAATAAATATTATATTAAATTATGTCAATCAAAAAAAATTATGCAATTATAAATCTGGAAACAGAAAAAATTCCTGATGTTAACAATATCATATGTAAATATGCAACAGTAACCCTTAGGTCTTCATCACATATCTATTTCGATATGGAACCAGCCAATAATGAAGTTATTGAGGATATGACTTTTTTTCAACTGGAAGCTGAAGATGAATCCAGTTTAGATGAAAAATTTAAAGAATTGACCAACGAGATAGACCAGATAATCAGCAACTATGCAATCAGAGATGAGAACACTGGAGAACTGCTTGTATATCTCAAATTCGTAGGTGAACTTAGCATAAAATTCGACAATATGAATTTTATAAAAGAGGGCACTTATGAAAAGATTGATGAATTAAAAAATTTGAAATCAGAATTTGGAATCTGCAGAGGATATAAGCCTAATTTCCGCCTCATGGAAGGTCAACACCATGAAAATCTTAATAATAAGCCTGAAGGCATTTATCTGCTCTGTCAAAGCCAAGAAAATCTAATGCAATTAAAAGAGTTACTGTCCGAAAAGATTATGGAAATCGATTCTGATTTAGTGATAGAATTTACACAATTTAACGGTCCTATGCCCGAGAACAATACAAAATTTAACCTCCTGGATCTTGAGAGGTCCGGACAAATCTATTACGAAAACCGGGATGAAGATTGAATTCAAATTCCTCAAATTCATTATATTTGAATTATTTAAATACAATTTATTTTACCTCCATTTTACTATTATAGTAATTTATAAAGACCACTATTTTTAATCTTACAATTTAATTAAATTTCGAATCTAAGCAAATGATTTCTTACATTAGAGTATAATTGGGTTTGAAACGTATGTTTGATTAGGAAATATTCAAAACCTAAATAAATATATGTCTTTTAGGAGAATTAGGAAATGACTTCAAAAAAAGAAAAAGATGAAATAGAACCATACAACCCTTTTGGTGATGAAACTTTTAATGATGGTGCAGTTTGGGAATTAGATCATCAGTTAGTAACAGGTGAAATTTCATTTGAAGAATACAAAAGAAAAATAGAAAAGATATAATCATTAAAATGTTACATTTTATTTTTTAAGTTAGATAGGATTGGATGATTGCTCATCCTCACCCTCTGTGGAACCGTACGTGTCCGTTAGCCGAACATACGGCTCGAGCAGAACTTTATCCGAAAGTTCAGTATGCTTTCGGCATGATATATCCGTTTCTGTAAGTTTGAAACGTATGTTTGATTATGAAATATTCAAAACCAATAAATTCATCTACCTCCTTTAAGGTTTCCCCATCAGTCGGCATGGTTTTCACTTTTATAAAATTAGTTTTAGTTAAAAAAGATCATCTTTCTAGTTATAAAGTTTAGTGACCTTCAGTATAGCAGCATAACAATAAGATTATAACATTGAATCAGATGGATTTATGATTATTCAGTTACCCTAATCGTAACTGCATTAAATTTGAACAACAAAACAGAAAAAAGGAAGGAATTAATAACCTCCTTTTTGATTGAATCACTGAATCGTTTAAAAAATATCATTAATAAAGTATTCTGCTAATTTACTAATTTATGATTTCAATATTATCTGTTGAATGTTTTCAGTAATCAATCATAGGATTCATTGTCAGTTTTTAACAGTAACTTTAAAATAATCTAATAACTATTTATACAAATCGCAACAAAATAATTATTATAATAATTGGAGGGAGGTTAAATCATGTTTAACAAAAAATATTTCATATTAATTTTAATATTCCTGGCTTTATTTTGTTCAATTGCGTCAGTCAGTGCTGAAAATAGTGTTTCAGCTGACAATTTGAATAACAGCATTACAGATGAGTACAGTCAACAAAATCCTCTTTCTTTTGAGGGAGACATTAATCAAAATGTCAATGATTCTTCGGATATTAATGATAATGCTTTAGCCACTAGTCAAAATACTGCTGAGAAATCCAAAAATTCAAGTACAGTCATTAAAAAAGCCCCTAAGGTATGGATTAATAAGATGTTTGTCAAATCTGACAAGAAATTGGTTTTAAAACTTAAATCAGATAAGAAAGGAACAATCTATTATTCCACAGACGGTAAAAAACCAACTGTTCACAGCAAAAAATATACTGGGCATATAACTTTATCATCGAATAAAGTTTTAAAGTATTTTGCTGTTTCAAAAGATGGAAGCAAATCAAAAGTTCATACATATAAAAGAATTTTAGGTAAAACTTCAAAAGGATATGTTGAAAAGCTCTACTTCGGCAATCTGTCTTCAACAAAAACCATTGCCTTAATTGTTGGAGTCCATGTTCAGGAATGCGAAATGCACAAGCAGATATATAAAACCCTGATAAAGAAAAACAAACAATTAAAAAGAAAGTATGTCCTATATTACATTCATGTAACCAAAGACCAGAACAGCTATTCACAAAGCAGAATGAACGGCCAAATATTAGGAAACAAATACATAATAAAGGACATAGGTAATGAAAAACCTAAAATAACAACAGATATTCATGAAACAAGCTATATAGCTAGCGGATACAAATATCCTAGATTCATCCACATGATTTCTAATAAAAACATCAAAAGTGTCAAAATAAGTAAAAAACTACATAAGATATCTTCTCTTTATTTAAAAAGGCTGCTGAAATTGACACCTCATATTAAAAGATTTGATCCTGAGTTAGGTTCAAGTCCTGCCTATATTACTGTACCTATTGCAAATAAGGGTTTAGTTTCCTATATCTATGAAACAGAGAGTGATTACTCAGTAACCGCTAAACAGACTTATGCAGACAAATATATTAAAGCTTTGGATAAAGTCAATTTATCCATTTAGCTTTAATTTTAAAATATTTTCCATTGCAGTTTATAGTGATTGCTGCAATGGGAACTGTATCTGCATTTGATTAAGTGTTTTTATTTTTAAACTATTTTTTTTTAAATAAATTTCTAAAAAATTTCAATTAAATTAATTCAATGTACAGTTTTGTACTGAAAATATTTATATATCATATAAACCTATTTATATATAGGTTATTTAAAAAATTAATTTTTGAGAGCAAAACATGGAAAATCGTACAGGACTTTTTACCAACATGATAATATGGTTCGGTGTTGCAATTTCAGTTTCTGAAATTCAGGCCGGCATACAAATCGGATCTGCAGCACCCCTTAACTCAATATGGGTTCCATTGATTCTTGGACATATTATAGGAGGAGTATTACTTTATTTCGTTGGTCTTATAGGTGCACGGCTTAGAGTAAATGCAATGGAATCAATCAAATCAACTTTCGGTAATTTCGGTTCCAAGTTTTTTGCCACACTTAATGTGCTTCAGCTCATTGCATGGGTAGCCGTATTGAATGCACAGGGCGCATTGGCGCTGATGGGTTTGAACATACCGATATCATTTGCTCTTACATGCATAATTCTGGCAATTCTTATAGCCATATGGGTTTATGTAGGCCTCAAGCGTACTTCAAAAATAACAAGCATAATCATGATAATCCTCACAGCGCTTCTTGTCATACTCTCTGTTAAATTACTTGGAATAAATGGAAATCAATTAATTCCTGTCTCTAATTCAGCTACACTGACATTCTGGAACATCTTTGAAATTTCAATTGCAATGCCTATTTCATGGCTTCCGGTGATTTCTGATTATACAAAAGATGTGGAAAATCCCAAAAAAGCGACAGCATTATCAGCGCTTGCATATACCGTTGCAAGCCTTTGGATGTACTTCATTGGTATTGAGGTTGTATGCATCGGAACTGTCGACATTTCACAGGCAATTCTCATTTCAGGGCTTGGCGTGCAGGGAGTCATCATTCTAGTCCTCTCTACAGTCACTACAAATTTCCTTGCAACAAATTCTGCCGGTGAATCCGCAAAGGCAATATTCAACAGGCTGGATCCAAAAATTGCAGGAGTCATAGTCAGTTTTTTAAGTGCAATTTTAGCAATTTCAGGAATTATGGACCATTACATTTCATTTCTTTATCTTATCAGTTCTGTTTTTGCTCCGATGGCGTCCGTACTTGTGGTTTCATTCTATTTTGGAAATGGCAATAATGAAGCGAAGGACTGGTATTGGAATATATTCTCATGGTTTGTCGGTTTTGTCGTTTATCAGATAACAGCAGGCCTTGATTCAATATTTTTAGGCCCTACCCTTATTGCAGTCATTGTATCCGGGGCACTTGCATATGCATGGATTTTAGTTAAAAAATGAATCATGATTTATTAATATAAATCCTTAAAATTAGAAAAATGAACTCAAAATGATGTTTTTAATGGAATTATAATTAATTTACATGAAAGCAAATATTTCAGGAGGGATGCGAATAATATTGTCATTTTTAACAATATTTTGCGTAGTATTTGAAATAATTATTCCATGAGGTGATTTATATTTTTTAATTGCCCGTTTAATTTGACTTTTATCCTTATCACCACAACTTATTTCAATTGGAATAGGTTTTTCTAATCCTCTTTGAACAATGAAATCAACATTTTTATCGCTGCTTCTCTTTTTACTATCATCATAATATGTTTTTAAGGAAGTGGTGCTTTTATTATCTAAATCATGAAAACTTGAAGCTACATAACTTTCAAGAAGTTTTCCGAAATATGCTGTTTCATCTTCAAGTAGGGCATTTCCCACATCTAAAGCAAGATTATGCTTTAAACTGGGTGTTGCAAAAAAATATTCATGAGGTTTTGTTGTTCTTTTAACTGAGGAGGTGAACGCTTCAATATGAAATATCAATTGTGTTTTTTCAAGAATATCTAATACTTTACTGACTAATGGCTTTTTGGCATCAAACTGATTTGAAAGAGAACCTTTTGAGACTTCACCCGGATTTTGAAAAGCAAAATAATTTAAAATTTGAAAAGCTAAATCATGTGTGCCATTATTCATGCCTTCAATATTGTTCATATCTGTTGTTACAACTTTTTCAACCATATCAACAATTTTTTTTGTTATTTCATTGGTATTTTGATAAAATGATGAAGGGAAACCTCCAAATTGTAAGTAATATTTCCATTCAGAAGCATTAAAGTTTTTGAAATTTGAATAAATATTTATCATTTTTCTTTCTATTTCTGCACTATCTTGTGTTTCACCATTGAAAATCATTTGAATTATTGAAGGCGAAATATCATTTTTAAAATTTTTATATTTTAATTTTAAATGTTCTGAATAGCTTAACGGATAAATTGGAATATTCAATAATCGTCTTGCGGCATCTGGATTACTAGAAAGTTTTAATGCAGATGATCCACTAAGAATCATGAAAATATTTTTAGTGGCATCAAATATTAATTTTCCATTTAATGCCCATTCTTGATCGTATTGAGCTTCATCAATCAATAAGAATACCGGTGAAGATAATGTTTCAATGAGTGAATTTTGAAATGATTCACAATAATAACTGACAACATCAAAAATATCAGCATTTCCAGTTCTTTTTAGCCGGTCACATGAAAAATACAAAATATTCTGAGGACTTATATTTTTTTCAATCTGAAGATATTCATATACCTGATATAATATGGTTGTTTTTCCAACATCACGTAATCCTGGTAAAACAAGAAATCTGTTTAAATTTTCTCCCACAATGAAATTATCAATATAATTGATAATATTATCATAATCTGAACGTTTATTAAATTTTTTGTTTTTATGTGTAATCTCCTGAGTTACTTTCATAGGCATTGTTAAGATTTGATTTCTAATATATGTCTTTTGTAAATCATTCATTGTTTGCCCCCATAACTATTATTATATCTATTACTAGTTATTTATAAATACTACTATTTTTAATCATACTAGTTATATATAAATACTAGTATATTTAATCATACTAGTTTATTGAATTCAATTTTTCCATAACTTTAATTACATTCATTTTGGTTGTGATTAATTCAAAACAAATCCTCATGATAATAGCTACATTATGAAACTAGACCATTATTGGATAAAATAATTTGAATTTTGCAGTTTGTATCTGCCTCCAATAATTTAATTTGAATTAATTAAACAGTAATTCATTTTTAATTAATAATAAGTTTTGTGCACCTAATATTTAAATTTAATCGAATTTTAACGACTCTGTTAAATTGTTACGACCTTGTAAAATTGTTTTCATTTAAACATAGAATATAAAGTTAACTATTTAGAAAAACAAGAATTCAAAGTTGATATATCCATGTACTAATCAACCATGAAGAATATAATAATTACATGCTTTGAGCAGGATATTTTCAGCTGAAATATTCAAACATATATCAAAAACAAGTATTAATTTAAAAAAAATAAAAAAGAAGAATAGAAATGTTATCTATTCTGCATATAATAAACCTATGCCATAATTGAGGAATAAGAAAATAAATCCGCCAAGAAGCAAATCAATTATCATCACACCAATAACTGGAATAACAGTTATTATCGCTAAAATTAAAGCCAGAACAGATATAAGGATGGATACGACTATCAAAAATAGGATAATTTTCAATATTCCAATTCTTTTTACATCTTCAAACACTTCACCAATGCTTAACGCATCACTGATACTGTGAGATATGGCAAATCTTGCTTGAGCAACAATTGCAAATATTCCAAATATTATAAAAATTACGGCTATCAGTGCCCAAATTCCTAAAGAACCCACAACCTGATTAAGCCCTGATCCGATTGCACCAAATACGAATAAGAGAACAAGAGTTATAATAAGTGGAATGATGAAGTAAACAAAGCCTATAAGAATTAGTTTGAGGCCGTCTACAAAATTATTTGCAAAATCAAAATCAGGAATTTCAATTGAATTGTCAATACCTCTTTTAATTACATTAATTGAATAGCCCAACATTACAATTGAAAATAAAACTGCTATTATAAATCCAAGGATAACCATAAATGACTCTGTTCCAAATAATTCGCCAAAAACAGTATCCAAATCCACAATAATTACGCCAATGCCCATAATCAAAAATTTTGTTAAATCTGAGAACGGATAAGATATTGACTTTGATAAAATATCTCCTATTCCCATATTTACACCTAAAACTAATTTATTTTAAACAAAAAACCTCATTTTTTCAGTTAATTATATTTAAATTAATTTAAAAAAAGAAAGAAAACATTATAACACAATCATTGTTATAAGATTGATTGAAAATTAAAAATGTATTCATGAAAAGTTTCGGGTAAAAAAAAGAAAATAATAGCTTAATGATTAAGCTATTACAGGACCAATAAGGGCTTCATTATCTGATTGTATTGAAATTACTTTATTGCCTTTACCATACGAGAAAGTATAGCCAACGGCGTCAGAATACATGAAACCTTTTAATCCGGAAATGTTTTTAGCTGTACCATTGTTATAGTTAATCAAATCCTTATCCGGTTGGGTATTCTCGTAATCGAAAATTAAAATGTTAATGAAATTGGTTTCATTCTGGTATCCTTTCGCATATTCAGTGGATTTGAAAAGATAGTAATCTCTTTCAGTCGCATTTTTACTGACATTCGTATTTTCCTTGAATGTTCCCGGAATGTGGAAAGTTTCTCCATCGAGAGTTACATTCTGATCCGGCGGAGGGCCGAATATAGACCCTAAATTAAAATCAATTGCTGATACAGTTCCGATAGCAACGATAGCTACAACAGCAACAGACAGTGCAAATAATATCTTTTTGTTCATGGTTTAACCTCCTTAATAAGTTATATAAACTCAATATTCCATTTATGTCGCTTGAAGTTTTAAACTAAACAAATAAATATGAATATTGTATTATATAATTTAATCTTTAATAATATTCTTTTAAATATTTTTCTAAATATTTTCTGATAAATGACTTCACAATCAACTTTCTGAATGTTTTTAAATTCCATCAAAATTTTCCTGAAATACTGCTAAAAGTTATATTATTTATTCAATATACTAATATTATGGAATTTAAACGGGACCTATTAGTTTCACAAATCAAAACACTCAACTATAATGATTTAAAAATATTTTTAATACCTGTTATTGTATTTTCAATTTATCTTGGAGTGTTTAATCCGGGAATAGCCACAATTGATACATTCAATCAGCTGCATCAGATTGCTTCCGGTCATTTTACTAATTGGCATCCTTTTTTTCATACATTCATTGAAATGCTGTGTCTGAGGATATATCCAAGCACATTATCAGTATGCATTCTCCAGATTCTTGTTTTCTCACTAATGTGGACAGCAATATGCAAGTACAATCGTGATGACAATGCCCAAAGCAACACAACATTCAAAATACAGGTAATCTTTACTGCAATAATCTGTTTAATCCCGATGAATGGTTTGTATTCCGTTACATTATGGAAAGATGTGCTTTTCAGTTATTTTATAATGTTTCTATGTTTTCTGGCTATGGTGATGATAGACAAAAAGGGTGATGTTGACTATAAGTTCATCATACTCATTTCACTGATTATGGCATTCATAGCTGAATTGAGAGGAAACGGAATGTATGTCATCATAATTACGGTAGTCATCTATTCTGCTTATCTTTTCTGGAAAAGAAATACCAAGATGGGTGCTTTGCTTTTGATATTGACCGTGACATTTATTCTGCTGATTTCATCTCTCAACATTGCTTATGATGTTGAGGACAATGAAAAGGATGCTGTAATGACCAAGATTGTTCACATGTTGGCCGATTATTATTTGAATATGGATATTGAGGATGCGGATAAAAACAAGATTGAAGAAGTGTTGGATAAGGATAAAATTAAGGACCACTATACTCCAACGGGATCCGATCCTGCTCTTGGCATAACAAATATAAAACACTATGAAAACAATAAGGAAACCTACATTGGACTGGCTTTGAAATACTCGCTTAAAGACCCATTGCACTGTCTGCAGTATCTGTTTGGCTCATCACCGATGGTGTGGAATATCGTAAGGGACCATTGGATCGGACGTCCATACTATATGAGCGGAGAACAGGACCGCCTTCAATCTGATTTCAATGCATATTATGACAAGCATAAATATACTCCAACAACACCTTTTGAAAACCTTTCCTATGCAAATTGGGGAACTCCCGCATTTGATTTTCTCAATAATATGGCATTGGGAATCGAAGGTTGTTTTTTGGATACGATATTCAACAATCCTGCATTATATATGTATCTGTCGATTATACTTTTGATACTTATACAGATTATGGTTAAATCCAAAGAGATATACCTGATGTATGTTCCAAATCTGCTGAATATTGTGATGATATTCCTGTCAACGCCTATCCAGGACTACAGATATTTGTATGCAAACCTGCTGGTCTGTTATCTGTTATTCATAATATATATTGGAATGCGGCAGCGTTTCCGGGACAATCCAACTGATTAGTCCCAAAAAACTATTTATTATAAAATGAGTATTTTTTTCATAATACAGCTATTCTTCTCTGTTCAGTTCATTTAACAATATTAAATGATGTTCCAGATTATCAGCATGCTGTTTTTTAAGCACATGCAGGATAACTCCTGTAAAAAATATGATTGTTGCAACAATAACCACTGTTGAAATCATGATCAATGTTGGAATTTTTAAAACGTAACCTGTAGAGAAGTATTTAAATAAAATCGGGAAAAAGTATATTCCCGCAATTATTAAAAGAATCAGTGTGATTGTTGTGAAGTAAAATAATGGTTTTTCATCCCTAATCAATGAAAAAATCATCCTGAGAACTTTAAGCCCATCAGAATAAGTATTCAATTTAGATTCGCTTCCCTCAATTCTATCTCTATACTCTACCGGAATTTCTTTAATTTTAAAATTGTTAATTAATGCAAAAACACTCATTTCGGTTTCTATTTCAAATTCTTTTGATGAAATAGGGAATGATTTTACAAAATTATAGCTAAATCCTCGCATTCCGGTCATGATGTCATTGAGGTCGCAACTGAAAAACATGTTGATGAATTTCCTGACAACCCTATTTCCGGTGTTGTGGAATAATCTGTCATTTTCTTCAAAGTATGTTGAAGATAATCTGTCACCTATTACCATATCCGCCTCACCGTTCAATATTAACTTTTCAATTTCTGTTGCAGTCTCGGCAGGATATGTGTCATCACCGTCAACCATAATATAACAATCTGCGCTGATTTCACGAAACATTGATTTAACGACGTTACCTTTACCCTGCTGATATTCATATCTAACAATAGCGCCGGCGCTTTTTGCTATCTCATCAGTACCGTCAGTAGAGTTATTGTCATAAACATAAATATCTGCATGAGGCATTACTTTTTTAAAATCAGATACAACTTTGCCAATAGTTTTTGATTCGTTATAACATGGTATTAAAATCACAGTTTTCATAGGTTAACCTTTTTATAATTCTAAAAAAATATGATAATTTCTGTAAAGAAACTATTACAATTAATATAAAGTATATCATTGTTTATATATATTATGTAGATTCTTATTTTTATATTATGGGGATATTCACTAGATTTTACAGTGCTTGCAGTTGCATATAATCCAAGACCCATTTGGATGTTTGGGCAAAAGGAGATTATATTAATAACATTTTACATAGTTATACTCAGAAAGAATTAGACATTTAAATGTAAAAGATTAATAACAGCTTTGGGCTATTTTGTAATGAAGTTTGTTATCATCAGTTTTTTAAAAATTCATTGCGAAAAATATTTTTTTTTAACGGGAGCTCATGAAAATGGATGCAATTGGCGGCGAAGGAAATAAGGGATATATTCGTAACAACGCTTTACATGATTTGATATTTTTAGACCTTGTTTTTATCACTGTCTCACTCATTTTTCAGATTCCTGACGAGATTCTGTATTATATTTATCTATTTGATTTAATTGTCTGTATAGTTCTGTTGGGGGAATACTTTATAGGACTTATTAGGGCACCATCAAAAAGGGATTACATATGTGATAAGTGGAATATATTAAGTCTGATAGCTTCAATACCTTTTGATTTCATCATATATATGCTCTTCCCTGTGAATTTCCCAATATCCATTTTAGGATATTTCAGGCTTTTGAAATTAATCAGACTATTCCGTTTAGCAAGATTCCGTTTCATTATTGATCTGTTTAAAAAGACAAGATTTCATATGATTCTGCTTTCAATGGGCATAATCATAGTGATATTCACCATACTGATGGACATTGTAGGTACAAGCTATAACACTTTCGATTATTTCTATTTTGTAATCGTTACCCTGACTACTGTGGGATATGGTGACATCACTCCTGTAACATATAATGAGAAAGTCCTGACAATGATTTTGGTCTTATTCGGAATATTGATGTTTTCAGCAATTACAGCAGCAATATCCTCATTTTTAACAGACAAAATAATCGATGAAACCACCGGAGATGACATCAAGGAGCTCAAGGAAGATCTTGATGAGAAATCCAAAAATATTCTTAATGAGCTTGATGCAGTCCGCAAGGAAAATGAGGAATTGCGCAATCAAATAACTGAGTTAAAAGACATTATTGAAAAGAAATAGCTGTTTTTAACTATTGCCAGCGCCATCACTAAAGACTGTAATGATTTTGGTCCATGATGCAACTGCATCATTAAAAAAATAGTTTAGGAAAGGATTTAGAAACCCAGAAATCCTAATAATATAAAAATAACAAACATGATTACTGATATTTTGAATAATGATTTTAAGCCTTTAAATACGGCATAGATTATTAGAAAAATTATTATCATTCTAAATACATTCATTATTATGCTCATAGACGTTAACCTCCTTTTGGGATTTTTTTTCATTTACTAATTGGCAATCTCCAGTTTCAACATATCAAATTTAAAAGTTTTTCATTAATTATTTAGGAAGTTTTGATATTTAAATTTCATCAAGAGAACCTGAATTGAATTTACATGTATAACTAACTAATACAAATTTACCGTTCATTTATCTATTGTAATCTGTTGAATTGTGCTTATTTTGGCTATAAGATATTCTAAAATAGTTTAAAAGCCTAAAAATTTAATGTTAATTTTATATTTCATTGATGATAAATATATTATAGATAACAATGAAGAGAATAAATAAAATTCTGCTGGCAACATTGATTTTACTTATTATTTTAGCCGGAGCGGCTAATTTTATACATCAGGGCGAACAGAAAAGCGTTGGTAATATTGATAAACATGCAACAATGATTGGAAACAATTCAAACGGTACAGTTTATAGGGTAACATGCGGCAATGAATTATCCAACAATACTGCAGTTCTTATTTTGGGTGTTCACAACCTTGAAGGTGGAATTCATAATGCAACCTATGATACAATAATGAATTTTACCAAGGAAAACAACCTCAATAACAAGTACGTCGTATACTACATCAAGCTTAACTACAAGGACAGCGGAATGAACATTAGCGATTATAATACCAACAGACATATGGGTGAACTGCTGGCCAATGAGTTTGTTGTTCCGGATATTGAAAACTATAATCCTTACGTTATTGTTGATGTTCATGAAATGGAAGATTATTGGGATCTGCAGAAATATGTGGGCGTTGTCGACAACAAATCAAGCACAACAATGGATTATGCCAACAGAATAGGCAAGGATTTAAGCTATCCGGCATATACAATCAAGACAGGAACTTCACCTGAATGGGTATCAATACCTCTCGCTCAAAAAAATCATAATGTATTAGTGTTTGAAACAGCGCAAAATGACACATATCACGATAAAACAGTGACTGCAATGGATTTGCTTAGGTCTGTTGATGGCCTGCCTATCTATTGAGCTGTTTGATTCTCATGAGTTTTCCCTTACTAAAACAATTTGGATTGAACCGAATTTGAGGGAAATTCATGCACATAATCAAATATGTCTTCCTGTTTATATAGCATCCCATGCTTCTGACATCTATTTTTGATAATTCTTTTTAGTTTTCCATAATTTTCGCCGTAAACAAAATTGCTGTTGGAAAACTCCTCTACATATCTTTCCTTAAGACCCGGAAAATTTTCATCCAGCTTTTGATAAAAATATTCCCTGTTTCCAGGTCTCAATGAAAACCCCATATCCAGATTCAATACTCCTCTGACGTTTGCATCAATGCAGCAATCCAAAATGGAGTTAATGTTATCTTCACTATCATTGATATAAGGCAGTATTGGAGATAACCAGACGACGGAAGGGATATTGTTTTCATTTAATTTCTCAAGAACTTCCACACGTTTTGATGTCGGACAGACATTAGGCTCGATAATCCTCGATAAATCATCATCTGCAGCCGTTAAAGTAATCTGAACAACAGCTTTGGTTTTTTCATTAATTTTTTTAAGCAAGTCCAAATCACGCAGAACCAAATCGGATTTTGTCAGGCATGAAAATCCGTATCCGTACCTGTAAATCAGTTCCAAGCATTTGCGGACGTTTTGAATTCTTTTTTCGACTGGAACATAGGGGTCTGTCATTGCTCCGGTTACAACCATGAAAGGTTTACGTCTTAACAGTTCCTTTTTAAGCAATTCGGGAGCGTTTTCCTTCACTTCAATATCTTCAAACTTATGGTTGATTTGATAAATTTCGCTTCTGGAATCGCAGTAGATGCATCCGTGAGTGCAGCCCCTATAAAGGTTTATTCCGTAGTCGGACGTGAAGATGCCCTTAGCTTTAACATAATGCATAATGTTAAATTTGGGATTCCCATTATAATAACATTTTCATTATCCGTGAAAAATTTTGTTAAAATGTTTTATAAATAGTTATTTTCACTTATTGACATTTGTTATATCCGGCCAATACTTAAACTTAAATGTGTTTTCAGATAAAATATTTCACAGTAATGTGTTAATATGAAAGTGTTCAGATTAGATTCACTGAAAAACTGAAATTAGTATTTGGATGATTGAATATGGATACCATTTTTACGGATGAAAAGGATGAAAGGTTTGTGAAGCTTGTAGGCGAACTTGATAGAGGATATTATGAGCGTATAGGTGAAGAATTGTCAAAATATGACAGTTATAATGAGTTTAAACATCCACATGTAGTTATATTGGCATTGGATAACAATGATGCAGTTGCCTGTGCCAGCTATAGAGTTTTTGATGATGATTCCGTGGAATTTAAAAGGGTCTATGTTAAAAGGGAATATCGAAAAAGAAGAATTGCATATAACCTCATAGGACACCTTGAAAAATCAGCAATCAGAAATGGCTTCAAATATTCATATATAGTAACCGGCAAAAACAATCAGCCGGCAATACGATTATACGAAAAGCTAAATTATGAACTGATTGATAATTTCGGACGGTTCAGAAATGATGATATGGTCATTTGCATGAAAAAAGAATTTTGAAGATTAATCATATGCAGAGATAATTTTTGTTTGACATTAACGACTGAAAAGAGAAAAAACAATCAAAACAGAATGTCTGCATGTATATCCCACACACAAATCAGGATTAAAAAAAGATAATATTAATGTTAATGTAAAAATTGATTGAATAAAATTATAGTTTCACAATCAGTATTAAAAATAATCGAGCTTAAATTGCATTAAATCATAAGAGATTTAGCAAGAAGAATTGCAGCTAATGTAAAATTAATTAACAAGTCACACTCCTGCAATATCTTTTACAACTTCACCTGCAATAATGAGTCCTGCAACGGACGGCACAAATGAAACGCTGCCTTTTATCTTAAATTTCCTGTCTTTGTTTATTTCACAGTCATTGGTGTTTATTGCATGTTCCTTTGAATAGACCACTTTCAGTTTTTCTATATTTCTCTTTTTGAGATCCTTTTTCATTATTCTTGCAAGAGGACATACGGATGTTTCATAAATATCTGCCACTTCAAACATTGTAGGGTCCAGCTTGTTTCCTGTTCCCATTGAAGAGATGACAGGAACATTTATGGCATCACATTTGCATATGATTGCAATCTTTGCCATTATTGTGTCGACACAGTCAACGGCATATGACAATTCTTCTGTAATGATATCTGTTTTGGAATCGGCCATGTAGAATTCCTTGTATATTTCAACGTTAGCATCAGGATTGATTTCAAGGATTCTTTCCTTCATCAAATCAACCTTGTATCTGCCGACTGTTTTTTGTGTTGCAATAAGCTGTCTGTTGATGTTGCTTTCATCTATCTTGTCAAAGTCAACCAGAACAAAATTGCCAACACCACATCTTGCAAGCCCTTCGCAGACATATGAACCGACACCGCCAAGACCGAAAACTGCAACTTTTGCTGCGCTCAATTTTTCCATTCCATCATTTCCAATCAACATTTCTGTTCTTGAAAACTTATCTTCCATTTGCCTCACCAAAAAGTATAATTTAATTTAACCTATTATATAATAATTGATGCCGAAGCAATAAAAACTTAATGCCGAACATGGTGGAGATTTTGATGATTATTGATACACATTGTCATGTTTACTATAGTGAAATGGAAAATGCGGAGGAAATCATAAGGAAAGCCGCAGCCAATGACATTCACCTGATACTGAATGGAACTGATTTAAAGAGCAATAGAGAAGTTTTAAAGCTTGCAGATAATTTTGATAATGTCCATGCAGCTTTGGGATATTATTATACTCTTGCAGATGAAATAACCGACGAAGACATTGCCATACTTGATGAACAGCTGAGCAGTGATAATGTGGTTGCAGTAGGCGAGATTGGCCTTGACTATTATCACGGCAATGGCAATAAAAAAGTACAGATTGAACTGTTTGAAAAAATGCTCGATTTGGCCGAAAAGCATGACCTGCCAGTTATAGTGCATTCAAGAAAATCCATGCAGGATACATATGATGTTTTGAAAAGCCATGATGTGGCAGGATCTCTTCACTGCTATCAGGGTTCAGCCGAAATGGCCAGGCAATTCACCAAATTGGGATTCCATATAGGTATAGGCGGACCGATTACCAATCCCAACAACAAGAAAACTAAAAAAACAGTCAAAAATACTGGAATACAACATATTCTTATCGAAACAGATTCACCGTATTTGCCGCCTCATGAAAAGAGGGGAGAGACCAACACGCCGCTAAACATCAGTTATGTCATCAGTAAAATAGCTGAAGAATTGGACCTGAAAGAAGAAGAAGTAATTGAAACAACTGCAGAAAATGCAAAAAAACTTTTCAGACTGAATATTTAGATTTCCGGATAGAAGTCTATATCATATCCCAGTTCAACCATTATCCTCAATTCATCCCTTGCATCGACAATTGCATTGTGTGTTTCGCAGTAGTCCTCGACACCCAACATCTGAAGCATCGGCTCAACACCATATCCTCTTTTTAACCTGCCTGTTTTGCAGCATGGCAAATGGTCTGGAATGCAGGGATTGTGCTGCTTATATGCTGCCACCTTCATTATGTCATGCCAGCAGAAATCTGAAAGCTCAGGCAAATGATTCTTGTCAAATGAAGCGTTGTAAGCAAACAAATCATCAACACCATTGGAATCAAGAAGGATTTTCACATCATCAATCACTTCTGCCCTGTGGCCTGTGATTATCTCATGTGTTGTTTGCCTCATGCTTTTTGAATACATTCCTCCCACCTTTTCTTCCTGGGGCAGAATGTAATAGCGGGAGTCAGTCTTTTGGAAATTTCTGCATTTTGCAATCAGGACTCCAATCGACATTACTTCATTGTTCCAATTCGTTTCAGTATCGATTACTGCAAACCTTCTTGACATTGAAAAATACCTCTGTTAGTTTTACCAGTCCTTCAATTCACGGCAAGTCATATTGACATTCAGGGGTGTCAGACTTGGACACTTATCAACAAGCAGGGCATATCCGTCACTGCCCTCATCATATTCCTTTACAAGGTCTGATGTTATCATTATCAAATCATCACTATCTTGATTTTCATCCAATGGATAGTAAAATATCTCTTTTTTCTCCTCATCGGTATTGTCAATGACCTGTTTTGAAAGCATCTTATGCGCCAAATGGGTAATCATGACATCCTCGGATTTATAGTTTGTTGGCACATTCAGGTTAAACAGGTCAACGTCTTCAGGAAATCCCTGGTTTTTTATTTTTAAAACAATATCGTGTAAAACCTGCTTTGCCAATGTAAAATCATAATCCACATACCATTCGCCGTTTTCATCCTGTTTATATGCGGTTTTTGGATCAATGAAAAGAGAAGCTGCAATTGCAGGGATGCCTAAGCTGACGGCTTCAAATGCTGCACAGACTGTTCCTGATGATGTAATATCACAGCTAATGTTGACGCCCTGATTTATTCCGGTTATTATCAAATCTGGTTTTTCATCCATTACATAGTTTGCACCAACAATAACTGCATCTGCAGGACTGCCTGAAACGCTGTATGCCTGACTTCCGTCTTCAAGTTTACAGGATTCCAGCTTCAAATGTTTGAATAATGATATTCTGCGCCCGACACTGCTGTTATTTTCATCAGGTGCCACAACTGTAACATTGGCTAAATCTTCAACTGCCTGCTTTGCGGCTAGTATTCCAGGGGCAAATACTCCGTCATCATTGGATATTAAAATATTCATAATGTCAACCCTTAAAAATCAAATAATGTCTTTTGTGTAATTTTTTTAATCTTCAAATCATCATTATCATAAAAACGATTTTCCAAATCGTCTACAATTCTATTGTAATCCTTCAAATTAAGTATGTCCTTCAAACACCTGTATCCGTCATATTTTGATACTATTATGTTTTCAAAGTCAAAGGAATCCCAAATCACGTAATATGTGGAGATTACCCTGTTTTTGCCCAATGCCTCCTTAAGGAATAACATCTGGTCATATGTTTCAGTGGACAGTCCGCCATGATTTTTCAATTCATCAATCTTCCATATCGGATTAAGGTTCATGCAATAATTCCTTAAGGCGTATCTCAGCATTTCTTTGTAATTTTCCTTTAGGAAGAAATGCTCAAACATTAATTGGTTGTTAACTATGTAGTTTCTATGGTTTTTATCTTCAACAGCCTTATTTATATGGCTGTTGATGAATTCAATTGGTATGTTTGCCTCTTTTTTTCTATAGTTGTCCATATAAAACTCATTGAATTCTCTAAAATAATAATTGGTTAAATATTCATTGAAAATAGCTATTCTTCTCTTTTTATTTTTATAGAAAACCCTGGATTTTGAAGACAAATGATATGTGCCGCCAAGAAGACCGTTTTCAATTATTCTCCTTTCGATACGCTCCCTTTTTCCGGATGTTTTCAAGCCGTTTTTCTTAAGAATCTTCTTTAGGCTTTTGGTATTGTACTTTTTAAGCTGCTCGGAAAAGGCATCGGCATTTGCATTACCTAGAATATACTTGTTTTCAATAAGGTAATTGTGAAAATCAGTTTCGGACAAATCGTATTTGCCGCAAACCTCTCTTACTGCATCTTCAATGGTTGAGTCATCTTTATAAACAAGGGAAATGAAATCAAATGTATACTGTATTTCAGAGATGTCATAATCCCCAGGTACCTTGTTTGGGTATTTCAGTGAAAACTTTTCTTGAGCTATTTCATCGCAAAACATAATCATTATTTATTTTATCAGTTATGACTTTTATAATTAGTGCACTACAAAGACCAGTATGAAATTTCATCCGGACTTTGATTTTTGAGAGTGAAGATGGATTTCAGGTCAATGATTATAGGCTTGGCCTTTGATAATTGCCTCATTTCATCCAAAGACATTGACTTAAATTCATCATGTGCCACTGCAAAAAGCATTGCATCGTATTTGCCGTCGTAATCATCCACCAGAGATATGTCATATTCATTTTTTACTTCAACTTCATCTGCATGAGGGTCATAAACTGTTAATTCAACCCCCAGTTTTTTAAGCTCATCTAAAATGTCAACAACTTTGCTGTTTCTGATGTCGTTGCAATTTTCCTTGAATGTAATTCCCATCACAAGAAGGTTTGAACCCTTGATTTGAACGTCATTTTCCACCAGCAGATATATGATGTTTTTAACAATGAAATCCTTGAGGTTTTCATTTATCTCACGGCTTATTTCTATGAGTTTGGGATTGAACTGGAGCTTTTTGCTTTTAAATATCAGGTAATACGGATCTATTCCTATGCAGTGTCCCCCTACAAGACCGGGATAATATTTTTGGAAGTTCCATTTTGTGCCTGCAGCCTCAATGACATCAAGGGTGTTTATGCCCATGTTATTGAAAATCATTGCCAGCTCATTGACAAGGGCAATGTTTACATCCCTTGTAACGTTTTCCACAATCTTGGCAGCTTCGGCCACCTTAATTGAAGGAGCTTCATGAACACCATTATTTAAAACAGTATCATATACTTTGGAAATTGTTTCAAGTGACTCCTCATCCATGCCCGATACGATTTTGGTGATATTCTCAATAGGATTGTTTTTATCTCCGGGATTTATTCGTTCCGGAGAGTATCCCACCTTAAAATCAGTACCACATCTAAGGCCTGAAATGTCTTCAAGAATCGGAATGCACAGCTCTTCTGTAACACCTGGATAGACGGTAGATTCATATACGATTATTGATCCTTTTTTAAGGTTGCGGGCGATTATTTCGGAAGCTGAAACCACAAATTTGAAATCCGGATTTTTCTCTTCATTGATTGGTGTGGGAACGGCCACAACAAAGAAAGATGCTTTTTTAAGTTCATTTTCATCTGAAGTGAAATGGATGCTGGAATCGGCAAGTTCGTTTTCATCCAATTCGCAGGTTACGTCTATTCCCTGCCTGTACAGTTCTATCTTTTGATTATTGACGTCAAAGCCAATGACGTCATATTTTTTTGAAAACAGGTTGGCTAACGGTAAGCCTACATAGCCCAATCCCACAACGGCTATCTTTTCACTCTTATCTAATAACTTATTGAACATGAATAAAAACTCCAATCTTTCCAATCTATTATATTTCTAAATTTGAATTCCTTACTTAATTAAATTTATGGAATATGATTAATAACAAGATAACAACTTGCAGGACATACAATTACACTACAAAAATCCTTTGATTTTTTTAACAACAAAAGATAAATATCAATTTTTATAAAGAATAATACGATACAATTTTTTTGGTGTTAAACAGATGGCAGACTTTAAATTTTCTATCATAACTGCAATTTTCAACAATGAAAGATATCTTGAAGAATCTATTGAATCTGTAATAAATCAGGACATTGGATTTGAGGATAATGTTCAGCTGATTCTTGTAGATGATGGAAGCACAGACAAATCATTGGATATTGCCCGGAGTTATGAAGAAAAGTATCCGGACAACATACTGGCCTTATCCAAAGAAAACGGAGGAGTTGCAAGCGCCCGTAATCTGGGTCTGAAGCATGTTAGGGGAAAATATGTAAACTTTTTCGACAGCGACGACAAGCTCTCCCCAAATACATTAAGCGTCATTGACTGTTTTTTAAAAGAACACCCTGAGGTCAATGTTGTGTCCATGCCGTTGAAATTTTTCGATAAGCGTGAAGGAGACCATTACCTCAACTACAAGTTTGAAGAAGAGGGAATAATTGACTTGGATGAAAAGTTCGACTATCCCCAAATGAGTATGGCATCATCATTTGTAGACATATCCTCCATTAAGGATTATGAATTCAACACCAAATTAGTCAACGGATCTGATTCCCAGCTATTGAATAGGGTTCTGATTGATGAAAACAGATATGGTGTTGTAAATAAAACCCATTACAATTACAGAAAACGCCAGGAAGAATCATCCATTATGGATACTGCCAAATTTTCCAAGAGATTCTTCACACAGAAAATGCGGCTGTACTATAAGCATCTCATTGACGAGTGCCTTGAAAAGAGAGGCGAAGTAATCCCATACATCCAATATCTGGTTCTGTTGGATATGGGAGGAATAATCAAAACCCCTGATTTTGACAATGTTTTCGATACTTCAGAAGAGATTAATGAGTTCTGGCAGTGCATGGATGACATATTGGTCCATATTGATGAAAACATCATCTTAAGCCACAGATACTATAATCATGACGAGAAAATGTTTATCATTTACTTGAAAAACAGGGATTTCCACTCTGAAACAAATCCCAAAAAGAGCAAGGCATGGCTTAAATCCAATGACAGGGCCATAAACAGACTGCACAAGCACAACATTCACATTGACTATATTAAAACCGAAAGGAATAATCTTGTTGTTGACGGATTTTTCTCAAGCAACTGCAGATATGAATCCATCAGCATTAAAGCCGTCACAGATTCCGGAAAGGTCTATGCCGGGAAACGTATTGAAAGTAAATATGAGGACAGAGGCATTAAAAGCTATCTTGGAATAGACTGGAAATTCAAATATAATTTCAGCATTAAAATTCCATTAAACAGTGATGATTTTAGTTTCAGACTGTTTGTTGAATTTAGCGAAGACGACAAGTTCATCGAGATGTTTTCTGATGTTGACTTTAAAAACCACTCAAACATTACTCAGGAAAATCCAAGCATCATGTATAAATCACACAACATTTCCTTTAATGACAATGAATTCCATGTAGTGAAATGTTCCCTTAAAGACAGACTTAAATCAAAGTTTTCAGGTTAATTCTTTGCCTTTTTCATATTGTGATTTCCTCAATCAAACTTTCACACCCTCTTGGAAAAAATCGGAGCTATTTTTTACTAAAATATTATATAATTTAAAAATTAAAATAAAATATGATAATTTTTAAGTTAATTTAATTTTGAACTGAATATTTTAAACAATATATGGTAATATCATGCAGAAAGGAACTTTAGATACGAAAACCAGAAATTTGATACTTGTTCTTTTTTTAATAGGGGTCTTCATGGGTTCTCTGGATACCGGAATAATAGGTCCGGTACTGCCGTCAATTGAAAATACCTTTAATCTGACAAGCAGAGAATCAAGCTGGATATTTACCCTATTTGTAATTGCATTTATGATAGGATCACCAGTAATGGCCAAATTTTCAGACTTTTACGGAAGAAAAAAGATTTTCATTATAGATGTGGTGTTATTCGGAATCGGTTCATGCCTTATTGCATTTTCAGCAAATATAGGTTTGATCTTTCTTGGAAGAATCATTCAGGGCTTCGGCTGTGGAGGAATATTTCCGGTGGGAGGTGCATTCATAGGAGATGCATTTCCAATTGAAGAGCGTGGAAAGGCACTGGGCATTCTTGGAAGTGTGTTTGGAATTTCAGCTATTGGGGGACCATTGGTTGGAGCGGCTTTAATTCCATTTGGATGGAACTGGTGTTTCACAATCAACATCCCTATAAGCATTTTCATAATTCTGTTTGCTTTATACATTCTTCCTGATTTTGAAAACAAAAGAAAAATGAAAATAGATTATCTGGGAATCATAATATTAAGTTTGCTTGCAATTTTGCTTGCATATGGTCTAAATCAGATAGATTCAAGCAATTTCATAAAAAGTCTCATGTCCGTCAATGTAGCTCCATTTCTGATAATGTTCATCATATTAATTCCTATATTTTTCAAGATAGAAAAAAAGGCAGAAGACTCTATCGTGCCTATACACATGTTGAAAAACACTGAAATAAGCATTGCATGTATTGAAACATTATGCTACGGAATAATCTATTCATCAGCAATATTCATTCCATCTTTAGTAATTCTTTCAATGGGTTTGAATGACCAGTATGCAAGCCTGATGCTTATTCCGATTTTGGGAGCCAATGCAGTTGCAGCACCAGTACTCGGTAAAATTCTGGATTCCGTCGGTTCACGTAAGATTATGGCTGCAGGAACATTAACACTGACTGCCGGCCTGATTGCAATTGCAATATTTCCAAATAATTTCATATTGTTCATTATAGCAGGATGTATGGTGGGTGTAGGCCTTGTAACAATCATAGGTGCTCCTTTAAGATATATCGTATTATGTGAAGCGAAACCTAATGAAAGAGGGGCAGGCCAGGCCATTGTAAATATGCTGTCAAGTGCCGGCCAGCTTATAGGAGGAGCTCTCATTGGAGGAATTATAGCATCATTCATGGGTATTATGGGTTATAAGGTCAGTCTGTTTTTAGCGGCACTTGTTGCATTTGTTGCATTCCTGTTTACACTTAAACTGAAAAGCCGTGACGAGCAGATTGAAACCATGAAATCAAATCTTTGATTTTACATTGACTGAATAATCTGTGAAAAAAAGATAAATTGAACTGTCTGATATACCGTCACCAAATCAAATATAAATTGAAATAGTACATCGTTAATGTTAATGTAAAAGTCAATTAAAATAATAGACAGCAATATGGAGACATTGATTTAAATTGACCCTAAAATTAATTAAATTAAATAAAAAAAAGATTGGTATTTGTACCACATTAAGAGGTACAAACTAATTTGAGTCAAGAAGACTGTATAACTCAGGAATTGCCTGTTCGAATTTGACACCATACCAATGATTCTCATCACCGATTGTCTTTTCAATTGCCTTTTTGGTAAATTCACCTGCAACCTTTGCAGCCGCTGTAGGTGTTTTGCCAACCATAGTTGATCCGACAAAAGCTGACGCAAATACATCTCCAGTTCCGTGAGATACATAATCTATTCTTTCGTTATATACGATTTCACAGGTGTTTTCCTGTTTGTCCAGAACAATCATTCCAAGTTCGTTTTCCTTGTGAGTATCTCCCTTTAGAATTACATATCTTTTGGTAAACTCGGAAAGTTCATTTGCCATTTCCAGCATCTCTTCTTTTGTGAATTCCTCTTTCCAAGGTTTATGTAATATATAAC
>ONJC01000039.1 GCA_900318035.1 uncultured Methanobrevibacter sp.
AAACCAACAAAATAACGAAACAAATACCTAAAAATGAAAAAATAAAAAAATTTTAAAAACTACACCAAAATTTTAAAAAATTTTGTGGCACATCCTCAATTTAAAAATAAAATTAGCTATTAAATATATTTAATAGCTCTTGTGAGGTTTTTTTAGGATTTTCGGAACTCATGATTGCACTGACTACAGACAATCCTTTAATTCCGGTGCCTGCCAGCTCATGGGCATTTTCGAGTGTGATTCCTCCGATTGCCACTACTGGAATATCAATTGAGTCCACGATTTCTTTCAACTCTTTTTTTGAAACACTTTCAGCATCTTTTTTGGTTGTAGATGGAAATACCGCTCCGGTTCCAATATAATCGGCACCATCTTCCTGTGCTTTTTTTGCTTCATCAACCGTGGTGGCTGACACTCCCAGTATTTTATCGTCTCCAATCAGGCGTCTTGTGATATCACAGGGCATGTCTGATTGTCCTACATGCACTCCATCAGCATCGATGGCCAGTGCAATATCAACCCTGTCGTTAACAATCAGAGGAACATTATATTTTGATGTAATGTCTTTTACTTTCAGTGCCAAATTGTAAAAGTCAAGTGTATCGGCTGTTTTTTCTCTGATTTGAACGACAGTAGTTCCGCCTTTTATTGCCTCTTCTATTGTGTTTAAAAATTTCTCCACATCGTCGCTGTTGTCGGTGACGAGGTATAGAGACAGGTCTATGCTATTCATAATATCTTGATGTTTGATTCGTTGATTAGGCTTTCAGCAGTAGTTTTGTATAAATAATCGATCAGGTATGCTCTAAATGAACCGGTTCCTTCATCATTGGCATCAACTTTTGCCCTTGCCTTTTCACCGGCGATGTTCATTGCCAAAATCGCAACCAGTGAACCTTCGAATGGTGTTGACCCGCCAACGCAGCTTCCAACTATTGTAGATAACATGCAGCCGCTTCCGGTAATCAATGGCATCATGTCATCTCCGTTGTCAATGGCGACGGTGGTTTTTCCGTCACTTAAAATGTCTATAGGTCCGCTTGCAAGAATTGTTGTGTTCAATTTAGCTGCAAGTTCTCTTATAATTTCTCCGTTTGCAGCAAGATTATCTTGTGTGATTATATCATCAATATTAACGTCCACTCCTTTGGCGGTGTTGTTTTCATCAATTAATCCTGTTAATTTTGCTATTGTTTTTATTTCACTGATGTTTCCGCGAATTGTTGCGATATCACTGTTTTCAATCAGATAAAGGGTTGTGTCATTTCTTAGTTTGCTTACTCCCACTCCAACAGGATCCAATATGATTGGGGTATTTGTTTTTGTTGCGATTTTTGCAGCCAATTTCATGGATTCTATCTGCAGTTTGGTTAATGTTCCAATATTTATTACTAATGCATTTGCTATTGTGACTATTTCTTCCATTTCGTCAGCATCTTCTGCCATAAGAGGTGATCCTCCAATTGCAAGAGATGCATTCGCGCAATCGTTGATTGTCACTCTATTGGTTATGCAATGAGTTAAAGGATTTTTTTCTTGAATATTTCTTAAAGTCTCTTCAATTGTTCCTAATATTTCGGATTTATTATTTGTCATGATTATTAATTATAAATTATTTGATATTTATATTTTTATGAAATTTGTCTAATTTATAGTAAAGTATTTAAATAACTACAAACATAATTTATAGTGTTCTACAAATTTTTATATATTGCCTCGGTGGCTCAGTCTGGTAGAGCGCGAGACTTGTAATCTCGTGGTCGCGGGTTCAATTCCCGTCCGGGGCTTTTAATTTATATTGAAATTTGTATTTTTTGATAATTTTAGTATAATTATAGTAAAGTTTATATATGATTATAATTATATTATTATTAGTATGTTATCTACATGCATAATGTATGTGGGTCCGTAGGGTAGCTTGGTCGATCCTTTGGGCTTTGGGAGCCTGAGACTCCGGTTCAAATCCGGGCGGACCCATCTGTACCCGCCTTAGCTCAATTTGGCAGAGCGTTGGACTGTAGATCCAAATGTTGCTGGTTCAAGTCCGGCAGGCGGGATTTCAATTTATTTATCTGAATTCATATGTAATTTTTGGAAAATATCCAATTTTTCCGAAACATTTATATATGATGAAGATTATAGTAATTGATAGTGTATTATTTTACATGTACTATTAAATGTGAGTTGCCCTGGTGGTGTAGGGGCTATCATGTGGGCCTGTCGAGCCCGCGACTCGGGTTCAAATCCCGGCCAGGGCGCTTCAAGTTATAATAGTATATATGTCTCATAGGCCTGTAGCTCAGTCTGGCAGAGCGCTTGGCTTTTAACCAAGCGGCCGCGGGTTCAATTCCCGTCAGGCCTGTTTCTAATTTTATATTTTAACTTTTCTATCTGGAGGAAATAATTTGCGAATAGATATTCAACAACATAATCTTGTACCTGAACATAAACTTCTTATGTCAGATTCAGAAATTGATGAAGAATTTGAAAATGTTGATTATGATATAAATCGTCTTCCTAAAATTTTAATAAATGATCCAATGGTTTTTAACATCATTTTAAAATTTGAAATTACTGATTTAGATTCTGTAAAACATTTTTTAAAGTTAACTAAATTATTATCTCGAGAAAAAGAAAAAACTAATAAGGAAAAGGACAGTATTGGTAAATTAATTGCTGAAGAAGAAACCAAATTAAAATTAATGCAGCTCTTTACTGATACCTATAATTTTTTATTAGATTTCGAATTAGAAGATGAAGAATCTGCTGAATTGTTTTTACAACTTAACAATTTAATTTCTAGAGATATTATCAAAGCATTGTTTTTTGATAATAAAAAACCTAAACTTGATGAAATTGTTGTGTTAAGGGATGCATTCGGCAATTTAGATAAAAGTTTAGCTGAAAAAGTTACAGAAGCTAATAAGTTGGTTTCTGATGACTTCGACGATTCAGATTTACAAATATATAATATTATAAAAATTACCCGTGATAGTGAAACTGCAGGTAAATTTGTAACTTACAGAATTGTTGAAGATTATTAAAAGTTAATATGATTTTAGAATTGGTGAAATTTAATATAGTATAATTTCTGTATTTTTTTCTTTTTTAGAAATTCATTATAATAAATTTGAACTTAGTTTGAGAGGAATTATCTTAAATTGGAGATAGTTATGAGTAAATTAAGAATAATGATTAAATGAATTAGTTATTAGGTTTATCCTAGTTTTTATTATTTTTTATTTATTTATTATTTTTATTGCGTTACGTAATGCTGGAGGATGTCCATGACAGAGAATAACTGGAAATTAGTTGATGCATTTTTTGATAAGTATGATTTGGTAGATCACCACATTAAGTCATACAACGATTTTGTAAATAATAGGATTCAAAATATTATTGATATTACTGAACCTATTACTTTAGATGATGGAAAATACACTTTAAAAACTGGTAAAGTACGTATTGAAAAACCATCTAACAAAGAAGCGGATGGATCTAGCAGTGAAATCGATCCAACTGAAGCAAGGCTCAGGAACTTAAATTATTCTGCAGACATGTACCTTGAAATGGCATTAAATGAAGAAGGGGAAGAAAATCCCTTAGAGGAAGTATATATCGGGGAATTACCTGTAATGCTCAAATCCGACATTTGCCATCTCAACGGCCTTACTCCTGAAGAATTAATTGAAAAGCATGAAGACCCTCAGGATTTAGGAGGTTACTTCATTGTGAACGGTTCCGAAAGGGCTGTTGTTACTATGGAAGAAATCGCTCCAAACAAAATCATTCTTGAACGTTTGGGTAATGTTGAAGACAGACATGCTAAAGCTGTTGTCACTTCCATCAAAAGTGGTTTCAGAGCTAGAATTACTTTGGAATATAAAAAACCACGTAAAAATGGTGTATTTTTAAGAATTTCATTCCCATATCTTCCTGGAGAAATTCCATTGGTTATCTTATTGAGAGCACTTGGTTTAGCTACAGATCAAGAAATTATTGAAGCGATTTCCGATGACAATAATTTCCAAATGATGATAGCGGACGACATTCAGGTTTCACTTGAAGCGTTGAAGCTTGACCAGAATGAAATGGATGGAATGACTCTTGAAGAAAGAAGAAGATACTTGCAGATTGCAGCTATCAAATACATTGGAAACAGGGTAGCTAAAAACATGCCTAAAGATTATCGTTTAAAACGTGCTGTTGATGTAGTCAACCGTTATTTATTACCTCATATGGGTACTGAACAGGAAAAAGCTCGTGATAAAGCTATTTATTTGGCTGAAATGACTGAAATGTTACTTGAAGTTATTGAAGGAAAAAGGGAACCTCACGATAAGGACCACTATACCAACAAAAGGCTCAGGGTTTCCGGTGACTTAATGGAAGACCTGTTCAGAGTGGCTTTCACAAATTTAACCAGAGATATGAGTTACCAACTTGAAAGAAGCCTTTCCCGTGGTAAGGAACTTTCCATCAAGCAGGCTGTCCGTAGTGATGTTTTAACCGAAAACATCAAGCACGCTATTGCTACCGGTAACTGGGTAGGTGGAAGAGCTGGTGTAAGTCAGCTGCTGGACAGGACAAGTTACATGGGTACTCTTTCTCACTTGAGACGTGTCGTATCTCCATTGACAAGAAGCCAACCTCACTTTGAAGCAAGAGATTTGCACCCAACACAATTCGGTAAAATATGTCCGAATGAAACTCCGGAAGGACCTAACTGTGGTTTGGTTAAAAACTTGGCTTTGATGTGTAATATTTCAGAAGGTTCAGATCAGCAAGAGATTAAAGATGTTATTGAAAGCATGGGTGTAGAATTAATTTAGAGGGGTGAAAGTTTGGTTGATAGTAGTTTTATAAAAGCAATATTATATTTCGGATTTGATGAATCTTTTTCACTTAACACCTGTAGGGACATTGAAAAATGGGTAACTGAACAGGTAGACTCTGAAAGTGATGAAAAGGATGCTTTAAATAGATTTAACAGTAATTTTTCCAAAATTGAGGAATATTTCCATGAAAATGAGTTTTCCGAAGATTATGAACTCAATGTGCCTGAAATTTTAGAAGGTTTCACTGAACAATCCAGTGAGAAACTCGTCAGTGATTTTCCGGAAATCGACTGTGAAAAATACGGCATTTCTTTTGATTTGGACATAGTGGATATGGATGACGATAAATCCAAAAAAGATGATGAGGATTATTCATTTATTTACACTCCTCCTGTTTACAAACGTAAACAAGACAATGCAGGTTCCACTAAGATTTATATCAACGGTGAACTTTTAGGATACTGTGAAAATCCTATTGAATTTACCCAGGAAATGAGAGAAAAAAGAAGAAAAGGCGAAATTTCTCATGAAATGAACATTACATATTATGAAGATAATAATGAAATTTACATATTCGATGACCCGGGTAGGGCAAGAAGACCATTAATCATCGTTAAGGAAGGAATTCCTCTCTTAAGAGAAGAACACCTGAACAAAGTTGCCAACGGCAAATTGAAATGGGATGATTTGATAAACAATGGCCTCATTGAATATCTGGATGCCGAAGAGGAAGAGAACTCATACATTGCCATGACTCTGGCCGACTTGAATGAGGAACACACTCACCTGGAAATCGACCCTGCAACAATGCTCGGTATCTGTGCAGGTATTATTCCATTTTCAGACCACAACTCCTCTCCAAGGAACACCATGGAAGCAGGTATGACAAAACAGGCTTTAGGATTATATGTCTCTAACTATGCATTACGTACAGACACAAGGGCTCACCTCTTGCATCATCCTCAAACTCCAATCGTAAAAACACGTATTATTGATTCAACTAATTATGATTTAAGACCTTCCGGTCAAAACTTTGTTGTAGCACTGATGTCCTATGAAGGATACAACATGGAAGACGCAATGGTTATCAACAAAGGATCCCTTGAAAGAGGTTTGGCAAGATCCTCTTTCTTCAGAGCTTATGACACTTCAGAAAAAAGATACGCCGGAGGTCAAGTGGACAAATTTGAAGTGCCTGACAAGAACATTAAAGGATACAGATCTGAAGAGGCATACAGAAACCTCGATGAAGACGGTGTTGTAAATCCTGAATCCAAAGTGGAATCCGGTGACGTATTGATAGGTAAAACTTCACCTCCAAGATTCCTTGAAGAAGATTTCGGAACCGTTGCAGACAGAAGAAGGGAAACTTCCGTAACTGTAAGACACGGTGAAAAAGGTATTGTCGATGCAGTGCTCTTATCCGAAACCGTTGAAGGTTCAAGATTAGCTAAAATCAGAGTAAGGGATACCAGACAGCCTGAATTTGGTGATAAATTCGCATCAAGACACGGTCAGAAAGGGGTTGTCGGTTTAATATTGTCACCTGAAGATATTCCTTTCACAGAATTCGGTGTCGTTCCGGATTTAATAGTTAACCCTCACGCGATTCCGTCCAGGATGTCTATCGGTCAGGTATTGGAAATGGTTGCCGGTAAGGCAGGATGTCTTGAAGGGGAACGTGTTGACGCAACTCCGTTCAACCAGACTCTTGAAGATGAAATAAAACAGAAATTGCTTGACCACGGATTTGAATCAGCAGGATGCGAATCCTTATACAGCGGTGTGACCGGTGAAAGAATCGATGCTGAAATCTTCGTTGGAGTGGCATATTATCAGAAATTACATCACATGACTACAGATAAAGTTTACGCTCGTTCCAGAGGTCCGGTACAAGTGCTTACACGTCAGCCTACTGAAGGTAGAGCACGTGAAGGTGGTTTAAGATTCGGAGAAATGGAAAGAGACTGTCTTATTGCACACGGTGCAGCTTTAACATTAAAAGAAAGGCTTCTCGATGAGTCCGACAAATACGAAGCTATCGTTTGTGAAGACTGCGGTATGTTGGCTGTATATGACAGGAACAAAAACAAGAAATACTGTCCGATCTGTGGAGATGTAGAGACTTATCCTGTAGAAATTTCATACGCATTTAAATTATTATTAGACGAACTTAAGAGTTTATGTATTTTCCCTAAATTAGTTTTAGGAGACAAAGCATAATTAACATTTATTAAAGGAGCCAATACATGTCACATTATATTAAAAAAATTCAACAAATTAACTTTGGTTTAATGTCTCCTGAGGATATCCGTAAGATGTCAGTTGTCACTGTCGAATATCCTGATACTTATGGGGATGATGGTTTTCCTATTGAAAAAGGTTTAATGGACCCTCGTTTAGGTATTATTGACCCTAGTTTAGTATGTAGAACTTGTGGTTTCAAAGGTGGGGATTGTCAAGGTCACTTCGGTAGTATTGAACTTGCAAGACCTGTTATTCATGTAGGTTTTGGTGATGTAATCCACAAAATCTTACGTTCCACCTGTAATGAATGTGGTCGTATCCTTTTAGAAGATGAACAGATTGAATACTTCGAAAAGAAAATTCGCGAATCAGTAAACAACAAGGAAAGCATCAACGCTATCCTTAAGGATGTTTACAAAGCCGCAAAAATCGAATTGAAAACAATGCCTGAAGAAGGCGAGGAAATTGACCCTAAATACTGCTGCCCACACTGTGGTGCACCTCAGGAAGCCATCAGTTTGGACAAACCTGTTACCATTCGTCAAGGGGATTACAAGTTAACCCCTTCCGAAGTAAGGGAAAGACTTGAAAGAATCACTGATGAAGACGCTTTCATTTTGGGAGTGAACTCCGATGTTGCAAGACCTGAATGGTTAGTATTGACCGTACTTCCTGTTCCTCCTGTAACCGTAAGACCTTCCATTACTTTGGATACCGGTGAAAGGTCAGAGGATGACCTTACACACAAGCTTGTTGATATCTTAAGAATCAATCAGCGTCTGCTTGAAAACATGGAAGCAGGAGCTCCACAATTAATCGTTGAAGACTTATGGGAGCTATTACAATATCACGTTACTACTTACTTCGATAACGAAGCATCAGGTGTTCCTCCTGCAAGGCACAGGTCAGGAAGACCTCTCAAAACCTTGACTCAAAGGTTAAAAGGTAAGGAAGGACGTTTCAGATCCAACCTTTCCGGTAAACGTGTAAACTTCTCCGCACGTACAGTAATCTCACCTGACCCTAACATCAGTATCAATGAGGTTGGTGTACCTGAAATGATTGCTAAAGAAGTTACCGTACCTGTACACGTCAATGAATGGAACATTGATGAAATCAGAACTTTCATCGAAAACGGTCCTGAAATTCACCCTGGTGCAAACTATGTTATTTCAAATGAAGGCAGAACCAAAAGAAGGGTTACTGAAGAAACCAAAGAGTTCATTTTAGAACAACTGGAACCTGGATTCATCGTAGAAAGACACTTGAAAGATGGAGACATGGTTTTATTCAACAGACAACCTTCCCTTCACAGAATGAGTATGATGGCTCACGAAGTAAGGGTATTGCCTTATAAGACTTTCAGACTTAACTTATGTGTATGTCCTCCGTACAACGCTGACTTTGACGGGGACGAAATGAACATGCACGTTTTCCAGACTGACGAATCACGTGCAGAAGCAAAATCATTGATGCGTGTTCAGGAACACATCTTATCTCCAAGGTTCTTCAGGAGCATATCTGCTCACAAGGGATGGAGTGGAATTCACTGAAGAGGAAGCTTTACAAATCATACGTAAATCTCACTTGGATATTCCACCATTCAAATCCAACCAATGGGTTTTAAAATATGACCCTGATTTTGATGAAGATTCTTTCATCTTCAAGGACAAAGGAGATAAATGGACTGGAAAAGAGTTATTCTCATTATTATTACCTAATGACTTGAACTTATCCTACAGTGCTGAGATTTCAAAATGTCCAGTGGTATATCCTGAAGAGGATGCAACCGTTGTAATCAAAAACGGTATCCTTACCCAGGGAGTAATAGATGAATCCGCATACGGTTCATTTTCAGGAAAAATCCTGGATAAAATCGTTAAGGAATACGGTCCTGGAAGAGCTAAGGAATTCTTAGACAGATCCACTGACCTTGCAATCTGTGGAATCATGAAAACCGGAATTACCACATCCTTAAATGATGAGGAAATTCCTCAGGAAGCTCAAGACCGTATTAATGAGCACTTGGATAAAAAGATGGAAGAAGTAGACATGCTTGTTCAATCTTATGAAGAAGGATATCTCCAGGCTTTACCGGGCAGAAGTCTTGAAGAGACTTTAGAGATGAAAATCATGCAGGTTCTCGGGGAAGCTAGGGACATGTCCGGTAGTATTGCAGAAAACTACCTTACAATGGGTAAACAATATCCTGAAGATCCATATGACCATGTGATGGCTGTAGAAAACCACTCTGTAGTAATGGCACGTACCGGTGCTAGGGCATCCATGTTGAACCTTACTCAGATTACCGCTTGTGTAGGACAACAGGCGGTTAGGGGTGGACGTATCGAAAGGGGTTACCTCAACAGAACCTTGCCTCACTTCAAGAAAGGCGAGTTAGGGGCTAAAGCGAAAGGATTTGTACACTCAAGTTACAAATCAGGACTTGACCCGATCGAGTTCTTCTTCCACGCAATGGGTGGAAGAGAAGGTCTTGTAGATACTGCGATTCGTACAGCGCAATCCGGTTACATGCAAAGAAGACTTGTAAATGCGCTTCAGGACTTGCAGGTTAAACCTTCCGGACTTGTTACAGACAACCAGGGTAATGTTATTCAAACCATGTTCGGTGAAGATGGTGTTGACCCTGCAAAATCCGACTTCGGTAAACCTGCAGACTTGAATAAACTCATTGATGAAATCAGGATTAAAACTGATGCTAAGTAGGTGTAACTATGGAAGATGTTATAATTAAAATTAAAGAGGTTATTGCTCAACTTAATGAAGAAGAAAATCTTGATATAGCTTTTCCAGATAGTTATATCGAAGATTTAGCTAAGGCATATATTAACAGAGAGTTAACTGATGATGAATTAACCGAGCTTATCCGTAAGCTCAAGGCTGCCTATGACCGAGCTCATGTTGAAGCTGGTGAGGCTGTTGGAACTGTAGCTGCACAATCTGTTGGTGAACCTGGTACTCAGATGACCATGCGTACTTTTCACTACGCAGGGGTAACTGAGTTAAACGTAACATTAGGTCTTCCAAGACTTATTGAGATTGTTGATGCTAGAAAAGATATTGCTACTCCAACCATGGACATTTACTTTACTGAGGAAAGACGCAATGATGAAGAGTTTGTCAGAACTTTAGCTAACCAGATTGGTAAAAGTACTATAAACGATATTCTTTCTGACTTTAACTTAAACTATGGTACCATGGAAGTGGAAGCAGTTTTAGATAACAAGAAAATTGAAGAGAAAAGACTTGACCGTGATGAAATTAATGCTATTATTGAAAAAACTTTCAAGAAAGCTACAATTAACAATAATCACATTATCGTTCCTTCACAAAAATCAGATAAATCCGATTCAAAGTTCGAAATTCGTGAACTTCGTCTTTTAGCTGATAAGGTTCGTGATTTACAAATCAGTGGTATAAAAGGTATAGGTAAAGTTATTATCCGTAGGGATGATAGGGAATGGATTATCCATACCGAAGGGTCTAACCTTAAGGAAATTCTTGACATGGACGGTATTGACCCTGTAAGGACTACCACCAACAACATTCACGAAATCGGTGAAGTGCTGGGTATTGAAGCGGCTCGTCAGTCAATTATTAACGAAGCTCAAAATACCCTTTCAGAACAAGGTCTTAGTGTTGATGTAAGACATATCATGTTAGTTGCTGATATCATGACTTCTGAAGGTGTTGTGAAATCCATCGGAAGACACGGTATTAGTGGTGAAAAATCAAGTGTATTAGCTCGTGCAGCTTTTGAAGAAACTGGTAAACATTTACTTAACGCAAGTATTCGTGGTGAAGTAGATGATTTAACAGGTATCATCGAAAATATTATTATTGGACAACCAATACCTCTTGGTACCGGTTCAGTCGGTGTCAAAATGGATTATAAAAATGAATAGGAGGCTAGATGATGGACGTAGATAGAGGAATCAGAGTAGCTGTAGATACTGGAGATGTAACTTTAGGCTCTGAAAAATCAATTCAATCTTTAAAATTAGGAAAAGGTCAACTTGTAGTAGTTGCAGCCAACGCTCCTAAAGATATTCTTGAAGATGTTGAATATTATGCAAATCTTTCCGAAATTCCATCCTTAGTATATGATGGAACCAGTGTAGATTTGGGTTCTGTTTGTGGTAAACCTTTCACTGTTGCTACATTAATCGTAAACGATCCAGGAGATTCTACTATATTAGACGATTTGAGGTAGATTTAAGTGTCTATTAAATTTAGTGCAAATGAAATTAGATACATAGCTCTTTTCGAAAATATGACTGGGGCAATGGTAAAAGATTGCATTATCGATGATGAACATGGAAAAGTTACTTTCGTTGTAAAGAATGGTGACATGGGACTTGCTATAGGTAAAAAAGGAAGTTCAGTTTCTAAAGTTCAAAGAGCAGTAGACAAGGGTGTTGAAATCATCGAAATGGATGACGACCCTATACAGTTTATCAAAAATGTTTTGTCACCTGCAAAACTGCAGACTGTAAAAGTCAGTCAAAGGCAGTCAGGTGAAAAAATAGCTACTGTTACAGCAGACAATACCAACAAACGTATTGCTATCGGTAAAAATGGAATCAATATTGAAAGAGCTAAATTATTAGCAAATAGACAACATAATATTGACAATATAATTTTAAAATAGCTTTTTAGCTATTTTATAAATTTTATTTTTTTCAATAAAACTTTTTTTTATTTGTTTTTCGGCCTAAAAATGAATACATTTATAAAGGTTGAAAGATATATTTTATCTTAAGGTATCTGTACTTTTTTAATAACTTGACTATGTGTGCTTTTTGTCAAAGTTTTGAATTTCATTTCAAGATATCTTCTTTTAGATGATTTATATCGTCTAAATTATTAATTATACTGATTTATATCTTTGAATTTAGATTGTACTATAGACTATAGTATAAATCGCAGCGGTGGATTCTTAGATATGTTTTTAACAAAAAGATTAGAGGAATAAAATATGCCAGGACTTTTTGCTGCAAAAAAACTTAAAAAAAATAGACAAAATTTTAAGTGGAAAGATGTAGATTACAAAAGAAGAGCTTTAAGATTAGACGTTAAAGCTGATCCTCTCGAAGGAGCTCCTCAAGCTAGAGGTATTGTAATCGAGAAAGTAGGGATAGAAGCAAAACAACCTAACTCTGCTATTCGTAAATGTGTACGTGTTCAATTGATTAAAAACGGTAAACAATTAACTGCTTTCGCACCA
>ONJC01000027.1 GCA_900318035.1 uncultured Methanobrevibacter sp.
TTTATTAATAAAAATTTTGATTCTGAATCAAACAGAAATATAACAATGTTATTTAAAATTCAAAAATTAGAAAAAAATTACTTAAGTTTCGGTGCATGAAAAAAAATTGAAACATTTAATTATTAAAACCTATAAACATTAACAATGTAGGACTAGCTATAAGTTAAAACTTATATTCTAGTAAAAATTAATTTTTCTAGAAAGAAAAATTCGGAGATTTAAATAATGATTGTAGGAACTCGCGGAAGCCAATTAGCCCTTGCTCAAACCAATCAGGTTTGCAGCGACTTATCTAAAATAATTGGCGAGAAAATTGATGTGGAAATAATTAAAACAAAAGGAGATAAAATCACAAACTCCCAGCTGTACAACATGGATTCAAAAGGTCTTTTCACCAAGGAACTTGATGTTGCACTTTTGGAGGAGGAAGTTGATTTTACAGTACACAGTTTTAAGGATTTGCCAACTGAACTTGATGAAGATTTGGAAATCGTTGCAGTTCCAAAAAGAGAATCTCCAAATGAAGTCCTCATATCAAACAAGACCTGGGACGAACTGGGCCCCGGCTCCAGACTTGGAACCAGCAGCCTCAGAAGGGAAGCTTTCTGTAACCACTATGAAAAGGAATTCGACCTCAAACCCATAAGAGGAAATATCGAAACCAGAATCAAGAAAGCTTTAAGCGATGAGCTTGATGCAACCATAATGGCCGAAGCAGGAATCAAAAGATTGAATCTCGAAAAATACATAAAAACCGTATTTCCGCTGGATTACATCACACCTCCGGCAGGACAGGGAGCGCTGGCCATCATCACCAGGAAAGATTACGATAAAAAGAGAACTATTGCTAAATTAAATCATTATTTTTCAATGCAGGAAGTGCTTGCAGAGAAAAAAGTGCTTGAAGAACTCGGCGTTGGATGTCAATGGCCAATCGGTTCTATTGCCCGCATGAAAGATAAGGAACTTAATGTTTATTCAATATTATTGACTAAAGAAGGAGAAATCCTTAAACAACATTCTGAAAAAGGATCTGTTAAGAATGCGCTTGAACTTGGCGGGCGCATAGGAAGACTTTTTGCGGATTATATTTAAACGGAGGAATTGAAGTGAAAACTGTAAACGTAGGAGTTATTGGAGTAGGAGCTATGGGTGAAAACCATGTCCGTGTTTACCATAAAATGGAAGAAGCTAATTTGCTTGCAGTTTCTGACGTTAGTGAAAGAGCTCTTAAAAAAATAGAGAAGAAATATGGTGCCAAAGGTTACACCGAATATAGCGAACTACTTGAAAATCCAGATATTGAAGCTGTGAGCGTATGTGTTCCAACCACTTTCCACCATGCAGTGGTAATGGAAGCCATCAAGGCTAAAAAACACATACTTGTCGAAAAACCAATCGCATTTACTTTAAATGAAGCGGAAGAAATGATTGCTGCTGCAAAAGATGCAGGAGTAATGCTTGCAACAGGACATGTTGAAAGGTTTAACCCCGCAGTTCAAAAGGCTAAAGAACTTATTGATGATGGAGTAATAGGAGACGTAGTGTCTGCTTTTGCAAAAAGAGTAGGACCACTCCCACCAAGGATAAAAGACGTTGGCGTATCAATAGACTTGGCTATTCACGATTTAGACATTATGAACTACTTATTTGAAGAGGAAGTCACTCAGGTTTACGGTTCAATGAACTGCAGTTTTGATGACTCCGAGTTTGAAGACCATGCAGAAATCATGGTAAACTTCGACAATGAATCAACAGGAATTATCGAAGTAAACTGGCTTACCCCATATAAACGCAGAGAGCTGGAACTTACAGGTACTGCGGGAATCATATCTGTGGACTATATAAAACAGAGCATTGAAGTGTTCGGTAAGTTTGCACAGGACATTGAAATCAAACATGAAGAACCGCTTAAGGGAGAATTGAAATCATTCCTGAATTCAGTCGTTAATGATTTGGAACCTGAAATTACTGGTGAAGATGGACTCAAAGCCCTTAAGATGGTTATTGCTGCTAACAGATCTTCCAAAGAACATAAACCAATTAGTTTTGAGGAACTTGTATAAGGTGATATTGTGAAAGAAAAATTAATCCAAAGAGCTCAGGAACTTAGACAACACGGATTTACCACAGGCGAAATTGCCGATGAACTTAATGTAAGTATGGATACGGCAAGATGGCTGATTCTCCAAAAGGCCGAAGAAGTTAAGGTCGATGCTCCTGTTGACTTTGCAATCAACTGGAAAAGTATTGGTGGAAACTCAACACGTTTAAGTTATGTTTCAGGTGCCTTAAGCGATATAGCTTTAACCCATGGTGAAGCGGATGTTGTTTGCGGCATTGCAGTCAGCGGCATTCCGTTTGCAACTGTAATGGCTGAGTTTTTAGAAGATATGACCGGAATGGACACTTCACTTGCAATTTTCCACCCTAACAAACACAGAAATGACAATGAGGAAATCAGTGATGAAGGTACAATCAGTACCAATTTCGGAACCGTTGAAGGTAAAAAGGTCATCATCGTCGATGACGTAATCACCAGTGGAAAAACCGTCAAGGAAGTCATTCACACAGTTAAGGACTTGGGCGGAGAGCCTACCTGCGTCACCGTTTTAATCGATAAGGCAGGTCTTTCAGAAATTGAAGGCATACCTGTTGAATCTTTAATTAAAGTTAGTAGATTATAATCTACTACTATTTTCTCTTTTTAATATTGTCTTTAAGTTATAAAATTTCTTTAACTTGAAATTAAAGTTTATATAGCTTGAATTACTAATTTTAAACATATCACATATGCGGATTTTTTTGAGATTGAAATTATCCTGAAAATGGCATGCCCATAGGCAGTCCAAATTTAAAAGTAGCGACAATCCAAAATACACATATGATGAAAAACCATTATTTTAATCACACCAACAATTAATTTAATAATTGATATAAAACAAATATAATAATTGAAAAAAAGGAATATAGATGAAACCATGGATATCTTAATACTTCAAAACATGTCAATAATTCTAATCACTGCAGTGATTGTATTGCTGATTTTCAACAAGCTGAAGCTGCCTACAATGATTGGCCTTTTTACAGCCGGAATCGTTATAGGCCACACAATCAATGATACAGTATTGATATCCAGCCTTTCAGAGCTTGGAGTGATATTTCTGCTGTTCATTATCGGTCTTGAGTTTTCAGCTGAAAAATTCTCGGCAATCAAGCACTATGCACTGATTGGAGGAATTCTGCAGGTGGTTCTGACAACCGTTCTGATAGCGCTTCTGGGCATTGCCACAGGCCTCAACATCAACAGCGCAATATTTTTAGGATTCCTGGTTGCATTTTCCTCAACCGCAATTGTCATGAAGATAATGCAGAAAAAGCACATCACACATTCCGCACAGGGAAGAGTTACACTGGGCATTCTGATATTTCAGGACATAGCCGTCATTATTGTCATACTGATTACACCCCTTCTTGGAGGTCAGCCTCTCGAAGTCCATTCTGTTCCGACACTCATAATAAAGGTTGTGGGACTCATACTGCTGATATTCATTGGAGCCAAATGGTTCATACCGTTTGCCTTGAGGGATGCGGCCAGAACTAAAAACAGAGACCTGTTCCTGCTTTTGACCCTGTTCATATGTATGGGAACAACATTTGCAACCAGTTTAATCGGAATAGGTCCTGAACTTGGCGCTTTCATAGCGGGCCTTCTGATTTCGAATACCGAATACTCACACCAGACATTAGGATACATTCAGCCTTTTCAGGATGTGTTCATGAGCCTGTTTTTCATAAGTATAGGTCTGATGGTCAATCTGCACATGTTTCTCTACAATATCGTGCCGATTGTCACACTGACAGTTGCGATATTGTTAATTAACTTTACGGCCACTTTAATTACAGGAATTGCATTGAAACTTCCGTCAAAAGTTTCCATAAGTATTGCAATTCTTTTAAGCCAAATTGGGGAATTCTCATTTGTCCTTGCAAAGGAAGGAATGAAATACGGCCTCATGACAAACAGATTTTTCTCCATCTTTTTGGGCGTGAGCATCCTTACAATGTCATCAACACCATTTCTGGAAAAGATTACTCCAAAAATCGTCCAGGCATTTTCAAAAATCGATTATTTCAAGGTCGACAGCGAGCTTAAAAGCCTGCCTGAAGATATGGAGGAATCACAGACCATTAAAGACCACGTAATACTGGTCGGTATGGGACTGAACGGGAAACAGATGGCAAAGGCATGTAGCGAGTTTAAAATACCATATCTCATTGTCGATACCAATCCGATAATCGTCGAAAACCAGCAGGCCCTTGGAATTCCAATAATCTTCGGAAAGGCATCCAGCGAAAGCGTCCTAAAAGAGCTCAACATTACATCCGCACAGTGCATAGTCATATCCGCCTCAACATTTGATGAAACACTCAAAACAATCGATGCGGCCCGCAGGCTAAATCCCGACATTCACATTATCGTGCGTACACAGTATCTCAAAAACATCGATGAGGTAATCGAAGCGGGAGCAGACGAGGTCATTCCTAAGGAATTCGAAACAAGCATCATGATGTTTACACGTATTCTGGACTACTACAACAAGGACGTTGATGAGATAACCGATGCGATAAACGACCTGAGATCCGACAACTACAATGCTTTCAGGACAGTGACAACCGATGATATCGCATCATATCTGAACTACAAATACACAGACCTGGAAATCGACTCTCTGCGCGTCAGTGAAAATGCTCACCTTGATGAATTTCCTTTTGAAGAGCACAGCCTGAAGGTTACAGGTGTCGTTCGTGGAGAAGACACCTTTATCGAAGTCAAACCAGATTTCAAGTTTCTGGAGGATGATTTGATTCTCTTTATCGGACACCGTGAAAACATCGATGAGTTTTTTGAAAACATTTAAATACTTTTATTAACAATATATACACAAGGTGATAATATATGTATATAACCATTACTGCACTTCAAAAGATGTACGGTTCAAAACCGCTTAAACTTAACGCAATAGTCAAGCTGGTAAAGGAACCGGACAACAGATATGATACCGAGGCAATAGCCTGTGAAATGAGACATTTCGGAAAAATAGGATACATTGCAAACAGCACCAGCACAGTTGTCAAAGGATGCATGAGCAGCGGACGCATTTACGATAAAATCAACGATGAATACTTTGCAAAAATCAAATTCATAACCCATCAAGAAGCAATAGCCAAAATAATGAGCTCTGACGAATATCTTAAAGAAATTGAAAACCCTGAAAGTGACATACACTTTTTAAGTGACAACCTGGGAAAAATAGATTTGGAATTGATTGAAGAAAACTTCAAAGGAGATTCAAATGACAGTTAGTGTGGAAGAAATAGAATTTTTGGACGGGCAAACCCACAAGAACATGGCAATAATACCGCTGAAAACACCACTGAACTATAAGTTGGACGTCATAACTCTGAAAAAGGGTTTTGAACTAGGACTCGTTAATGTAAAGGAATGTGAAGAATCAACAGTAAACACACTTGTTGTTGAAAACATGTCAGTAACACCGCTGCTTTTAATTGACGGTGAAGAGATAATCGGAGGGGACCAGAACAGAATAGTCAATGGAACCATCCTGATTGCACCTAAAAGCGAGATGAAAATACCTGTAAACTGCACAGAACACGGACGATGGAAATACAAGCATGAATTTAAAAATTCCAACTTCATGGCAACATCAAGAACACGCTGCGCATCAATAAGTGCAAACCGTTCATCAGCAAGCGTTCAGAATGCCGTCTGGGATTCCATTGATGAACTTGAAACTGAACACGGATTTCACTCCCCCACACAGGCAATGTCTGAAAGCTATGAAAATCTGAATGCAAATTTGGATGAAGTTATAAGCAAATTTAAAACAGAAAAAGGACAGACAGGCGTTGTCGTAATAGTTGACGGTGAAATAAAGGGATTTGAACTTTTTATAAACTCAGATGTTTACTCACAATACCATGAAAAGATTTTAAAAAGCTATCTGATTGACATTGACATTAACGATTCAGTTTTCACAATCAATATGGATACTGCAAAAGCCATAATCGCAAACGCAATCGAAAGCGAGCTTGTTGAAGCTAAAAACGTCGGCCTTGAAAAACGTTTTGAAATACAAAGTGAAGATGGGATCGGAACAGTCTACATTCACAATGACGAGCTTATTCACTGTTCATTTTTCACAAAAGCTGGCGAAACACCTGAACCTGTTGATAGCGACTGGATAAGTGAAAGAATAGCATTCTAGAAATCAATGCCCAGATCATCCATCATCATATCTATTTTTTTATTTAACTTTTTAATGCGGGCAGTTATCTGCTCCTTTTGATTCTTCAAGTCCTCCAGACGGACAAATTCCCCTTCAAAGGTATCCACATATCTTGAAGTTGAAAGATTGAACTCGTTTTTGGCCAAATCCCTGAGAGGAACCACATTTGAAAACTTGTCAACGGTTTTGCGTTTGTTATATACGCATATGACCTTGTCCTGAGTTTCACGAGTCAGAAGGAGATTTTTATTAAACGTGCCTGAAACCCGATAACGGCTCGGTACGGTATTGTATTTGCTTGAAAGGTCAATGAAGACTATGTCATCTGAAGTCTTGTTTTTGCGAAATACTACAATGACTTCCGGCCTTTTTGATTTTGAAAGTTCATCGGGAAGGCTTATTATGCAGTCTATGTAGTTTTTCTCGAATGTCAGATATTTTCTTAAAATTTCAAGTGAGTTTTTATTTAAAAAGCCCTGTGAGAGACAAACGGCCATTATACCGTCATCCTTCAGGCTGTGTATCAGATTAATCAAAAACAGGTACTCGCTGTTTTTCAGCACTTCATATTCGCCTGTCAGCTCATCTGCAGGATTTTTGCCACGGCTCATTTTGACTGCAAGATTGTCAATGGTGTTTTTAAGTTCGGGGTCATTTTCCAATGCATCCTCATCAATGCCCAATGATTCGCTCAGCACGCTTCTTACCTTATTCATATTTTTTCTTTTGATTATTTCCTCATTTTGAGCCTTGCTGAATCTTTTGAAACGTCTTGGTGTTATTGGAGGTATTCTTGATACAATGACATCAAATTCAGTGTCTGACATGTTGTGTAATGAAAAAGGACTTCCATAGTTTAAAAATACATTGTCCAAATCAAAGAAACAGATGAAGAACTTGACAATTCCCACACAGTAGCTGATTTGGCTAAAGCCCTTGGCGTGAACGTGGACTATTCCCTCGCCATACTTATGGGAAAGGTCAATCAGGGAAGATGCATCATTTAAAAACGGATTGTAGATATCCTCAAGATGTGTTTTTTGAGAAGTTATTATAGCTGCAAGCAGTGAATTAATGTATTCCGGATCCTTTTCGACATGTATGAGATCTGAATCGCATATCCTGTCAAACACCCTTTCAAAAGGAAATTCCCTTTCAAATATGTCCAGCTTTGAGATTGTAAGAATCAGGTCCTTGACTACCAGGTGATTTTCGCCTTCAAATTCAAACTTGTTTACGTTGATTCCTCTTTTAAGAGCCCTGAATATATACTTGAAGTACATTTCATAGGCGGAATCTGTCGGAAACTTGACGTTTTCTGAAAAGGCCGTGATGAATTCATGGATAAAAAAGTTTTCAGTGTATTTTTCATTGATAAGCTCATCAAAAAACAGTTCTGATTCCGGAATATAATATCCGAACATGTTGAATGCATCCGCACGGAACTGCCTCCTGTAATCTTCATTTTTAAAGGCTTCATCGAGAGTTATCGGTTCATCTTCGATGACACTTGAGAGATGATTTTTAAGAAGGTCTGATGCATATTTGTAGAGGAATGCATAAATCAGGACATAGGACATGTCCTGTGATACCTCAATTTGTCGTGTTTTTGAAAGGATATTTCTTAATACCCTATAGTTGTTTGGCATTGTGCGGCGGTGCATCAGAATTCCCCCCATAGCCTGTTGAGGATTCCCTCTTTGAGGTCCCTGTCATAATCAACCACCTTCTGGTCCGCATAGAGCTTTTCATTGATGGTGTCGAGAAGCTCACCGTATTTTTTCTGGGTTTCCAAGTCCGGCAGGACCAGTTTCAATTCTTTGATTTGTCTCAGGGAGGCGTGGGAAATTCTCTCGGTGCTTGAAAGTTCGTAGAGCTGCTTTTTTATGTGGGCGTTGGTGAGCAAGTGAGCTATAAAAGAAGGGTCATGGTGATGGTTTAGGCGAATGATAGCTATTCTGTCACTTACCACCAGCCCAGGCTGGCTAACACAAACAACGTCATATGGATATGGCATCTTCATCAGCACATCCCCCGGTTCGGTGAAATGGTGTGGTTTGATGCTTTCGGGGTTTAATCTGATTTTTTCAAAGTCCTTCAGTATTCCATCCTTTTGGATTGACCTTTGGACTATGACGTTGAATTCCCGGCCGTTTTCATCGAGATATCTTCTGTATGAAAGGCCTGTCTGGATTTCTGCTATATCATTTAACTTTACCTTGTTCATGTTATGCCTCTTGATTTATATTTTTATCTTTAAAATATAAAAGATTAGGTTCCAAACACGGGCGTTGAAACCTGATTTGCACCTATGTCACGAGCCCACATTGAGATGTGGTGCGGAACGTCATGGTATTCTTCGATATATGTGAATGCCGTGTCCCTTTTCCACATCATATACATTGATTTGAACAAGGTGAGCTGGTCGAAATAAGCGTGTTTGCGATTGTAGGACTTTTGCCAAACCTGAGATCCCTGAAGGGAGAGTAAATATTTGATCTCCCTTCTTAACATGTCCATCTCTCTGTATTGAGCGGGTGTTGACGGACGCTGGAGATCATAATACTTATTCTGGAAATCCCGAATCTTGCGGTTCAGCTCCTGTTCTCGCCTGTAATAGTCATTGTCTCTTTTGAATTTGGGTTTTCTGCGGTGCCTCATTTTAACCTCATTGGTACAAACCGTCCACATCATCCAAAAGCGGGGCTTCCGGAATTTCAGACGGGTCAACCTTCTCTGCTGAGACTCCACCGATTACGCCAACACTCTGGATGTTGTCCTTAAGTACGGCGGTGGATGTGATGCCCGGTCCCTGCGGTGAAAGCACAAACAGGTCAAGGAACTTTTCATCCTCCCCTACAATGAATGCCGGTTCGATAGGCTCAGCGGCCTTTGTCTGCACCTTGATGAGGATATGCTTGGCTTCGTTTTCGCCTTCGATACCGATTTCGTCCCTTATGGTTTGATCGAGACTTTTTACTTTGTCGCTCCAGTTAATTGATTCATGATGGTTCATAGTTATCACCTACTATTTTTTTATAATTTTCCACTTCTGTGGTGGCGTTCGACAATCTTTTTTAGAAATAAACTTTCTAAAAACAACTGCATTTTTTGAGTGAATGCATGTTTGTAATAATAAGTTGTTTGTAATAGTATATAAAACTTTCGATTTTTTGTAAATTTTCTAAGAAAAAACAACCTATCACCACTGTAAATAATAATTTAATTTAGGTTATATATAAACCTTTGCTTTTTTCTTGCATATTTTAAGAAAAAGCATAGTTATGATGATGTGCATGTATGAAAAAAATTAAAAAAAGAAGTAATATTTGGTGAAAATATTACTATATCTTGAATTTGATTTTGACATTGCCTACATGAATATCATTGCTGAAATAATATTTGTGGTACATGGCTTCCTTGCTGCCAACACCCCAGTCAGACCAATGCCATACTCCATTTTTCTTATAATGGATTTTAGTCAAATATTGACCAAACTTATACATTTTACCATTTTTATAAAGCATTATGCAAACAGTTGTGAGAGAATGTTTGAATTTATATGTTTCAATTTTATAATTGCCGTAATACTTTGTCAAATGCTTTGTATCTGACATTTTAGTCCTGAGAGTTAAAGTTTTGTAGGTGGGTTTCTTTTTAACTGTCATTTTGAATTTGGTAGAGCTTTTGTAAACATTACTTCCACCGCTAAAGGTTGCGGTGCAGGTAAATGTTTTGATTTTTGATGGAATTTTGATTTTTGCAACTGCAACACCATCAATCAGCTTGGCTTTGTAAGTCTTGCCATTGATTTTAAACTTAACCGAACCACCATTATAATTTCTTCCAGTGAATTTATCCTTAACATAGGCATAGCAGTAGAATTTGCTTCCTGCAGTCGCCTTGAAAGATTTGACTGAAATTTTGCTTGAAGATTTTTGAATGACAATCTTTCCAGATGCCAGGGAAATTCCATTATAAGTGATTAGTTTTGCCGTGTATGTTCCAGGACTCATCCCTTCCAAATCCCACTCACGATCATCATCAGTACCTGCCAGATATTCCTCATGATACAGGGAACTGCCCTTATAAATCCTGAAATATCCATCAAAATAACCGGACCATCCCAAATATAACATTTCACCCGAGTTATATCTGGTGGTAATCGAATCCAGATATGCATCAGCATAATTTACTGACAGTTTTGAATCTGATTCATTATCTGCTTCTTTGGAAATTATTTCTTTTCCATCAGTAGAATTTAAAGCATTTTCTGACTCCGGAATGCTTATAATATCTTCAGTAAATTTTTCATCATATGTTTCCAATGCCATTTTCTCATCGCTTTGATCTTCACCAATAATTTCTGTTTCATTTGAATTGCTGGCTGCAACACTGGAAATAGAAAATAAAACGCATATAATTAATGTTAAAATCAGCAAATGCCTTTTGTTAAACATGATTCCTCCTAAAAATGAAAAAAGGGTAAAATACTATTTTACAGTAATTACCACTTTTTTACTTAAAGCTTTGTAGTTTTTATTTCCCAAATATTTAACAACCGCAATATACTTGGCCTTTTTAGTCAATTTTGTAATTTTGAAAGTGGCCTTACCTTTGGAATTGGTAGTTGCCTTATATTTTTTACCTCCGACTTTAATTTGGAGTTTAACTTTCTTCATTACTTTATTTTTGCTGTTTTTCAAAGTTACAGTATATTTTTTGGTTTTAAGGTTTGCTTTGAATGTCTTTTTAGCTGCAGATATCTTGACTTTGGCCTTGCTTACAACAACCTTTGCAGTTGTTGATGATTTTGTGTATTTATTGTCTCCGGCAAATGTTATTGCCACATTATATGTTTTCGGAGTCAATGAATTAGTGGATATTTTTGCCTGGCCATTTGCACCGGTAACGGCTACTTTAAGAGTGTCTGCGAAATTTACAGATATGGGTGCATTAGCTATTGGGCGGTCAAATATGTCTTTTAAAACAACAGTTAAATATTTTCCCCCATTGTATACTGTTGATACCTTTGAAGCTGAAAGAACTGTTGCATTAGTTCCGCCGATGATTTTTAATGTATTATGGGTTGTTTCACCGGTTTTTGAATTAATCGAACTGATTTTGTAAACACCATTACCCAATCCGACATTTAATGTGGCAACACCTTTTGAATCTGTTTTAGTCTTGAATACCTTATTGTTTATCACAAATGAAACATCTGCATTTGCCAATGGAGTGCCATCAGAGTTAATGAAAGTGGTTTTATAGTCATAACCTTTTCCGTAAACTACATTGGCATCACCTGATTTGATGGTAGTTTTGGCTATTTTTACATTATTGTTTACAGCAAAACCCGCATATCTATTATCTCCTGAGTATTTTATTGTGTAAGGATAATCACCATCAGCCAATTTAGGAAGTATAATATTAGCCTTACCATTTACAACATTTGAAGTGTAATCCTTACCATTTATTGAAACAGTTACAGTGCCTGTCGCATCACTTGCTAAATCAACACCAAAATCATAATCAAGATTAGATACGGCAGTCGGAACAATTGAATTCATGGTTTGAACTTTTTTAACCTCAAAGTTTGCGCTACCTGAAGCAGAATTGAAATTGCTGTTTCCACCATACACTGCTTTAGCAGAGTATTTTCCTAATTTAAGACCTGCAATGTTGAAAATTGTCTGTGAATTGGAAGTTGATTGAACATATTCCTTACCATCCAATTGTAATTTCACATCACCATTTAGACCACTTGAAAGAGTTACTGTTATTTTTGCTGATTGGTCAATTTCAATATTTTCTGCTTTTACATTTACATTCATATTTGCCTTTTTAACTTCAAAACTAACTGTATCATTTACAGTTTCATAATTTTTATCACTTGGAGCTATATTGGAATTGATTGTATATTTTCCAGCATTTAATTTTCCAAAGTTGATTGTGTAATCCTTATCTGCAGCCACATCTATTGTTTTTGTAATCTGACCCAATTTAAGAGTTACTTTACCTGCAAAGCTTGAAAATGTAGTTGCTATTGAATCCTGACCATAAACATTATTATTTATTGTAGTGTAAAATCCAACGGATCCCCTTGCAACTTCAAACGAAGCAGTTTTGGAAGCCTTATTGAAATTATTGTTTCCATTATATGTCACACTAACGGCATAAGTTCCAGGACGTAAATCTGAAATCCTTTTAATGACAACACCATTTTTAATGACATCTTCTGTGAAAGTCCTATCCCCCACCTTTATTGTTACATTGCCGCTGGCTTTTTGAATGTTTACTGTAATAGTTGAGTTTTTACCATACTCCTCACCCTCACAGGTGACAATAATATCCGGAGTGACTTTTGATACTGAAAATGATTTAGTAACTTTATTGAAATTTAAATTATCAAAGTCCGTAAATATTGTTGTTACTTGATAAGATGAAGCATTCAAATTAGGTATTTCCTTAGTGATTGACTCATATGCCCTTTGTATGAATGAATTTTCATAACCGTTATTGCCTTTAATTGAAATATTTACATTACCATGCAGATAAGATGTATCGACACTTACATTTACAAATGCATTTTGACCATAATTAATGTTATTTACACTGACAGACAATACCGAAGGAACATTTTCCAGAACAATAACATTATTAAATACAGTGTATCCTTTATATGATGCGGAAACAACATACTCGCCTGTGGATTCTGCTATTTTAAGGTATGCGTAACCATCAGAACCTGTTTTAATATTATATGCTTTGCCGTTAATGTAAAATGATACTGTTTCACCAGCTTTACATACGACAGCATTATTGTCAATTACGCGAACACCATAATATGTTTCTTCACTACCATAAACAATAACATCATTATTGTTGATAATTCTCTCCAAAATTATCAATTTATTTATATTTTTCTGATTGGTGACCGGATTAATAGTTGTGACATTATATTCGCCTTTAGCCAAACCAACATTTAAAATAGCCTGACCTTTATAATCAGTGACGACATTATATTGTCTGCCACCAACATCAAATATGATAGTTTGATTGACAAGATAACCTCCGTCAGCATCATAAAATGTTGCTTTATAATCTATTGTAGAGTTATATGCCCGAGACATATCTTCAGAATCGATACTTGTGACAATAGTTAATTTATTTGTCGTATTTTCATCTGTTTCAGGATTAAATGATGTTATTTTATAAGTTCCTATATCCAACGGAACTATTAATTTTGCATAACCATTTCCATCAGTATCGACAGGGTACAATGTTCCATTTACATCAAAAAGAACAATGGAAGTAGATAACGCCCTTGCATTTTTACCTAAAAATGTAGCATTAAAATCAAAACCGCTATTGTAATATCTGGTCATGTCTTCAGTGTGAATGCTTGTAAAGACTTTTAATGTAGTGTAATATTTTTCATTGACATCTATATTCATGACAATGAGAGGATAATCACCAATTTCAAATTTTTCATTTAAAATAGCAACACCATTTTCATCAGTAACCTTATTATAATTTACACCATCCACATTAAATATTACAAGTTTATTTGAAAGTAAATTACCATACACATCATAAAATGTTGCTTTAAGGTAATTATCAGTATTGTGAATTATATTAGTATTTTCTATTTCAATCGGGTAAAATTCATATACTCTGAATGCAGTTGAATTCTCAACACTTGCATAGTAGCTGTCTCCACCATACACTACCCTAACATCATGTTTGCCTAAATCTGGAGAATAAATAGTATATGACTCTCCAACACTAATGCTTCTTTTATATACATCATCTACATAAATACTATAAGTTCCGGTTGCACCACGAACATATGGAGTTACAATTACATTATTGCCAGTCTTAACATTAGGAATATTTAATTCAAGAGTAGGAATCTGAATTTCCACATCAACATAATATCCACCATATAATGGATTATATTTGCCATCACCTTCATAATCAATAGACAGATATTGATCCCCATAACTTACCTTATTAGAAGTATCAAATTCAAATGTTCCATTTACCAAATAACCTTCATAATTATATCCTGCAAAATAGACCTTAACTAATCCAGTTGCATCTTCATTAAATGTGATTGGAATAGTTGAATATCCTGAAACGAATTTATCAGGAATAGTTATTGAAGAATCCAATCTTTCCACATATGCAGTTTGGGTGTATTGAGATGATCTATAATTGTCATCTCCCAAATAAACCAAAGTGATTTCGCTTGATGGGCCTCCAACATTTTTTAAATCATATTTAGTTCCAACCTGGAATTCATCAACATATCTTCCATTAACATAAATTTCAATTAAACCAGTAGCTCCACTGGTTACAGTCGGGTTTAAAACGATTGGAGTTCCCCATGTTACATTTTGAGCAGTGAATGTTATGTTTGAAGGTTTTCCATAAACTGTGAAATAATCAATAATAGTACGGGTTTCAAAAATATTACTTCCAGAATAGGTTAAAGTAATTTCATAATCCCCTGATTTTAAATTAGGAACAGACCATTCAATGACATTGAAAGAACCGTCTAATGTTTTTAGTTGGGTTGCTACGGTTTTATTTAAACGTTGGCTGAATATGTCAACAGACATGTTTCCCTGCAAATCAGCACTCCAAGAAATTGTGAGATTTAACTTTTCTCCCAAGGTGATATCCTCAGCATTCAAATAAACATAAGGATACAACTTATCTGAAATGTACATATATTTATGGCTATTTGTTTTTGCACCATTGAAAGTACAATTAGTTACAGTGCCTAAAGATGAATACCATTTAATTGCAGAACCATAATCGGCATCATTATTGTTGAAACTGCTATTAGCTATATTAATACTATAATAACCACTCCCAATAGCTATTGCTCCACCATATTCAGCGGCATTATCTTTGAAATTAGAATTTGTTATAGTTGCAGAACTAGATAAATATAATGACCCCCCTTGATTAAATGCATCATTTGAATTGAAATTACAATTATCAATATTTCCATACGAACCAGACCAATAAACTGCACCTCCATTATTTGCACTATTGTTTATGAATGTGCAACCAGTCATGTTCCCATTTGAACCATACCAATAGACGGCACCCCCATTATCTGATGCATCATTATTTATAAAAGTACAGTTTATCAGTTTTCCATAACTTCCGGACCAGTAAATTGCTCCACCATTTCCATAATAACTTGCATCTTCAAATATGATATTTTTCAAAACAACATTATTTCCAGAAATACTGAAAATTCTAGAATCTTTTGCATCAATTGTATGACCCCGACCGTCAATTGTTAATTGTTTTGAGATTGATATTGATGAACTTCCAGAATAATATGAAATATCATTATTTAATTTTATTAGACTGCCTGAAGAGGAATAATAAATTGTATTCCATAAATCATCCCTTGTGGAATCATATGAATTTATTTCCTGCGACAATATTGTTAATGTTGCAGTATCCATTAATCTATCATCGGCATAATTCACAATTTTCATAGTATACGAACCAGCACCCAACTCACTCAAACCATTTGAAAAAAATAATCTAGTAGTTTTTGTCACACTATATAAATTTTCTCCAATTACCTGATTACCATTAGAATCATAAATCCTAATATAAAAGTCATATGCATAATAATTACTTCTTGAACATGGAGTAATACTTATTGAAATACTACTGCTACCTTGTGAAATAGTAGTATCACTAATACCTACAGAATAATCATAATAATATGGAGATGATTCACCTAATATCTCATCATTATTATTTAGCGAAATTTCCTCATTATCCTCGCTAACAGCCAATACTTCTTGACCATTAGAAGAATCATTATCATAAATTACATCTTCACTTTTTAAATCATCAAAAGACGATATGTCATTTGTTACCAAATCAACACTGACAACATCATCTGTTTGATTATCTGCTGCACTAACTGCAGAAACTGCAAACAAACCAACAACCAATATTGCCAGTGCAATTATCTTTTTACTTGTCAAAAATTTTACCTCCACAAAAAATATTCATTGATTTATATTTGTGTTTAAATTAGTATTTATTTATTGCTAATGAACTTTTAAAAAAGGCATAAGTAATTTATAATTTGATTCATAAAGTTCAACAATTAATAAAAAATTCAAAATAAGTGATAAGCATATCATAATTTGTTAAAATATCTTCAACTGACATAATACAATTACAACATCTAAAATTTATAAAATAACATTAAAAAATAATTGTTTGAGTGTTATGAAACAATTTTATAAGCTTTAGAAAAAAAATAGAATAAAAAGCTGAAAATATTATTCTTCAGCTTCTTTTTTGTTCTTTTTCGGAGATACGATTACCATTCTTTCGTTTTCCTCATCGACTTCCATGACAATCGGTTCTCCTTCAACGGCGCCAGGATCCTTTTCAACACATTCGTTGATTTTGGATTGGATTGCTCCAATATCTTCAGTATCGATTAAATCAACTATTTCGAGCTGATTCTGGAATCTTTCAATACCATCGAGAGGAACGTTTTCAACAAATGGAATCGCACCGGTGGCACCGATGATTTTCTTTTTATCCGGGTCTGCGCCATTGTCGTATAATGCCTGAATACTTTGGCCTGTAATGTGGCCCTGTACCTCGGCACCAGCCAAAATTAAAAATCTAATATTAGGATTTGAAATAATATTTGCAACTACCTTTTCAATACCTAAGTTCTCTGTCTTGCATGGTCCTGCAATGGCCGCACCGGAAAGTTCCGCTTCAATGTGGGAAGCAAGGGTTGTAACTGCAACCGGACTTTCAGGATCGCCGACAATGTAATCCCCACTGATTACTGGCCAGCCGTCTGCAGGAGCTTTTTTATCAGCCATGATATAATCCTCCTAATATTTGGTATTTAAAAATATATTTTAAATCTATTTAAATATTTTGTCACCGGTTTGGGGTAACTATTTTAATCAAAATGAATAAAGTAATAATGATGAGTTTAAACATAGATTTATTTTATTTTATTAACAATGGACTTGCAAATCCTTTTTTCGATGCAATTATGCCAATCCTGTGCGATTGCGGAGGATTTGTAACATTGCTCGCATTATGCATTCTGGCAATTCTGGTTTTAAAGTATTATCTTAAAAATGAAAAATATTTAAAGATTGCCAAGATGTGTCTGTATGCGCTGGTCCTATCAGGAATTATTGCAGCCTGCCTGAAGCTTGCCTACCAGAGTCCACGGCCGTTTATGCAGCTTGAACATGTTCGCCAGCTGGTTGTTCCAACAGAACCCAATTCATTTCCGTCAGGACACACCTCATCATCAGTGAGTGTGGTAACCGTTCTTGTATGGTGCCTTAGGGATAAAAAGATAATTATAACCCTTCTGATAGCATTCGCCATTTTGATTGCGTTTGCAAGAGTTTACGTTGGTGTTCACTATCCGTTTGATGTTGCTGTCGGTGCGGCTGTTGGTGTAGTGAGTGGTGTGGTTGTTTTGAAACTGAAAGCCTAGAAATAAAGATCTGAAGGCTTTCCTATATATTCGAAATCGTCCTTGTTTTCAAGATATTTGACTCCGATGACCTTTTTGTCTGGAAAAACAGTAACGACACTCATTCCATCATCAACATCAATGACGATGACCTTTTTCTTGTCTGCGCTTTGAGCTTCTATTTTTATTATTTCCCCGTTTTCAACAAGTGTAGGCTCTTCAAATTCATCCCCAATGTCAGTTGAATACCAGTGCTGAGGTAATTCAAGCCTCAGGTTCAAATCATCCAATAAATCTTTAACATGCATTTTAACAACTCCTGATTGTTATTCTATTCAGGTAGATATTTAAAGATTTTGTCACTTTGCAAGTGTGTTTGAGGTTATACTAGAAAGTGGATCTTGGTCTTGTCAATGTCTTCAAGAGCGTGAGGTTCTGGAATGTCATCTGAATGGCCAAGTGCAAGGATTCCTGCAATTCTGTAGTGCTCATCGATTTTGACAATGTCCCTTACAACGCTTTCTGCATAGACACCATCCTTTTTTCTCATGTGAATCTGAACCCAGCAGCTGCCGATGCCAAGGTCTGTTGCGGCAAGATGAAGATATGTTAGGGCAATTGATGAGTCTTCACACCAGGTATCTGAAATCATAGTGTCTGCAATGACGACAATGGCCTTGTCGGCATCCTTAAGAAGTTCCGCACCGTGGTCTTTGGCCTCTGCAAGTTCTTTTAATGTTTCAGATCTTTCAACGACTAAAAAATTGATTGGCTTTCTGTTCATGCTTGAAGGTGCCAGAAGGCCTGCTTTCAGGATGTAGTCAAGCTCTTCTTTTGTAATCGGTTCTGTGTTGAATTTTCTAGTTGATCTTCTTTTGAGTAAAACGTCCATGAATTCCATGATTAAAATTAGTATTTAAAGATATAAAAAAATTAGTAATATGTGTCCAGCTTGAGGATTTCCTCATAGACCCTTCGGGAGTTGTTCCGGTCATGGTATTTGAAGAAAGTGTCGACTCTTTTTTTGTAAATCTCTTCCATTTCACAGCCGTTTTCAATATAGTTCATGATAAGTTTTTTAAGCTCGTCGTGAGAATCCGTAACTGGACCGAAGCCGTCAACTTCATATTTGAAATAGGACTTGTCCTGATTGAAATGATAGCTGTCGTCAGCTTGATAATAGATAATCGGCTTTTTAAGGTAGGCGAAATCGAAAAATACTGATGAATAGTCGGTTATAAGAAGGCTTGATTTGTTGAATGTCTCTGTGTAGTTTGAAGAATCCATGTCAAAGACTACTGCATCCGGCATGTCGAATGTGTGCATGAAGCTCTGTATTTTCCTGTGGGGCTTGAAAATCAGCTTATAGCCTTTCTTTTGAATGAACTCATTTAACTCTTCGTCATTGATTAAATCGTTGAAAACCTTATAGAAGTTGGTTTTCATGAACTCATCGTCGCTGTAGTCTTCAAACTGCCATCTCCATGAAGGCATCAAAACGATTTGCTTTGAATCATTGTCATTCAGTTTATCAAATCTTGGAAGTCCAAGTACCTTGATTACGTCTTCATCGTATCCGTAGTCATGGTCTTTGAATGAATCAGCTTCCCTTTCAGCAGAGGTGAGAAACATTGCAACCGGCTTGTCATACTGGTTTGCCCACTCTGAAATGTCGTCCTTGATGACACCGTGCTGCAGGAACACAGTCTTTGAGCGGACAAGGCCTGAAAGATAAGGATAGTTTCCCCAGAACGGATATATGATATGATTGTCCGGATGGGAAGTGATAATGAATTCGGCAAACAGTGCATAGAGCCTGTGTTTTATTGACCTGTAGGGTAGGATTTTGCCGATTTTTTTAATCTCAGAGTATTGGCCTTCCTCTTTAATCATACCCAGCATGTTCTTGAGCCTGTGTGTCCTTGAGCTTGTCAGAAATTCTATTTCCTCTTCAGGAGATTTGTTTATTGTAAAATAGTTTTTTGATTTGGTGTCCATTCCGGATACGTACTTGAAGAGTTCCAGCCCGTTGTCTGCTGCGACATTTGGAAGGTCCATGAAAATCCATATATGCCTGTTTCGCATGAACGGATAGGCCAAAAAATAAAGCAACCTTAAAAGAACCCCGGTTCTCCAGCCGTTGCCCCTTTCCTTAATCATTTGACTCAAAGTTTTAAGCTCAAGTTTAAGCTTTAAAGAATGTGTTTTTTCAATTATTCTGATTTTATCTCCTTCATCAATTGCAAAATGATGTTTTGATAGGAGAGATCTGCCTATTTTTGACAGCCTTGAAGTGTAGTTGTATTCAATCTTTAAATCCATTTCATCACTCTTGAATGAGATTAACGAATCATTTTCAAATGGAATTGTGACCTTGAAACAATGATTGAAACCGTATTTGTAGTTCAGAGAATATGTATTCCTTTGGGAATAGTTGATTTTTTCCACAGGAATATCTTTATCGTCGATGACTGCATAAATTTGAGTATCTTCGGTGAAATTGGTTAAAATCCCCTCGATTCTGATTTCATGGTCGTTTAAAAACCGGAAGTTGTCGATGAATAATGTCTCCATCTTGAAGTTATCCACAACACTGGCTGAATCCATCAGATAATACCATCCGTGCCTTTTGATGAGTATGATGTGCGCCTTGAGGTTTGCCGGAATGGTCATCTGATTCAGAATAACGTCCTCATCGACATATGTCAGAATCTCCTGAATTTTCTCATAAAGCGTTTTGATTTCCTCTTTGCTTAGAAGATGGTCGATGAATTCCATCTCCAAAATCCACTGCACGTCATACATCACCACATACTGGATGAATTTTGGGATTCTGTTGGATTCATCCCGACTGTAATATATTAAATTCAGGAAATACTCATCCATTCTTGAAGTATAATAAGATTTTGTATTTGCAGATGAGCTTATTAGAGAGTTTTGGGTTCCGTCCTTTCTATAGTAATACTTCGGTTTTGATAAAACGCCCAACAGGGGATTTTCAAGAAGCATTTTATTGATTACTACAACATCTTCAGAAACCCTTAAGTTTTCATTGAAGTGGAATTTTTTAAGCTTTTCGAATCTGAAAAATGATGAGGCCCCCGAAAGCTGAATGCATCTTGGATTTTCCATAAGATTAATGATTTGGTCTTTTTCGAATTTGAAGTTGAGACTGTGAGGACCCCTTTTAACCCCGAAGTAATATATTGGAATGGAAACTATATCAACTTCCGGATGAGTTTCCAAAAAATCATAGGCAGCCTTGAAGGCATCTTTTGATATAATATCATCACTGTCTAGGAAATTAACATATTTTGCCTCAGCATGCTTTAGGCCCAGATTTCTTGAATAGGAAGGACCCATATTCATTTCATTATTAAAAAGCAAAATATTTTCAGGATATTCCTTTTGGTATTTTTCAAGAACTTCTAAAGTATTGTCTGTACTTTTATCGTTGACAAGGATTAATTGGATGTTATTTTTGAAATTCAGGCTTTGGTTTATTAGAGAATCGATTGTCTGGGCAACATAATCCCCCTTGTTATAAACAGCCATAACTACTGAAAATTTAAAATCCAAATACAATCCCCCTTTATAGTATATAAGATGACCCTATTATATAAACAATGGTGGAAAATTAACATTGAAAAATCAATATTGAAAAAATCAGATTATAGAAATATATGAAATTAATATGTAAATCGTAAGCATATAATGCCGGAATTAAAATTAATATAAACCTGCCCAGTTTAACTGAAAGTTGATAAATTTTAAATCATATACCCAAGATACATGATTAAAAAAAAATAGTTAATCGTCGAAAAAACGGGTGAATTCAACTAAAAAATCAGGATTAATTTCCTTGATTTTATCTGTCAGATAATCCCTTAATTTAAGCAAATTCTCTTCAGAGTCTGCAGTGATATAGATGATTTCCGGTTTAATCTCCACGTTTTCAACATTCCCTTCAATCGGACGAAAATTAGGTTTAAAACCTTTACAATATCCAAAATCAGTGCTTAAAGTCTTGAATTCGTCGATTTTTTTGAATGTGCCTTTTTCTAAAGTTTTAATATTGTCAAATTTGACAGCTATCTGACCACCATACCTGACAGTGACAAGCAGCTCACCTGTTTCATCATCCCTGAGAGCATAATCCCCCTCCAATTTGTTTAAATCAGCGATTAAATCATTTACCTTTTTTTGCAAACCTGATTCGCTTTCACTTTCCATATTGAAAAAGAGGACATCCTGTGAAATTTTATCAGAATCAATCGGCTGTTTTCCAAAATACATGTGTGATGAAGATTCCTTGATACTTGTCGCATACTGGGATAATACCGTTTCAAATTGAGGAATGGTTTCATCGTTAATAATTCCCACAATATAATTCCTTTTAACAGACATGACGTGAAATATGTTTTTCATAAAATAAATATGTTAATATTTCAAATGAAATTAAAAATTTGAATATTCTGTTATCTTGGACCAATATTTTTATACGATATTTTGAATTTAAACTCAAAAATTTAATGTAAATATAACTTTTGTAAAACACTCTAAAATTTATTCGATTTTAAAAATTTGTTGAAATAAGGATTTTTGGACATATCATGAACAATCTTTTAATCTTTTTGAGAATACCTTTAAAAAAATATAGCACATCATAAACACAAAAAAGATAGTGCTTCGCAAGGAAAATCATATGCAGACCAACCATATAACACCCCATATATTCTTAACCGAAATTTATAACACATAACCGTGCATTTTAGGAAGAATTTTATTAAATGCTCCATTAAAACATTATAGATTTTGAGAATATTTATTTATTATTCTTTTATAATTACTTTAAGTTTTTATGATTGGATTACACTGAAATAAAACTGTTTTACGGATTTTTATGATTTTAAAAGGAGGGCAAAATGGGCTTGGATTCGTAACATATATATTAAAAAACATATAAAAATTTTTATGCATATATGTTTGGATTATAGAAAATATAATCAGGACATGTGTGTTAATGAAAAATTAAAATAGTATTAAATATTGAAAAATTAATGAAACAAAGGCATTATACCCAGTCTTAATCATTAAATGATTCAGGTCTAGAAGCATGATCTAGTAAAACAATGCATCATCTAATCAATTATAGCCCGATAACGATTAGATGATTAACGTATTATAACAAATAATTTAGATAACCGTATTCTACATCCTGGATGTAGTAATGAGCAAGTCATATTGGTTATTTCAAATCACACACGGTTTTTATATGGCCAATTATGGTTATTTATATTATTTGATTATAATCCCATTCTTGTTTTTTATTTTGAATACAAATTAGCATGATTTTGAACTAGCTTTTAATTTAAAAAAGCACCCATAATTTAACTGCTTTTTAAGTTAACTATAAAAATAATTTACATACAAATTAAATTAAAGCAAGTAATGTTCTGCATAAATGTTAACAATGAAAGACATGTATATGCAAACAATATTTTTGAAAAAAATAGTAATCCCCGCAATCAAGCGAGGCACTTAAAATCAGTCCCGTCTAAAGAGATCTCTGGTATACACCTTATCTGCAACATCACCGAGAAGGTCTGCATCAAAACGATTTGCTAGAATCACATCGCTTTCACTCTTGAAACGGCCAATATCATTTACCACTTCAGATTTGAAAAATTCACTTCCATCATCCAATGTTGGTTCATAGATTATTATTGGAATTCCTTCTGCTTTTATACGTTTCATAACGCCTTGTATAGCAGATGCTCGGAAATTGTCACTGTTACTTTTCATGGTAAGCCTGTAAACTCCCACAGTTTGAGGATCTTTTGAAATAATCTGATTAGCAATGAATTCCTTACGCACTGAATTTGAATGAACAACAGCCTCTATCATGGTTTGTGGAACATCCTTATAGTTTGCCAAAAGCTGTTTTGTATCTTTAGGAAGACAGTATCCACCATATCCAAATGATGGATTATTGTAATGTCCACCAATACGAGGATCCATACATTTCTATCAATACCCATCCAAATATCAAGACCAGTTTAGCTTTTCTATTTTTGATTTTCTAGTCATAATAGTGGTAAAATCATATTTTTTAGCTAATAGAACATCAATGGAAAGCCCCACATATCCTACACCACAACTGTAATTTTCATTTAAAATTTATTAAAATTTATATTTTTTTAAATGAAATCATGCACCGAAACTTAAGTAATTTTTTTCTAATTTTTGAATTTTAAATAACATTGTTATATTTCTGTTTGATTCAGAATCAAAATTTTTATTAATAA
>ONJC01000035.1 GCA_900318035.1 uncultured Methanobrevibacter sp.
GTTATACCTGGTCTCGTTTCGATCCCAGTAGTGAAGTCCTTTTGTGTTTTGTTTGTGTACTATGGTTTTCTATGGGAATTTCATTTCGCTGCAAGCTTTTTCTATTACAATTATTACTTACTATTTTTGGTCTGTTTTTATCATAATTTTTATTCTACATAATACCAATATTGCATAATTTTCAGGTGATTTTTTTGAATATCAAAGTATTAGACACTACTTTACGAGATGGAGAACAGACTCCCGGTGTATCTTTAACCTCAATGGAAAAATTAAGGATTGCCAATAAGTTGGATGAAATTGGCATTGACTATATTGAAGCAGGCTCCGCCATTACTTCTTCAGGAGAAAGGGAGTCAATTAAGGAAATTACTTCCCAAAATTTCAGGGCGGAAATATTGAGTTTTTCAAGACCTCTGACTGTTGATATTGATTATTGTATAGACTGTGATGTGGATGGCGTAAATCTTGTTGTTCCCACATCCGACCTGCACATTAGGGATAAGTTAAAAACCAATCGTGAAGACCTGATCAGGTTGTCTAATGATGCGGTTGATTACTGCAAGGACCACGGTCTTGTTGTGGAGCTGTCTGCAGAAGACGCTTCAAGAAGTGATTTCGATTTCCTCAAAACTGTTTATCAGAGTGCCATTGACCATGGTGCAGATAGGGTTTGCGTATGCGATACTGTTGGTATTTTAACACCTGATGCATCCCTTGAACTTTTCGCAAGGCTCAAAGAGGATATTGATGTTCCAATAGCATGTCATTGCCATAATGACTTCGGACTTGCAGTTGCAAATACTCTTTCTGCAGTCAAGGGAGGCGCTAGTGAAATTCACACAACCATCAACGGTATTGGTGAGCGTGCGGGAAACACATCATTTGAGGAATCTGTAGTAAGCATAGACAGATTGCTTGACGAGTTTTCCACTAACGTCAAGATCAGTGAGATTTATGACATTTCCAAACTGGTTGCAAGATTGACAGGTGTATATATTCAGCCGAACAAGGCGATTGTCGGTGAAAATGCATTTGCACATGAATCCGGAATACATTCTGACGGTATCATTAAGAATTCCGCCACCTATGAGCCTATGACTCCCGAGCTTGTCGGGCGCAAACGCAAATTTGTCATCGGAAAGCACATGGGTACTCATGGCCTCAATTCAAGACTGAAGGAACTGGGCATGGATGTTGATGAAAGTCAGCTCCAGCAGATTTGCGATAACATCAAGGTACTGGCTGACAAGGGTAAAACAGTTACAGATGTCGATTTGCAGGTAATTGCCGATAATGTTCTGGAAATTAACCATGAGGACAGAATTTCCCTTGAGGATTTGACTATCGTATCCGGAAACAAGGTCATGCCTACGGCTTCCGTAAAGATTACAATGGATGGTGAGCAGGTACTAAATGCGGGAGTCGGTTTGGGTCCTGTTGATGCAGCAATCAATGCCATCAAATCACTGGATATTTTCAAGGACATTGATTTGATTGAGTATCACGTAGACGCTATCACAGGAGGTACCGATGCATTTATTGATGTAATAATAAAACTTCAGAAAGGCGATAAGGTCGTCTCCGCAAGGGGAACCGAACCGGACATTATCAATGCAAGTGTCAAGGCATATATAGCCGGTGTAAACAGATTGCTTAGGGATTAGTGGTTACATGCATATGGAAAATTTAAAGATATACGGTTTCAGGGCAAACATCGATTCTGTTGGCGATACCCTGTCAAAAATCAATGAAATAAAAGAGGACTCTCAGATAATACAGCTTCTAAATGCCGATGCAATAGCTTCCAGAAATCACGTAATCCACGGTGTCAATCAGGCGGTCAATGCATTCGAACGTGGCGAAAACATAGCAAACGATTTGGGTGTTGAGATCCTTTTGAGGTGCTCAGCGCAGCGCCAGATTTCAAAGGCTTTTAAAATATTGGGCCTCTGCGAAGGCGAAATGAATCTTTGTGCAGTTTTAATTGACTGTGATGATTATATTGATGAGCTGGAATCTCTTTTTGTACGTGATGACGGTGTTCTTGAAGGTGATGAGTCCAAATTAAAACAGATTTATAAAATTACTGATGCCGAAGCCGAAAACATGTCTGTAGAAGACATCATTGTAGATAGGATAACAAGGCTCATAGTTGATTATTAATCTTTTCTATGATTTTGTCGAGATGTTTCTTTTCAAGGCATCCGTAGTCCAGATTTTTCAGTTCCACTGCAATGGCCTTCTGCTTTATTCGGTTATAGTTGGGACATGTTGTTATGAATCCGCTTTTGTCAATAGGCAGTGACCTTTTCAGATTCCAACCTATCTCCTTTGCATTATCATGTCTTATAATTACATTAATGCCTCTTTTATCTGCATGTATTGTGTTAGGTATGTTGTTTTTTACATAGTCTGTTGCATTTAATGATAGTTCTAGTTTTTCACCAACGTTTTCAAGTTCGCAACATATACCACTGCATACAATTTGTGATGTTTTGCTTAATTTTTGCGGAAGTGATGTCCTTTTGAAAATTTCCTCGCTGCTGGTTGAGATGAATCCTCCGCTTCCGACATTGATGATTTTCGGTGATCCTGTTGACGCTATGATGATGTCTGAATATTTGCCGTTTCCAAGGTGTTGCTTTTTATCTCCGATTCCTGCAGATGCATCCTCAATTGTTATTATGCCGTTGTCTCTGCAGTATTTTGAAATGGCTTTGGTGTCCTGCTCGGCGGTGTATCCCGCAAAGCTTGTAAATATCAGTGCAGAACCCTCGCTCATGTCCAAATCATCCATGTATTTGGGATTTATAAGTCCCAGGTCTGTTTTCAGGGTTATTATGTTTTTGTTTAGAAATCTTGCAATCTGCTTGAATCCGTGCCATCCTCCCTGGTCGGGTATGATGATGTCTCCCTCGATTGCTGAAAGCGCAATGAAAATGCTGTTGTTTCCGCTTGAAGTGACCTTAGCCTCATCGTGTGATGTCAGTGTCCTGATTTTTTCAATGCATCTGGCTTCATAATCCTCTTTTAAGCTGCCCTTTGCAACTTCCGCCATTGTTTCAAGTGTTTTTTGTGAGGGGGTTTTAAATCTAAACATAATTATCCGCTTTTAAAGTATATGTCGAGTGTGGTCTGTTTTGTGTGAAGCATTTCATTCAATAGAGTTCCCTGTTTTACATATCTGTTTATAGGAATTCTCAGCTTATCTCCTGAATACTTCAGACAGTCCTCCAGAGTTTCAAATTCAAGATATGGCCGAAGCATTGCCTCCTTGATGTTTTCCCTAACATTGAAAACGCCGAGGGGAACATATCCGTCATATGCCTCCCTTAAAATTATAAGGCCAGATTGCCTTTTTATTTTTAAAAGGTAATCCAGAACTGCCATTTTGGCGGTGTAGTAGCATCCGCCGACTCTTGAATATTCTTTTTTGCCGCCGTTTGTTTCATAGTCAGAAAATATCAGTTCCTCATTTCTCATCAGCTTTATGAACGCCTCATACCATTCGTACTGCCATTCGGTAGGTGTCAGAATTATAATGTAGTAGTTGTTCAGGGCTCCGAACTCGAATACCCTGTATGTGTCGAGTATTTCAAATTTCCTTACTTCCTTCAGGAATTCGTCCGCAAGGGTTGAATCGCATGCCGTAATTGACCAGCGTGTAGGAACCAGTTTTCTTTTGTTTTTCGTACCGATTGCTCCAACTGAAAATGCCTTCTGCATGGCGGAAAACGGAACGTCCTTGTTGTGAAGATTCAAGACTGCCTCTGTTGCCTTTAAATCAGTATCATAAAAGGTCTTTTCCAGCTGCCTGTCCCATCTCACGGCATCTATGTCGAAGGTTTCGATGACTGCGCTGGGACCGTGGGGCATGCTGTCTTCGGTAAGCATGGATCCTGTAGGCCTTCTTCCGAATGTTGCCTCGCTGTCGATTGATTTTGATGCAAGGGAAATGTCCTGGAGTTTTTCAACAAAGGGATTTTCCAAATCGTCTATTTTTATCAGCTGCTTTCCCCTCACAAGACTCATCCTGTAGTTGATGATTTCATCCTGCGTTTTGTTCTGTCCGATCCAGTCTTCGGGAGAGTCCATAATGTAGGTGTCACCCATCTGGGAGCTCATCATTGGTCCTGCATACACCTTGGGATATGACCATCTTCCGATAAAAACTGACGGCGGTGTGGTTCCCTCCAGATTTTTCCCGACATTAACAGATTTCATTTGAATCTGTTCTGTTAATTTGGCGAGATAGGCATTCTTAGTTGTTTTCATAATTTATCCTAATTTAAAAAAAGTAAAAAAGTAAAAATACTAATGATAAGTATTTTTAACAGAATTCGATGGTTGCCGGTGGTTTGTCACTTATGGAAAGTGCTACATGTGTAACTTCTGATATTTCGGAAGTGATCCTTTTTGAGATGGTTTGTATAACTTCCCATGGAAGTTCAGCAACTGAAGCTGTCATCGCATCAATTGAGTTTACAATTCTGACAACGACAAGGTATCCGAAGTCCCTCTGGTCTCCTTTAACACCGGTAACTTTGGTGTCGGTCAGCACTGCAAAGTACTGCCATACGTCTTCATTGATTCCTCTGGCTTCGACTTCATCGCAGACGATCTTGTTTGCTTTTCTGCAGATTTCAACATTTTCTCTGGTAAGCGCTCCGACAACACGCACACCGAGGCCAGGTCCTGGGAAAGGTTGTCTGTAGACTGTGGTTGCAGGAAGTCCTAATTCGTCACCGATTTCCCTGACTTCGTCCTTGTAGAGGTCTCTGATTGGTTCACAGAGTTCAAGTTCCATACCGCTTGGAAGGGCAAGGTTGTGGTGGGATTTGATTTCGCCTTCGGTTTCAATCCAGTCTGGAGCAATTGTTCCCTGAACCAGATATTTTGCTCCGGATTCAATGGCTTCCCTTTCGAACACTTCAATGAATACTCTTCCGATGATTTTCCTTTTCTCTTCAGGATCTTCAACTCCTGCGAGCTGGTCCATGAATTCATCGGATGCATCTACAAATTTGAAATTTAATCTGTCTTTAAATGTATTGGTAACCTGTTCCACTTCGCCTTCTCTTAAAAGTCCGTGGTCTACAAAAATAGCAGTTAAATTGTCACCGACAGCCTTTTGAGCGAGTACTGAACATACTGAACTGTCCACTCCTCCTGACAGTGCAATGATTGCTTTTTCATCACCGATTTGATCTTTGATTTTTTGAACAGCTTCATCAATAAATTCTTTTGGGCTTAACATTTTATTCCTCATCCTCTTCTTCTTCATAATCTTCAATAATTTGTTTAATCATGGCTTCAAGACCATTGTCATTACCTGATTCAATGGCTTCCATAATGTCATCGTATTTGACAAACTTTTCAAGTTTCACGGATTTTGCACCGATTCCGGAAATTCTGAATCCGTATTCCTCATCACCGATTGGGATATTCACATATTGTCTTTTTAAACCAGCTTTATTGTCCTGTGCTTTTGTCGCTAAATCTTCAGCATTATCAATCATAATTATACACCTTTCTGACAGATTTTATAGAAATTTTTAAAGATAATTTCACCTTTTGGAGTATGATGCACTTCAGGGTGGAATTGTATTCCGTACACATCCCTGTCTTTGTGTTTAAAGGATTCAACATCACATAGGGAAGAACTGGCCAGTATTTCAAACTCTTCAGGGATTGTTTTCACTTCATCCTTGTGTGAAGACCAAACGTCCATCTGAGGAGCCAATCCTTCAAACAGGTTTTCTTCATTTTGAATGTTAATTTTAACCTGGGCATAGCTTTCGGTGTCTGAAGTGGTTACTTCACCACCGTATGCCTTAGCAATTAATTGATGGCCGAGGCATATTCCCAAAATTGGAATGTCAAAGCTTTTTATGTATTCTTCGCTGTTTCCTGCGCCTTCAAGTGACGGGCCTCCTCCCAGTATTAATCCGGTAGGGTTTTTGGCTTCAAGTTCCTCAACAGTCAGTGTATTTGAAACGAGTGCTGACGGAATTTTCAGATATTGAAGGCTTCTTTGTATCCTATGGTTGTATTGTCCTTTATTATTAATCACTAATATTGTCATTTTATACTCCATGAAAATATAATGATATTATTTTTGGTTTTTTTATTTATTATAGTTTATTAAAAAATAGAAAATGTACATGCAATTCACTTAAAGTTTATATATGATATTGTATAAATGTGAAATACATGGAATTACAAGATTTAATATTTATTATAATTGCTATTTTAGTGGCCGTTTTGCTCTTTAAGGTATTCATGTGGTTGCTGCCTGTTATCGTGGTTCTGATAATTGCGCTGTTCATCTATATGTATTTAAAAGAGCATTATTAGTGACTTTCCTTCAAATCATGGAATGCCGAAGTTGCAGCCACTGCACCTTCGCCGCATGCCACAACCCACTGTTTCAATCCAACGCAAACATCACCTATTGCATATACATAGTCAATGTTGGTTTTCTGTTCCTTATCAATGATTATGTGGCCGGATTCATCCAGATTCACTCCAATTTGAGTTGCCAATTCTGTATGGGGGATGTATCCTACGCTTATGAAGACTCCGTTTGTCGGAACTTCTGTTAACTCGCCTGTTTTTGTATCTTTTAGAATAACTGATTCAACCAGCATCTCTCCTTTGATTTCCTCAACTGTTGCGTTAAGTATTGTTTCGATGCCCGCTTCCTCAATCATGTTCTGCAGGTGCTTCTGGGCTCTGAACTCATCCCTTCTGTGGACTAATGTAACATTCGCTCCAAGGTTTTTAAGGTATAGGGCTTCCTGAAGTGCGCTGTTTCCTCCGCCGACCATTATGATGTTGCGGCCTGCAAAGAAAAATCCGTCGCATGTTGCACAGTAGCTGACTCCCTTTCCCCTGAATTCCTCTTCGCCTTTGGCGTCGAGGTGCCTGTGTGAGCTTCCTGTTGCAAGGATGATGGCTTTTGTCGGGTACTGATTTTTGACGGTTGTAACGGTGAATCTGTATTCTCCGTCGTTTTTCTTGATTTCGGTCACTTCCTCCATTTCCTTGAGGTCACAGTTTCTTGTTGCCTGTGCCTTCATCTTTTCAATCAGCTCAAGGCCTGAAATGCTTTCAAAACCGGGATAGTTTTCCATTTCGGGAACCTCACGGCCGATTCCTCCTGCAAGGTCACGGTCGATAATCAGGTTTTTTGTTCCCTGGCGGCCCGCATATATTCCTGCGGTCAGTCCTCCGGGACCGGCCCCTATGATGATAATGTCATACTGTTCCATAATAATTACCTCTTAATAATTATTTGGCGGTTATGGTTTAAAAAAAGATAGGATTTAATGAATTTAAATTAAATCCTTAATCGCTTGTCTTACGTCTTCCAGATCTTCGGTCGGCTCGAATCTTCTCACGACATTTCCCTGGCGGTCAACTAAAAATTTGGTGAAGTTCCATTTGATGTCGTTGTTGTCCTTGTAATGTCTGTCGACTGCTTTGAGGACAAGTTTAAGTTTGGTTGCACCTTTTCCTGTAATGTCTGTGAATGGCTGTTCGTTTTTGAGGTATTCGAATAGCGGTGATGCATTTTCGCCGTTGACATCGATTTTATCGAATATCTGATACGGCACCAGCCATTTGCTGCGGCATACTTCGGTGATCTCTTCGGTGCTTCCCGGTGCCTGTTTTCCGAACTGGTTGCATGGGAAATCCAGGATTTCGAATCCGTCGTCATTGAATTCTGCATATATTTCATTTAATTCAGTGTATTGTGGAGTAAATCCGCATTTTGTAGCTGAATTTACGATTAATAGTACTTTGTCTTTGTATTGGGACATTGAAACCATGTTTCCGTCCCCGTCCTTTACTTCAAAATCATATATTGACATAGTTTACACCTCTATATGAAGACTTAACCAGGTTAAGACTTGTTAATTATTATAATGTAATCGTATATAAATATTGCTGATTACATGTCTGCCGATTCCTTGGAAAGCTCATAAAGAATTTCCTTGAATTCAAATAATTTCTCATTTGACAGCTTTCGGGTTATTTTTCTCTCCCATGCGCATGTCAAAACGTTGATTTTAACAAATGTTTCCTCTCCTTTCTCAGTCAAAAAGAGAATGTTCCTGCTTTTGTTGTTTTCATCCTTTCTCTTTTCAACCAGTCCCTTGCCGACAAGTTTCTTGACCATTTTTGCAACGTTTGCCTCACTGACGAACAGGGTTTCTGCAAGGTCCCTTTGTGAAATTCCAGGATAATATTTGATGTTGTAGATGTAGGTCAGCTCCCCGTAGGTTATCTGAACTTCATCCAAATTTTCCTTTAGGAAACTGTTATAGCTTAATAGGATATACTCCATGTAAAGATTTGTAGGGGTAAATACGATTCTGTCACTTTTCCAGTCGATTTTAACCATGAATGTACCTCTGGGCATAGTTTATTTTTAATTAATTGTTTTTTTCAAATCATTTATTAATCTATCTTTTTTTGGTAAACTATTGGGGAAATCCCTCTCGACAAATCTTAAATATTAATTATTACACATATACTTATCGTTTATAAAAATTTTGGTGAAAAATAATATGGGATATAAAAGGATATTTATTTTCATTTGTTTCATCATCTATTTATCATGCATTGCAGGCGTCTGTGCCGGTGATGTTAATGAAACTGCAGTTGATGGAATCAATCAGGAATTGAATTTATGTAATGGGGATGCATTGTCCATGTCCGACATGGGACTGTACGGATCCTCTGTTGAAAATGAAACATTGAATTTAGATGATGGTGATGAGTCTGCCGACAGGCAGGATACCGCAATAGTTGCATCCGATCTGGTTACAGACTATAGAACGTTAGATTTTCTCGAAGCGACTTTGAAGGACACTCAAAACAGGTCATTAAGCGGTGCAATATTGACTGTAAGTCTCAACGGCATCAACAACTACACTTCTGATTCAAACGGAAATATTAAAGTGCCGACATATGATTTAAATGCGGGGGTGTATGATGCTTCTATAAATTTTGCAGGTGATGAAAACCACACTCAATCAAGCAAGACAGTAAAAATCACTGTAAATAAAATAAATTCCATTCTGGAAGGGGTCATTGACCGTTTTTTAGATTATGGAACTGTTATGAATATTACTGTAGGAATTGATGGTGCTTCAGGAATCGCTGCAGAAATCGACGGGAAAGATGTTGGTGTTGACGGTTTGAAAATCCAGATTCCTAAAATGGATGCGGGCACACATACGCTAACTGTCGCTACCCTCCCTGATGCCAATCACAATGCTGTAAACAAAACTGCACGGATAACCGTAAGAAAAGCCGACTCTACACTTACTGTCAATGATATTGCTTATAATTATGGAGGTTTTTCCAAGGTGAAATTATATTCTAATGGTGCAGAGGGATTCATTGCAAAAATTGACGGAAATGATGTCAGTATTGATGGAAATGAAATTTTAATTTCAGGACTGGATGCTGGAAATCACACTTTAACAGTCTCCACCCGTCCGGACGCCAATCATAATTCAGTGGCCAGAACCGCCAAGGTAACCGTCAGGAAAGTCAACTCTTCAGTTGGCCTTAAGGATTTTGAATTAAATTACGGAAGTTCAAGCACCATTAAGTTGAATACTGAGGGAGTAATTGAATTAAGCGCTGAAATTGACGGCAGTGATGTTAATGTAAACGGCAACCTAATCATAATTCCAAAACTGGATGCAGGCACCCACATGTTAATTGTCACTACAGTTCCCGATGACAATCATATTTCAGTGACCAGAACAGCCAATATAACTGTCTTGAAAGCCGATTCCAAAATAACAGTCAGTAACACTACTCTGACATATGGCACTTCTCTCAACATGACTGTAAATACCGAAGGGGCCACAGAATTCACTGCAATGGTGGATGGTGTGGGTGTTGATGTTGAAGGCAAGGTAATAATGATTTCAAATTTGGATGTGGGCAACCATACATTAACTGTAACAACTGTAGGTGATGCAAACCACGATTCAGTAACCAAAACCGCCAGAATCACAGTCAACAAAGCCAGATTGCAGGTATTGTCAGATGATTCGAATGCAACAGAAGGCCAAAAAATAAATCTGACCGTAAGGGTTGCAGGTGTTAATCTGGTTGATGAAGGATCAGTCGCTTTCTTTGATGGTGAACACAAAATCGGACAGGCTGATGTAAATAAAGGTATTGCAAAATTGCCTTATGTTCCTTCAAAAGCAGGAGAATATTCATTTCTCGTAGTTTATAGTGGAACATCAAGATATCTTCCTTCAAACTCCACAATTCAATTAACTGTTTTTGAAAAGACCAATGATTCAAACAAAACAGATTCGAATTCCACTTTTGAAAATAACACTTCTCAAACTAATTCCACAGATAAAAACAATGACTCATCAGTTGTCATTCCTCCTTTGGATGGATCTTCAGGGGACGTTCCTGTTGAGATTAGATTGCCGAGTGATGCTACAGGCACAGTCACATTAACAATCAATAATGAAACTTATGTATTCGCTGTGACCAATGGTACTGCTAATGTCGGATTACCTGATTTGGCAGGCGGAGATTATCCTTATACCATAACATATTCAGGTGATGTAAAATATCCGTCATTCAGTGATGGCGGTGTTTTAAAAGTCAATAAAACAGATTCTGCAGGCAATGTCAGTGATGAAAATTCCACAGAAGATATTAGTTTTCCTTCATTGGATGGAATTTCCACTGGTGGAGCTGTTGAAATCAAACTGCCGGATGATGCAACCGGTACTGTTACATTAACAATCAATAATGAAAATCACATATTCAATGTGGTTAACGGTGTATGTAATGTTAGTTTAACTGATTTGGCAGGTGGGGATTATCCTTATACCATAACATATTCAGGTGATGTAAAATATCCGTCATTTAGTGATGAGGGCATTTTAAAAGTCAATAAAACTGATTCTTCCGGTAATGGTGGTAGTGGGAATTCCACTGGTGATGTTTCTGGTTCTTCCGGTAATGGTGGTAGTGGGAATTCCACTGGTGATGTTTCTGGTTCTTCCGGTAATGGTGGTGATGTGAATTCCACTGGAAATAAAAATGATTCAGGTGTTGAGCTTCCATCATTTGACGGCATTTCAGGTGATAATCTTGAAATCCAGTTGCCTGATGACGCTACAGGTACAGTTACTCTGACTGTCAACAACGATACATATGAATTTAAAGTCAATAAGGGTGTTGTGAATATCAAAGTGCCGGATAATCTGGGCAATGGAGAGCATCCGTTTACAATCGCCTACTCAGGTGATGATAATTATGCACCGTTTTCAGATACGGGCAGTTTTAAAGTCAATAAGGATGTTAAACCTACACAAAACATAAAATTCGTTGTTTCAAACAGCAAGGTAACTTATGGTGCAGGTTCCTATTTCACCATTAAGGTTTATGGGGCTGACGGCAAACTCATTGATGGTGCAGGAATAACCATTAAAGTCAATGGCAAGACATTCAAGACATTAACAACAAAAAACGGCATTGCCAAATTTAAGGTAAAACAAAAGCCTGGAAAATACAAATTGACTTTAAATGCATTGGGAACATCATTAAACAAAACTTTGACCGTAAAACATCTGGTAACCCTTAAGAAAGTCACAGTTAAAAAATCAGCCAAAAAACTGATATTGACTGCTGCTTTGGCAAAAGTCAACAAAAAATATCTCAAAAGCAAGAAGGTTACCTTCAAGTTCAACGGCAAAAAATTCACAACAAAAACCAACAAGAAGGGTGTTGCGAAAGTGACAATCAAACCTTCAGTGCTTAAAAAGCTCAAGGTTGGCAAAAAAGTAACCTATCAGGCCACATACCTGAAGGACACTGTTAAAAAAACAGTAAAGGTTAGAAAGTAGGTGCTTGTGCACTTACCACTTTTTTTTTTTTATTTTGGCAATTTTTATGATTTTTTACATTGAAAAAGATTTTGACAATTTTCTTAAATTATAACTATTTCTATTTTAAAATTCTATAAAATTAAAACAATTTAGCAATATTATTTAATTTTTGGCTTTGTAGAAATCCTATTTGATTTTTGCAAAAATTTTTTAAAAATTTAGACTACACTGAAATGGCAGTCAAGGAGTTCCAAAACGACAAAACACTCAAGGTTACAGGAAAAGTCGATGAAAAAACTGCCCGTAAACTTGGAATAATTTAAATTCTAATGTAGGTGCACATTTAATTTAAATTCTAATGTAGGTGCACATTTGCATCTACAATCTATTTTTTTATATATCATTCATCATCTGCAATATGCCTATTTTTATAAGTTATCCTGTTTGCTTGCAAGGATGATTAATTATTTTCATTGTTAGACATATCTGTTTAATTTACTACATTATAAAATCAATTATCTGTATACCTTCCAATGGCCGAATAAATAAATAGTTTTATAAATATGGCTTTCCTATCAGTCATGATAGTTATATATTTATATGTCCGTGAATAGACTTTAAAGTGTATTGAATGTTTTAGGCAAAAACAATACATTTAAAGATTATTCGTTTAATATAAAACATTTTTAGCAAAATATTTTTCAGGGAGAACTGGGAATATGGAATACAAGAAAAGCATGATTATAATTATACTGGCTATTTTTATATTCGGCATGGCTGCGACATGTGCTGCAGACACGAATGAAACAATAATAGCAAGTGAAATTGACAGTCAAATGCAATTGTCATTAAATAATGAAATAAATGTCGAAGAAAATGTTCTAACTGCCAATGATAATTCTGCTGATGAATCAGGCAACACTATATTGGCAGACACGAATGATAATATAGTAACCAATGACACGTTCTTTAATTACTTTAATGGAACTGGTGCATTATTAAGTAATGTCACTTCAGATGAGTTGATTTTTGAAGGTGAATTTGGTGGACTTGGTATAGATTGCATCTTTATAAACAAACCTATTGTATTTAAAGGTAATGGTGGTGCTGTCTTTAACGGCATCACTTTTGTAGTCAGTTCAGATGATGTAACTATTGACGGATTTTCAATTTTCCAAAAGGATGATTATGGTATTCGGATAGGGGAGGATAATGTAGTCATATCAAATAACTATCTGGAATTCACGGCTCTTGATGGAGTTAATTCATATGGAATTTACGCTTCTTCAAGCAACTTACAAATTCTTGATAATATCATGCTCTATAAAGGAAATACTGACGGTACTGTTGTCAACAATGGTGTTCGCATTGAAGGTGATGATGATGAAGATGAACCTGCTCCTGCTACAAACATTGTAGTTTCAGGCAACACTTTTGATTTG
>ONJC01000007.1 GCA_900318035.1 uncultured Methanobrevibacter sp.
AAAAGTCACATTCTGAGGCCTGAAACCATCATGATTCTTACTATCATTCCAAACTTTAGTAACATTAACACTAGTGAAATTAACCACATAAGTGTTCATAATAGTGTAGTTTGCAAGACTACTATTAACAACAGACTTAGTGTAATTATCAACAGGCAACTCATCAACAGTATAAACAATCTCCTTACCATCACTATTAATAGTTGGTAAATCAGTGAAATTACCAGTCCAAACATTACCAGTACCGTTTAAATCAATTCTGGCATATTCATTACCGTCAGCATATAACACGAAAGTTACATTCTGAGGCCTGAAACCATCATGATTATCACTGTCATTCCAAACTTTTGTAACATTGATTGTTATTTTTTTGTAGACAGTCACGTTTACGGTATCGTTTCCAAATGTATGGTTTGAAAGACCGGTAGAAACATTGTTTGTCATGTTTCCGGAATCTGTTACATTGAATGTTAGAATAACATATGCAGTTTTATTTACATCCAAAGTGTCAGTCAATATCCAAACTTTGTTTTCTGAATCATATGTCCAATTGAATTCTGATTTGAATGTATCATATACTAAACCATCACTGAAACCTGTTTCATTAATCCAAATATTGGATAAATTGCATTTTCCAGTGTTTTTAACTGTAATATTGAAGTCAACTTTTTCACCCACAAATACTGGATTTGTAATTACTTCTTTTTCAACAGTTAAATTAGGATTATATGTAATATTAAATACGAATACATTTTGTGTTCCGGATGGAGTTACAACTTCTCCGAAATTAAATACTCCAATTGTACCATTTTCATAAAACATTAAAGCATTAGTAGTTGGAACCCTGTAACCAGAATCATATAAAGCAATTACTTCCTTAACAACAGGATTGTCACTTTTTAAGTAATCTCGATCAGTGAACACATTGACTAATTGCTGAAGATTTTGATGCTGGGACTCATCATCCCAATATTTAAAGATTAAAATCTTTAGATATTCTCCAACATATTTCTCGGACAATGAATTTTGAACAAATCTTAAATCTTCCCATAACACTCCATATTGAGGATAATCTGCAAATTCTTCCACACAATATGCATAATATCCCGGCACTACAGCAGTCTCTTTTTCAACATCATAATCCATTTTCAAATATGTAGCATGATTCATTGAAATAGCTTCCTGACCGGATAATGAATTATTTTTTTCATTTAACTTGGTTGCTGCTAAAACAACAAAACCATCATCTGCAGTATTGTCATTGAATTTTGAGTTTGAAACATTTGCTGTAATAGTATAAATTGCGCCGCCGTGGTATGCATTGTTATTGATGAATGTGGAGTTTGTAATTGTTGGATAATCGGCACTTACTGCACCACCATATCCTTTAGCGAAATTATCTTTAAAAGTACAATTATTGATTGTATCTCCATAACGTGTGCTTGAAATAGCACCTCCACCATATCTTACTGCCTTATTTCCGGTAAATGTGTTATTTTCCAAGAAATTAGGACCGCGTTGATATAATATTGCTCCACCAATCATTGCCTGATTGTTGTTGAATTCGGAATTTGTTATGTTAGTATCAATACCCCAAGAGTAAATTGCACCACCTTTAGTACCTATATTAGGTTCACCGTCTTGTTCACTAATAACACCGTTTTCATTGAATGTACAATTGTTAATTACGGCATCTGCAACATCATAGCCTGAAACAACATTATGAATATATATTGCTCCACCTCTTGCAGCCCAGTTATTGTCAAAAGTACAGTTTTCAACAAGGTTATTATTATTTCTAATGGTAATTGCACCACCGTTATCCCTTACTGCATTATCCTTAAATCTTGAATTTACAATCTGAGTATTTCGTCCTTGTGCATAAATTGCTCCGCCCCAGTTTGTATTTGAATTATCATTGAAGATTTGGTTGGAAATGAAAGTACAATTATCTATTTTAGTATTCGGATTTACAGTAATTATTGCTCCACCATAAATTTTAGCAGTGTTGCGTTCAAAAGTACTGTTCACTATATAATTGTAACCGGCACGCGCATAGATTGCTCCACCATATCCTTTACCTGCATGATTTCTGGTAAATGAATTATTTGCAACGAGTACGCCTCCATAATTATAAATATTTATTGCAGCACCTTGGGCTCCAGCATTATTGTTAAATGTATTATTTATTATTTTGGCATTAGGACCGTCAATTTCAATAGCTCCGCCATAAGAATATGCTTCACAATCTTCAAAAGTACTGTATCTGATTTCAGTGTTCTTACCTTTTGTGTAAATTCCACCCCCAAAGTCAACATTAGGGTCATTTTTCTTTATTGTACAGTTTTCAACTAAAAGATTGTTTCCAGTGTTATAGATTGCTCCACCATACCACACATTGTTACCCTCTGTGGTTTGGAACACAGTACCTCCACCATTGATTAAGGTCAATCCTTTAATCACAACACCATTGTTGGAGATTTTGAAAATGGAAGTAGCTTTTCCAGCATTAAATATAGGATATGCACCATCATAAGCCATTATGGTGGTATTCTCTTTTAAAGAAAGAGCACGATTATTTGAGCCGGTATATGTTCCATCCATAACATAGATGATATCGTTTTCCTTATAGCTTGCATTGTTAATTACTTGATTTACATTAGCATAGGGTTTTGCCTGAGATCCGTTTCCGCCGGTTGCACCTGCTTTAACATACCAGTTATTTCCCGTATTTCCATCACCTAAAACTTCACTGTTTGAAGCTTTGAGAGTATCAGAAACACTATTATGTTCAACCTCAAAATTTTTGTTGTCTGCTCCAACCGCATTCAATCCGTTTGAATTATCTGCAGCAGAAACAGCGCCCACAAACATTATTAATACAAAAATTATTACTAAAATACCTATTAGTTTATTTAATTTCATCTTTTCCCTCTAACGAGAGTCAAATCAATATACAAACTAATCAAATAATATAAATTAAATTTATTAAAAGTTAATTTAAACCCATAAATAATACAATCGACCATTATCATGCAAGTAATAACGAAAAATAACTGATTAATACAATTATAACCATCATTACAAATACTAAGCCGATAAATACCAATAATATCAGTTAAAATTAAACTTTAACATTTGACTTTTTCATATTTATACTAGATTTGATTTAACTCAATAAATTTCAAATATATTATTTTGATGAATAATTAAATTATAAAAATCTAATCAATCACCTATTTTTGTTTATATTTAATAAACAAAATCATATATATTTTAATAATTTATAACAACATGATATTATAATTTAATATCAATATTGCATTTTTAATATTTTTATAGAATGATATTTAAAATTTGTTATTAATTATAAATTTTTTTTAGAAAAATATTGAATACATTATAAATTTTTATAATAAATTTTAATTAAATTAAAAAAAATAAAATGTAAAATATTTAAAATTGATTAAGAAATGTTAAACAAAAAATTACAAATACGGCTAAATAATGTATAATATTCATTACATCAATAAAGAGTTGAAGATTTTCTAACTACAAAAAGCAAAATCATATCCTTTAAATGTATATAATTTTTTACTAAAATATGAACAAGACAAAAATAATAAAAAAATTGAAAAAAAAGTGAATTAAAAATTATTCATCAATCCATGCCTTTACAGTGTCTTTTACATCATAGACGTTTGCACCGGGAATTGAAAGGCCTTTTTTAATTTCACCGCCTTCACATAATTTTGCCAAATCCCTTTGTGATGAGCCGAAACCAGATCCCTCATGAGTTACAAATGGCTTTACGACTTTTCCTGTAAAATCAAGCTGTTCCAGTTGAGTAAACATTGGCATCGGCAAGGTTCCCCACCAGTTTGGAAAGCCTATGTAGATTGTGTCGTATTCATCAATGCCAGATAATGTTTCTTTGATTTCCGGCCTTGCGTCGGCTTGCTGTTCGGCTTTGGCAACATCTATGCATTTCATGTAATCTGCAGGATATTCCTCGGCCGGTTCGACTTTAAATAAATCAGCCCCATCCAATTCCTGAATGTATTCCGCAATCACTTCGGTGTTTCCCTTTTCAATGTTTTTAAGCTCTCCGCCGAAGTAGTTTTCACCGCTTCTTGAAAAATAAATAACTAAGCTTGCCATAAAAATCACTCAATAATATATAATCAGTTACCCGTATAAAAATGTTGCTACTTACAACAATTACAGTTTTAATAAAAAAAATGAATAGTTAAAAAACTATTCTTTAATGGAACGTGCTAATTCTGCACCTTTTTCAAATGCTTCAGCTAAAACATCTTCATCAGGTACAAACAATACATCCAAAGTGTCAGTTACAGTAAAACCTGCTTCTTCCAAATCTCTTTGGAGTTTTGCAACAGCTCCTCCACCCCATCCTTTGGATGAAAAGATTAAAGCACTTTTCTCACTGCCTGTTCCTTTGAAGTTGACACAGTCAAGCCAGTACATCATGTTACCGATTCTTGGGAACGGCTTGTTCATCATTGTCGGAGCACCGAGTGCAATGGCTTTAGAGTCCAAAATGTCTGTGATTACATCATCAGGACCGTCTTCCTGCATGAAGTACATTACAACTTCAACTCCTTCACTCATAATACCTTCAGCAATTTGGTATGCGAGCTTTTCGGTTGAGTGGTGCATTGTATCATAGATAACAGTGATTTTATCTTTGCAAACGCCTGATCCCCATTCAGTATATTTCTCTACGATTGGAGCTGGGTTTTTCCAGATTTGACCGTGGCATGGAGCAATCATTTTGATTTCATTGATTAAACCAGTTTCGGTCAGTTCGTTTAATTTCATTCTAAGCATTGGAGAGCCGAGAGTGACTAAATTAGCATAGTATTTTTGTGCTTCCTTAAGCAAGTAGTCAACTGAATAGTCTTCATCAAATCTTTTGGAGTGACATACGTGCTGTCCGAAAGCGTCATTTGAGAACAATATTCCTTCTTCAGCCAGGAAAGTGAACATGCTGTCAGGCCAGTGAAGCATTGGTGCTGAAATGAATTTTAATGTTCTGCCACCAATATCAATTTCATCACCGGTAGCTACGGCATTGATTTCCAAATCTGAGAAGTTGTGATATTGATCTTCCAAGAATTTAATACAGTTAGCTGATGCGTATATTTCTGCATCAGGATTATATTTATCAATTGTATCCCTTAAGTAAGTTGAATGATCCATTTCAGAGTGGTTTTGTACGAATACATCGATTTTAATATCTTTTCCTTCTTGTGCAAATGCATCTTCAATTCTTGCATCCAATTGATTCTGCAAGCCTGTGTAAGTATTGTCAATCAATACAGTTTTTTCTTCACCAAATACCAAATATGCATTGTATGTGGTTCCTGGAATTCCATATCCGTGGAAAGTTCTACTATTCCAGTGGATAACACCTACCCAGTAAACACCGTCAGCTATTTTTACTGCTTTTGCTTTCATTTTTATAACCTCAAAAATATTTAAGTTATATAAGTTTATATTAAATGTACTATATATAATATTATATTTATTGACAGAGGTTATTATTTTGAATAAAAGAATAGATTTACATATGCACAGTTTATTCAGTGATGGAGAATTACTGCCTTCAGAGCTTGCAAGAAGAGCTTTAAAATTAAATCATGAAGCTATCGCAATTACAGACCATGTCGACTGGTCAAATGTCGATACCATCCCCGCCATTCAGGACGCTATTGACGACATTAATTCCAAATGGGACATTACCGTTGTTCTGGGTGCTGAAGTAACCCATGCCCCATGTGAATCAATAGACGGAATTGCTGCAAGGGCAAAAGATCTGGGAGCCAAAATTGTTGTTGTTCACGGTGAAACCTTAAACGAACCGGTAACTCCAGGAACTAATCGTGCAGCAGTTGAATCCAAACATGTTGACATATTAGGCCATCCAGGTTTGATAACCGTTGAGGAAGCAGAAATCGCAAAGGAAAATGACATCTATTTGGAAATTTCCGCACGTAAGGGACATTGCCTCGGAAACGGCCATGTTGCAAACGTTGCACGTGAAGTTGGAAACAAATTGCTGGTCAATACAGATACACATTCACCCGACAATATTATCACATTTGAAAAATCATATGAAATTGCTTTAGGTGCGGGATTGACTCATGATGAAGCCATGAAAGCTATCGTCGACAATCCTAGAGAATTACTGAAATCAAAAGGTATTTTGTAAAATAACTGAAACTGTCATTGAATAAAGTGGTTGATGAACTGCAAAGACCACTTTCAAATTACAGAGAATAACATATCTGCATATTATGATATATATGACACAGTTATTTTAGATAATTTTTTAGTGAATTATAATATTATTGGAGTATTGAATCAGATATTGTATTCAAATTTGATAAGTATCTTCAGGTGACAGTGAAATTACAAGAATCTGCAAGGTATTGGGATATCTAAATAAAAAGTTATATGAAATATTCAACGATAAAAAAAATCATTTACATGTCATGTTTGAAACCGGTTTAAAAATCTTTTAATTGTTCTGTTTGAATTCCAACAAATTAATACAATCACCTATACACAAATACTCCATCAAAATGTTAATCGCTTTTAAGAAATCTTGATCTGCACTAACGAACTTAAGATTTAATTCAGGTTTATTTTTGCAGAACTCATTAGCATCAAATAGAATATTTTCATCAGAACCATGCAATAGATAATCCCTAAGCTTTTCTTTTTCAATCATATTTATAATATCTTTATCTTTAATGGTATGATTTGGCACAATTTTCAAATAATTAAATGTCTTCTGTTTATTTTTATTTTGAATTGATTGGAAATCATTTTGAAATAATGAAAATTTATTTTTCACATCAAAGGCGTCATGATATTCATTAAAACCTAGTTTTTCCCAAATTATTCTTAATGCCTGCCTCATATCTTCAATATCAAATTTGCTTTTAGGATTAACCCTATTAAGAAATCTGTAAACATCATAAAAATAAATGAAATTATTGTCTGAAAAATTTTCAAATAATCTACATAACATCAATAGAAAATAATCATATTCTTGACATTTCTCATTAAAAACATTTTCAACTTCTTTTATAACATTATCCGAACAAAAATAATTTTCTGAAGAAATGAAATCATTAGCTATTATATTTAATGAATCCCATGAAAAAATATGACTCACAATAACATTTGAATCAAGAAAATAATTCATAGTTTCACCTAAAGATTCTTGTTACTTCCCCGACCAACTCATCATATTCATGTGAGCAAATATAAATATTTGAATAAAAAAACTCCTTTTTTTCATAATAAAATTTCTTGAATAACTCAAATTCATTTGTATAATGATTTAAAGTAGAATTTCTTAAGTGAGCTATTTTAATATTAATCAGATTACAAAATAATACACTTAAATCATGGACAAAAGAAGAATACAAAATATAATATTTAATATTCCTTAGAATATAATTAATCATATTTCGTATGGACAAATAGTAATAAAATTCTTCTTGAAATAGGTTTAATCCTTCAAGAGTTTCTGCAATATCATCGCTTAATTTTATAATTAGATTTAATTTATTAAGAAATTCTTTATCATTAGAATAAATTGTAACTAAATCATCCAAAGAAGTTTCCTTTATCAGCCTAATTGAAGAAAAGTTATCATAAATACTATCTAAGAGACTTTTTAAATCATTTACAATGGTATTTAAATCAATAATGTTTCTATCATTCATACCCACATACATTTTTATCACATAAACAATGGTTTTTCAGTTATTATGTTATATAATCTCCATTATTTAAGTATTTTTTGGAAAAAATGACTTCAATTTAACATACCCAGACAACTTTTTGTCTAAATTAAAAAATAACTATTTTAGAACTTTATATTTTAAAATTAAGTCCTTTCCCAAAGAATAAGAATCAGTCAACTCCAATCTGACAGCTTCATCCATGGTGTCAAATCCTTCACCATCAAAGAAAGTCTTTGCATCAGCTCCCCCAACAACCATTGGAGCAACACAAATGCTTATTTCATCAATAAGTCCTGCTTTAATCATGGAAAAGTTTAGGGTAGCTCCCCCTTCAAGCATCAGCTTTTCAATTCCTTCCTCATGCAGATAGCTCATAAGAGAGGTCAAATCAACCCGCCTATCACCGCTCCAGAAAAACTTTACACCTCTCTTTTTGAAGGTTTCATATTTATCTGAAGCCATAAACTCATCTTTATACTCATTGGCACAGGCAATTATTGTTTTTGCATCAGAATTGGTTATTCTGGCATCCATCGGAGTGTTGCATTTGCTGTCAACAACGACACGGACAGGATTATCTTCGGGATTTGCATCAATTTTATGGACTGTCAGTCTTGGATCATCTGCAAGTACTGTTCCTATTCCAACCATTATCGCATCACAGTCCTTTCTGATTTCATGAACCCTTTTCAGATCATCTTCACCTGAAATGTTTGAACTTCCAGTGGCAGTTGCAATTTTACCATCCAATGTCATTGCAGCATTCAATATTACATATGGCTTCATATTATCATCCTATATGATAGAACATTTCCTTAATTTGCAGGAAATTCATTAATGTCTTATTTTCAAGCATTCCCGGCATAATCAATGCAACAATAATTCCCAAAATTCCGAATGCAATTCCAATTCCCCAGATTATCTTAACTGCATCTTTTTCTGCAATCGGTTTTCTTAAAATTAATCTGATTAATGATTTAAATCCAGCATCAGGCCTTACCAATTTTCCTTCATCGTTAATCTGTGTCGGTTTTTGTTGGGAACGGTTCATTACTCCTGCTGAATAGAATTTTAAAGCTGCATCAATAATGTTCGGCATCATTACAATAAGTGCAATCAGTTTTACCCTTCCAATAAATGCAATACATACGATAGCTGCACCGATAATCAGTGTACCTGTGTCTCCCGGAAAGATTTTTGCAGGATATCTGTTAAAGTATAAAAATGCAGCCAATGCTCCAAGCATACTCATGGATATGATTGTTACATCGTATTTTCCTAAAATTATACATGCAATAGTCAGTGATGTCATTGAAATAACACCCAAACCTGATTCAATACCGTTTAGACCTGCCAGCATGTTGGTCAGGTTAGCTCCGATTGACAGTGCTATCGGAATTGTAATCAGATACAATATGCCCACATTTGGAGGTGCCGCCCACATCAGAGGAAGGCCTGCAATAAACAGCAGGAAGAATTTGGATTTTGATGAAAGAGCAAGCAGGTCATCCAGAATACCAATCATTCCAACCAGAAGTATCACTACAAGAACAATGATTAGCGGAAACGCCAGGATTTCATGCATATAAATTCCTGAAAACATTCCAAGTACAAATCCGAATATAATACCGAATCCGCCCATTTCAGCTACGACTGGCTTCCAGGATTTATGAATGTCCTTTCCTACAATGTCTGCTTCTTCAAGCTTTTTAATAATTTTAGGCATAAATAATCGGGTCATGGAAAAAGAAAGTAAACCACAGATTATAGCTATCACATATAAAGGAAGTTGTGGTAAAATCATCATAATTAATTATATTACATTCATTATTAAAAAAAGTAATTATTTTTTATTTAAAATATAATAAACAGTTCTTAAAGGAATATCTAATTTGTTTGAAATTTCTTTTGCAGATAAACCTTCGCTTTTAAGGTTTTTAATTTCGGAGTGATTGTATTTTCTTTTTCTGTTATCAAAATTAGCTTTGCCTTTTCTTAAAAGGTAATAGACCCTATTTAAAGTGATGTTTAATTTTTCAGAAATTTCTTTTGGTTTTAAACCTTCATTTGACAGTTTCAAAACTTCAAATTCGGCACCGTTGGTTTGTGATTTGGCTCCCCAGTTATATTTTTTGACAACTTCAATATCGAGCTGTGAGAGCGCTTCAATATATGTCTTTGAGGTTCTTTCATAAACGCTTGGAGAACAGGTAATCTCACATAAGTTAGGATACTCCTCTATCAGTTCAACAATCATTGAAGAGGACAGTGCTTTCGTAATATGAACTGTAGTTACATTTTCATCCATATTATCACTATTTTTTAATCAAATCCAGGAATTTTTTAGATTTATCGCTTTTAGGATTTCTGATTTGGTCAATGTTTTTTAATTCCTTTTTGATTTTTGATTCGTTAATGTTGAAAGCGTTGCTTATTTCTTCCAAACTTATTTGTGAGTTCTGGTGTATCAGTGCGGCGCCTAATGCAACATAGTTGAATTTGATGTTTGAGCTTCTTGACTGCTTATCAAACTTGAATTTTTCATAAAGCAGCAGATCCATTTCCGGAATGGTTATGATTTTAATATCGGTGAATGCATTCAGGGTTTCTATGACCTTTGAATAGGTGGTTTTGAAAACTTTTCTCTGTTCACGGTCCAATTCCACTCGAATATATGGGAACGGACCTGTGATAATTCTACGGGAGTTGTTTGAAGTGGTTAAATAATATCTGAAAATATCCCAAATTATCAGTGCTGAAGCAATATTTTTAAATGTATTCTTATAGATTGAATCCCTGATTTTCAAATCACGGCTTAATGATCTTTTAAGATTTCCGAACTTATCTGCATAATTGAGTTTAATGAATTCCTTTTGAATCTGTGACTCTCTCCATTTTTCAATGGAATTTGAATCATATCTGTCAATAAAATCAGGAGTCTGATTCTTATATTCTGAAATTACTTCATAATATTTGTTCAACCTTTTAAAATCAGTGAGTCTTCTTTTTAGGATGTCATCCTTAATTTCATGGATGATGGATTGTGAATATTTAACATAAGCAATTGCTAAAGCTGTCCTTGCATGCTTGTCATCAATTATGGCAGGTTTGGTTCTGTGAAACCTCAGCGCTTCAATCCTTACATTACGGCCATATTGTCGCCTTACTTCCTCCTCATAATTGCTTACATATTCAGAGCCTAGGGAAACATTTTTTCTGATTAAACGATTATTCTTATCCCTGAATCTGATTACAAGAGATATTGTTTTTACAATTCCTTTACGTTCCTGTTTTAGAATGTTTAGAACCTGTTTGAATGATTCTCTGGCATATGGTGAAAATTCATTCATCAACACCATATAATTGCCGGAAAGAGGTAAATATGGGATTATTTCCAGTCTGAATGTGGCTTCCTTATTGATTTTGAATGTAAAGCCCTGTGACCCGCAACTGCATTTTGCTTCCCGTTGTCTGTATTCATCAATGGAATATTTCTTATAACAGGAATTGCATTTTACATATCCGAATTGCTCAAGATTGCCTATTGCAATTTTATGGGAGTCAATGGCGGATTTTACCCTGTCAAGGATATTTTTCTTGGAGTTTGCCTTCATTCTAAATATCTGATTGTGGCGGGAGTTTTCTCCGACCTCTTCAAGGGATACGTCTGCCACAGACTTTGTCCCATATCGGCTCAGGGATGTGAAAGGGGTAGTGTATCCCTGTGCATCCATATCATCCTTCAGGTTTTGCAAATAGTTTAATCTGTCAACTAGCTTAAAGTAAAGATTCTTGAAATTGTCAAACTCATCAATATCATCAATGACAATTGAATCATTTGCTATTTCTTTTAAGTAGTTCTCGGCTTTATTTACCAGGACAGATTCTTCCATTTTAATCTAATTTTATTGAATTCTTTCACCGACAGTTCCGTTTTCATCAGGTGAGAGTAATGCTCCGGATGCACCGGTTGCTAAAATCATACCTTCGGATAATGTTCCGAATAATTTTGCAGGCTGCAGGTTAGCAATTACACAGACTTTTCTTCCGATTAAATCTTCCGGAGAGTAGAATTTGGCAAGTCCTGCAACAATCTGTCTTGGTTTTTCTTCTCCAATGTCAACTTGTAATTTTAACAGTTTATCTGATTTTTCGATTTTTTCTGCTTCTTTTACTTCACCTATTTTGATTACAAATTCATCAAATTGATCTATTGTTACTAAATCAGTCATATTTTCATCCTCATTTTCATTTAAGTTTTCTTTTAATTTAGCCTTTTGAGCTTCAATTTCCTTATCTTCAATTTTTTTGAATAAAGGTTTGGCCTTGTTGATTTTGTGGCCTACAGGCAATGGCATTTTTGCATCCTCCCAATTATCCAAACTGTCTATATTCATTATATCTGCAATTTTATCAGCTTTTGTTGGAAGGAACGGTTTTAATGTGTAAGCTAAGGTTTTTGCTAATTGATTGGATAAGTGTAAACAGTTAGCTGCCTTAATCTTGTCTTCTTTGATGGCTTTCCATGGTTCTGCATCATTGAAATATTTGTTACCTTTTTTGGCCACCTTAAATATTTCAAGCAAAGCTTCCCTGAACTCATAGTTTGCTATGTATTCGCCGGCTTTGTCTGGAAGCTCCTCAATTGCAAGTCTGAATTCCTCATCTTCATCTGTAGGATTTGTATATTCGGGGATTTTGCTGTCAAACTGCTTTTTGGTAAATACAAAAGTTCTGTGCAGGAAATTTCCGATTACATCAGCAAGCTCATCATTGTTTCTTCTCTGGAAGTCATCCCATGAAAAGTCTGAATCCTTATTTAAAGGAGCGTTGATTGTCAGGTAATATCTGAGCAAATCAGGTTCATAGTCTTTGACAAAATCAGCTATCCATATAACCCAATTTTTACTTGTTGACATCTTTTCCCCTTCAAGGGATAGGAATTCACCTGCATAAATCATATCAGGCAATTTACAGCCGTATGCCTTGAGAAGTCCGGGCCAGAATATTGAATGGTGGTAAATGATGTCCTTTCCTATGAAATGAACAACATAATCATTCCAATAGTCCTCCCATTTAATGCCTGATTGCTCAGACCATTGTGAAGCAGATGAGATGTAACCCAGGAATGCTTCAATCCAAACGTACAATACTTTGCCTTTGGCTTCATCCAGAGGTACAGGAATACCCCAATCCATATCACGGGTCAAAATCCAGTCGGTCAACCCTTCGTTCAGCCAGTTTATTGCATAGTTTTTCACATTGGCCGGAAGGTTTTCATTGTTAGTTATGTATTCCTTCAGGTCGTCTTCAAATTCGGACAGTTTGAATGCGTACTGAAATGTATCCTTGATTATTGGAGTTGTTCCGCATGTAATGCAGTGAGGTTCATCAAGTTCTGTCGGATTCAATGCCTTTCCACATTTTTCACAGTGATCACCTCTTGCTTCGGAACCGCAAACTGGACATAATCCTTCAACATATCTGTCAGGAAGGAATTTGTTACAGTTCGGACAGTACAGCTGCTGGATATCCTCCCTGTAGATAAATCCGTTATCATATAAATCCTTGAAGAAATGTTTCGCAATCTCATAATGTTTCTTGTCTGTAGTTCTTGTGAAATTGTCCAATGAGATGTTCATTGATTCCACATCACTAACAATCATATCGTGATATCTTTTTGAAATTTCAATCGGTTTTTTGTTTTCCTTATCTGCCTTTACTGCAATTGGAGTTCCATGCTCATCTGTAGCGCAAACCAGTAAAACATCATTTCCAACCATTCTGTTGTACCTTGCATAGATATCTGCAGGCAGATATGTAGAACGGATATGGCCTAAATGACATGGTCCATTTGCATAAGGAAGTGCACATGAAATAAAAATCTTTGACATTTATCTAATCCCCTTAATTATTTTAAACATGATATAATTATGTTACTCCTATATAATAAAATTAATATTTTTGACCGTGCAATTTATAGGGATTGGACATTTGAAAAAAAATTAATTTCAAAAATTTGAGGAAATTAAACAAAACATCACCCATCAAATCTAATTCAATATTGACTCTAAAAATGAGTTACTTATTTAATACATAAAATAAAGAGTTAAAAACATGGCTGAAGTTTCATATATCAACCCGTTGTCAAACGAAGGAAGACAGATTATAAGACAATACGGGGATTTAAATCAAATATTTGATGAAGACGAATCGATGGTCGACACAATCATCCATACAACCAACCAAAGAATATCCGACGATTCAATAATCCCAAAATCCTATGCCGATTATGCCATTAAACGTATCCAATGGGCAATCGAGAAAAAGAATAATAAGAATTTCGTTCAGGCTGAATTTGAATACCTTACAAATTCAGATTTATTCGCACAGGATGTTGTCGTCTTTCACATTTTATGTCAGGCAATAGCCATACAGTTTAATTTGGGTTCACGTGAAACAAGGCTTTTTGTTGAATCCCAAGGAACACTTATTTTAGAAAGATTGGCTAAAATACCTCCAATGACCAGGGCTGAAATAATCGATGAAGTTCTCGATGAAGTAAAAGTTGACGGTTCCATCCATTGGAAGTCATTGCGTGAGGTTGTCGCATCCAAAAAACTTAAACTTACAGATTTATTAATTGACAGAGGAGATATAATTCTTCAGCAGGAAGACTTTTTAGAAAGATTCAGCGATGATTTTAAAGACAGAAGTCCTGAGAGAATGTACGGAATACTGGTAGGTGACAGCGTTAAGGAACAAATCCTATCAAGATTAATAATGCAAAAAACCGAAGAGTACATTGCAAGAATTAAGGAAATGTCTGCAAGAATCGAAATCCATCCTGCAATCATAGAAATTGGCGAAAAGCTAAAAGAGTTCATTCCCGACGAAACCAGCAAATACAATCAGTATTATGCAGGAAGCGGAGGTCTGTTTGGCTCAGTTGAAGCAGGAAAATTAAACCCTGAAGCATTTCCACCATGCATTAAAGCAACCGTTGAAGGAGTATCTTCCGGTGGGCGTAATGATGCAATTGTACTGTTACTAACTTCTTTTGCTTCATATGCAAGACTATATCCAAGAATATTTGCATCAGATGAAACTGTTAAAGTATCAGACATGGATCCTGACCTGTCAATTACCGAAAATGAGATTCTGCCGTTGATCTTTGATGCTGCAGACAACTGTACACCACCGTTGTTTGAAGACCAACCTCAGGAAAAAATAAACATCATATCAAAACTGGGCTTTGGAATGCACGACAGGGTCGACATCAACCACGAAGGCGAAACAAAATGGTACACTCCAATGAGCTGCGAAAAAATAAAAATCCATCTGCCTCATCTATGCCATCCGGACAAGTCATGCAAAGGAATCAACAATCCTTTATCATGTTACGGGCGTAAAAAATTCCAGCTGGACCGTGAAGCACCTAAAGAGTAGATTCTGAAAATTTGAATGGATTATGGTCTTCATAGATGGCATCATAATACTTGTTTAAAATCTTTGATTCCCACATGTTATAGTTGGCCCGTTCGTTTTTCTCGAAATTATAAGCCAATATTCCAATGGTACGCTCGTACTCGTCAATATCCTTATTTTCACAAAAATCAGTAATTATATCCGGAATGTATTCGCAGGGATCATCACTGCTGAATTCCAGAAATTCCTCATATTCGCTTTTGGAAAAGAAATCCTCTTCACTAACAGGCTGTTCATGAGATTCAATTGTGAATAATTCAATGTAAATTTCAGTGGCCAAATGCAGCTGATTAAAATCAACACCCAATCCATAAACATTTCCGGTTTCTAGATTTAGGACAGTATGGCCTGTTTTAATGCCAGCCTGCCAATTGTCATAAGCCGGCTTTACAATCTCTTCGGGAGATAAACCTGATAAAACTGTTTTTAAGTGTTCGACACCAATTACTTCTACAAACTCTTCCATGCAGTTATATTTCATAATTATTAATAATAAATTTTTTTAAAAAAAAAGAATGGGAAGAATTAATGTTGAACGCCTGAATCATTTCATTTAATGGGATTAGCCAAAGACCACAATTGCACAAAAGCACACATCAAATAACATAAATACTTTGAAAATAAAATTATAATCATGTTTTCAAAAGCTACAATAAAAGAGCGAAGACAATATTACCGGGAGGAATGGGATCCTAAGGACTTGCCTGAATTCATCTCCAAAGAAATTAAAAAAAGAGAGTTCGGTTTTGACCATAACGGAAAAGGTCCTAACGACAGATACAAAGTCTTTAGAGGAACTGAATCTTTAAGAAAATTCCTACGATATAAGGCGCCATTTGCAGCATACATTTCAGTAGCTTTTTACAATAATCCCAGAAGAAGGGAAGACTGGCTGAAAGCCGAATATATTTTCGATGTTGATGCAAAAGACATTCCAATCAGGTCATGTCAATGCGATGGTGTGTGTGAAATATGTCTTGGCGAAGCTTTGGAAATTGTTAACACACTCATTGACACTCTGGAAGGGGATTTGGGTCTTAAAAATATTCATTTGATATATTCCGGAAGAGGATATCACATTAGGATTCTGGATGAGGAAATGATGCTTGCAAACAGCGAGCTGAGGTCTGAAGTATTGAAGTATGTTGCGGGAGCGGAAGTTCCTAAATCTAAATTCATTAACTCAGAGATTTCCAATAAGAGTTTTAACTTTGAACATTTCTCAATTCCAATTGGATATTCCAAAATATTTACAGACAAGGTCAAATTCAATATCCAGCATCTGGTCGGCAATGAAAAGCTTGACGGAATCAATCCCAAGTTAATGAAGGATATCATGGCTTCAAGACATCACCTCGAACAGGACAACTGGGGACTGTTTAAGAGTGAAATCGGACCTAGACGCTATAAAAATCTTGTTGAAGCCATGGCAAGAGTCAATCTGGCAACAATCGATGCAAAGGTAACCATTGATTTGAAAAGGATTTTGAGACTTCCTTCATCACTTCACTCAAAGGTCAGTATGAAATGTATGGAAGTTAAAAACAGAGAGACATTCGACCCACTTGATAAAGCCGTTCCAAAATTTGTCTATGAAAGAAAAGGTGTTTAAAATGGAAGATGTTTTAAGAGATATTTTAAGAAAAAGTCCACACTTTGATGAAATAAATGAAAATAGATTCGTTCCCGAGTATTTGGGTTTGATTGTGAATGGCGTTGTCGTATATCATGTAAACTGGATTGACATTGTAGAAAATGAAGTGATATTCATGCACAAGGACATCCAAACTCATCCTATTGTCTCCATCGTCCTGGATAACCTTAACTCATTAATGATCATTACCAGTGACGGAATAAAAAAAGTATTGTAATCAGTCGGTACTGAAACATTTGTCTATTATTTTTTGAGAAATCACATCAGGGGCATCATCGGCCGGAACCACATTCCAGTTATAGGTGAATTTCTGTGACCTTTGACGGTTTTCCCTTAGTGATTCAATATTTTCAAACATTTCTGTTTCTTCATCACGTGAACCGATTCTTCTAAGTGACTCTTCTGGAGTAATGTCCAAAAAGAACATGCAGTCTGATGTCGGAAGAATGAATGATACAATCTTATATGTTATTGTATTGACAATATCCGGTAGATACATTACCGCCAGGATATATCTTGAAAAGATTACGACATCAACATCACTGTTGTAATAGTACATGTGAACTGACCTGATTGCATCAAGGCCGAAATAAATTGTAGCTTTAATATGATTTAACTTTCCTGTTTTTAAAAGAGCCTGTTTTGATTTTCTGCCGAATTTATTGTCAGAACACGGATGGGAACGAATGGTAACATCCCTTCCCTTTTTTTGATATGCTTCAGCAATCAGATTGACCTGTGTGTCCTTGCCTGAACCATCCAATCCATCAATAACAATAAATTTATTCATATCATCACTTAATCAGTCAATGGGATAAAATTCTGTGTATTTTGAATTCCTCTCTACTGGATTGCGACCCAAATCCTTAACCATCCTTGATAGAAAATCAATAGATGCATCCACACCATCAGGCGCGCCGGAAGCTTCAGACAGTTCATCTCCACCTAATGTACCGCCCAAATCATTTGCACCTGCAGTCAGTACGACCTGTGCAAATCTGAAGCCCAATTTTACCCATGATACCTGAATATTAGGAATAATGTCCCTAAGCATTAATCTTGAAACGGCATATAACTTTAAATCCTGAGTTCCAGTAGCTCCAAGATCATATTGGCCTTCTAAAAATATTGGAGCGTATTCACGCATAAATGTCATTGGGATAAATTCTGTAAATCCACCAGTATCCTCTTGAATTTGTCTGATAATGTCAATATGTTCTACCCTTTCCTCTAAAGTTTCAACATGACCATACATTATTGTTGCTGAGCCAGGAATTCCAACTTCCTGAGCTGTTTTTACAATATCAATCCATTCACCTACGCTAACCTTTTGGGGACATATTATTTCCCTTGACCTGTCTGTCAGTATCTCTGCAGCGGTTCCAGGCAATGTGTCAAGACCTGCCTTCTTAAGTATTTCAAAACCTTCAGCAATGTCGATTCCTGAAACCCTACAGGCATCACGGACCATTGTAGGTGAAAATCCATGTATTGCAACATCAGGATGTGCATCCTTCAGCAAAGTCAGCAGATGTTCATAATAGTCAATATCAGCATCTTTAAGCACCCCACCCATCAATGTGAATTCACGGGCACCATTATCCACAGCACCTTCCGCCTTGGCCAGAATCTGCTCATCATTCAAAATGTATGCATCAGGATCACCGGCATCCTTTCCAAATGCACAAAAACTACATCTGACTGTGCAGATATTAGTAAAATTGATATTGCAGTTGTTAATGAATGTTACGTCGTCTCCAACGAGTTCGTGTCTTAAAAAATCAGCAGTTGCAAGTAAAGGGTATAGTTCCTGCCCTTTAATATTCATTAAATGATTGGCTTCATCAACAGTGATGGATTCATCCAGAGATTTTGTAAGAATCCTTTCCGTTTTAGAAGAAATGGATAGTTTATCAAACATGATTTTATATAAGTTAAAAGTTAAATAAAAAGGTTACTATTAATTATAGTTATTTTATGAAAATGTAGATTAATTAAAGTTAAATTATAATAAAATTATTCATGATATACTGAATTAAATGATTATTTATAATTTAAATATATTTTTATACTATTTTAAATAAAATATTTATAATATAAATAATGATGTGATATGATGGATAGTAGTGAAGCTATTTATGATGGACTAAAAGACAGCGGAATCGACTTTATCGTTAGTGTTCCCTGCGTAAACCTATCAAAATTATTGAATATGATTGATGAAGATTCAGAAATTATCCATATTCCGGTTACACGTGAAGAGGAAGGAATCGGAATATGTGCAGGAGCATATCTTGGAGGAAAAAGTCCTGCGATTTTAATGCAGAATTCCGGGCTTGGAAACTCAATCAATGCATTGAAATCCCTGATGGAACTGTACGAATTTCCACTTTTAATGATAATGAGCCATAGAGGAACAGAAGGGGAAAACATATGCGGACAGGTCCCTATGGGCCAGTCAACCCCGAGAATCCTGGAAGGCATGGATTTTAAATTCTTCAAACCGGGAAATCCTGAAGGAGCATACGAAGACATACTTGAAGCATGGGACTTATCCACAGAAGAGGGAAGGCCTGTCAGCGTACTATTGGAGATAAAATACTGGTGATAACATGGCAAGATATGAAGCTATCAAAGATATAATGAAAAGCATTGATGATGAACTAATAGTCTGCAATATCGGATTTCCGTCAAGAGAATTATATGAAATTGACGACAGGGATGAAAACTTCTATATGATCGGCTCAATGGGGCTTGCCTCATCAATAGGTTTGGGTCTTGCACTGGCAAGACCAGATAAGGACATTGTTGTCATTGACGGAGACGGATCCCTTCTGATGAATATGGGCTCACTTGTAACAATTTTTGCAGCAAACCCTTCAAATTTAACCTGGATTGTTATTGACAATGGCGCTTATGGTTCAACAGGCAATCAGGATACCTATGCACAGTTAATTGATTTGGTTGAAATTGCAAAAAGCGTCGGATTTAAAAACAGCTATGATTTTAAAGACATTGATTTAAAGGAAATAATTGCCAGCGAAGATGCAAGCTTTATCGTCTACAATACAGAATCAGGCAACTCAAAAGCACCAATCATTGATTTAACACCAATTGAAATTAAAAAAAGATTCATGAATGCCATCAAATAACAATGGAGACATTGAATTTGTATTTTACTTTGAAAAACCATCACCAGATAAGTATTTAAAAATATACCTTTTAAAAAAAATAAAATAATATTAAGAGGAATTAACCCCTTAATATGAATTCTAGCTTACAATAAACCTCATATTCATTGCAGGGTGAGAGTGGCTTGTTGTACTGCCGCAAGCAGAACATCTATACTTCATAGTAATTTTCACCTTTGCAGTAGAAGGTTTATACGCCTTACTTGCAGGAATATACTTGACTTTAAATGTTTTTGATGCTGTTTTCTTAAAGTATACAGTATTTCCAACCTGTTTTATATAATTTAAGTCCGTACCTGTGTAAAATCTAGCCTTACCTTTTTTATTGACTTTTACTGCATCAATAATTTTAACTTTACCGCTTTTAACCAGTTTGCCGTTGGTGGTTTTAACTGTCACATAGAATTTTTTAGGGGAATCACGATAACAAACCTGGTTTTTAACATATATTTTGGTTGCAGACCTTTTTTTAATGGTGGCAGTTGAAGATGCAACAGATTTTACAAAGTTATTGTCGTTGAATGTAGCGGTATACTTGTATGATTTGGCTTTGCTTAATTTAACTTTTTTGGTAGCTACACCATTTTTAACAGCTACACTGTAAGTCTTACCATTGATTTTAAATGTAACTTTACCTTCATTTACATTTTTTCCCTGACTTTTAACAGTTGCTTTAAGAGTTACCTTATAACCCTGATATGCACTTGCCTTACTGGCAGTAGTGGTTGTCGGAGCCTTATTGATAACAATTGTTTTTTTAACAGCACCAGCACTTACATAGGCTACACTTGAAGAATATGTAACTGTGCATGTTCCAACATTGAATGGAGGCACATAAGAGAACTGGCCTGAAGAATCAGTGATGAAATATCTAGATACACTTTCAGTTCCATCATTAAATACAGCTTTTACTTCGAAAAACTTAAGTGGTTTTCCAGTGTCTTTATCTGTTACTTTAACTGTAGTTGACTGGCCTGAGTTATAAACTGTAGTATAATCATTTGCAGATATTACGGCATTTCCTTTAACTTTCAGAACTGTTCTGTCCATCAGATTACTATCCAAACCGTCATTGTATGCTGCAAATAAATAGGTTCCAGGAGCAAGATATTTTGGTGCAAACTTATACAAATAATTTCCAACAGTTCTATCTGAGCTACTGGAAAATGTTTCGGTTCTGGAAATAAGATTCCAATCACCATTTGAATCTAACTGGAAAAATGCGAAATAGAAATTATAAGCATTAATTGCATAGGTTTGACAAGGTTCCATATAATATGATATGGTTCCACCATTTTTTGCAGAAATTTCATATCCGTTATCATTAAGATTTATTTTATAATCCAAATAGGAAATAGGGATTCCTGAAAGAACATCATCCTGTTGACTGGCCGATACATCATGACTTTCAATATCATCATATGCAGAAACTGCATTATTTTCAATCTCATCATTCAAATCTTCATTGACACTAGTTACTACATCTTCAGAAATTGCATCGTCAATCGCTGTCGTTTCAGAAACGTTTTCAGATGCACTGACTGTTGATATAGCGCAAATACTGACTAAAAACAACATCAGAATATAATATATATTTTTGTTAAACATTTTTCATCTCTCCAAAATATTTTAAAACATTGAAAATATTTACCTATAATTAAATGTTTTAAATATAAGAATATATAAATATGTTGAAAATTGTAAAAAATAATTTACAAAAATGTCCTTTTTAAAAACCATCAGGACATTAATCAAATAAAATATCGATAGTCTAAAAAAGAGTGTTTAAAATTTATTTAATTATGAACATTTATCTCCAATTTTAATTTTTTAGGATATTTTTTAAGACAATACTACTAATTATTAAATTAAGAACTTCCATTACCCCTTAAAATTATTTCACATATATCTTTACAGTTTTCGTAACCGTTTTGTAATATCTATCTCCAAATTTAACTTTTGCAGAGTAAGTACCTTTTTTAGTCAATTTTGAAAGTGTTAATGTTGCTTTACCATTTTTATTGGTTTTAGCGGAATAGGTCTTACCATCAACTACAACAGACACCTTTTTATTTTTCAAAACATTATTATTGTAACCTTTCAGACTTACGGAATATTTTTTAATGGCTTTCACTTTGAATGTTTTTTTGCCGGCAACAATTTTAGGAGTCAGTTTTTTAATAACGATTTTTGAGACCTTGGATGATTTAAAAATCTTGCTATTTCCCTGATATTCAATTTTTGCATAATATGTATTCGGCAAAAGGTACTTTGTTGACATTTTAACTTTACCATTGCTGTCAGTGAATAAATTCCTAACATCATCATTTATTTTAATTGAAATTTTAGCATTTTTAATAACTTTGCCGTTTGCAGTTAATTTAACAGACAGACACTTGTTGGATTTATAAAGTGCATTAATCTTATTGGATGACAATTTAGATGGGGACAATGTTTTTGTATTATAATAATTGTTTTGGGTTGAATTTGCATAGTTATTGCTGAATTTACAGTCACAAATCGCCCCATTATATAGTGCACCGCCTTTAATTTTAGCACTGTTGTTTTTAAAATTGGAGTTTTTTGCATCAGCATCATATAATGCTCCACCGTAGTCTGCTTTGTTGTTTATGAAATTACAATTTAGGGCAGCATAGTCATCATCATCAAAAGCATCATCCCTATCCACATAAATAGCTCCGCCATACACCGCAGAATTATTCATGAAAATTGAATTTAGCGTATCTTCAAAATCATAATGCATATACATGTAAACTGCACCACCATATTTAGCGTAATTGTCAATGAACCTACAATTAACAACAGGTGCGGTGTTTACAGCCCCACCATATAGACTGGCGAAATTGGATTCAAAATAACAGTTTTCACATGCAAAACAGAACCATAACGCACCACCATAGTCGGCATAATTATCAATGAAAGTACAGTTATATACTGACCCGTAATACATGGCACCGCCCCAGTAAGATGCTCCGTTATTTATAAATGTACAATCTCTAGCAGTACCGTTGTGCATTGCACCGGCATTTACTGCATAATTATCTTTAAAAGTACAATTGATACATGTAGAATAGCCATATATTGCTCCTCCGTTAATCTCATTTGCATCATAGCCGACTTTACCGTTGATGAAAGTGATATTTTTAAAAATCACATTCTTATTTTTAACCATAAAAATTCTAGCATTATTATTGCCGTCCAACGTATGGCCTTTTCCGTCAATTGTTACTTTACGAGTGATTTTAATTCCCTCTACAAAATTAGAGTCATTTTTTGAGTTGAATGTATAATCAGACTTTAAATAAATTTTAGACTTGGTATTATCATTGATATCATGATTTAAATCCTTGAATGTTTTAGTGTTATCTGATAATGCTTCTTCATCAATACTTACAATAACATCACCGCTATCATCAACTTCTGTTGAATTCAAATCAGCTGCACTGACTATTGACAATCCAGTGAGAATTATTGTTAAACATAAAAGAAAAATTAACAGATGGTTTTTACCAGACATAACTTTTACCTCCTTAAAATCAAATAAGTGTTTTAACATGAACCGGCAGTCATATTTTCATTTTGCACTAACTGTTGAAAACATAATATGGGAAATTATACTAATGACTAGCAAATCCTATCTGTAATTCATGTTAAAAAAAACCCCATAAATTCCTTTAATTAATACAATCTATATTATAACAATTATTAAAAGATTTGGGTATTTTATCTTAATTTTAGACGAAAGAAAAAACTTTATATCAAAAAAGATTAAAAAATCTATGAAATTCATAGAAAATATACATTACATTATCAGAAATCAAAATTCAAAAAAAATATTGCATATATTTGGCGAGAAAAAATTCCATTTTAAAAAATAAAAGAGTGAAGCTATAATTCAGCTTCATCCAACTCTTCGATTTTTTTATCAAAGTCTGTCAATTTACGGGCAAGACCTGAGAAATATGGAATATATACTTTTGAAAACGTAATCCTGTCCGGATTTTCACCCATTTCAGAGATTCTATCTTTAACTCCCTGTATTTTACGTTCAACTTCATCATACATCAAATCACCAGGGAATTCACCGATGAACACTCCGTCAGCACCGTTATCCAGTGCATAGTGAATATGCTTTGGACTTACACGATTTACTGAAATGACTTTAATGATATGGATTGATTCCGGATATTTGAGTCTGTTAACACCAATGTTATCAGCTGCAGTGTATCCTATGTTATCTAAAAATACAAGTATCATGCGCTCACCATCCTGCTTTTTAGACAATACTCCCTTGATGGTAGCTAATATCTTCTCGTCAATGTTACCGTTTACATGAATAGCCATTTGCTTACATCCGACAAGACATTTTCCGCAACCGGTACAGCTCATAGGATCTATGTAGATTTCATCATTCTGAATGCTCATTGATTTGTATTTACAACGCGCTATACATTCACCGCAAACGGTACACTTTTCAGTGTCGATTTCAGCAATGAACGGTTCGATTTCAACACCGCCATAATTGTATTCGCTGACCTTTGCTGCAGCTGCTGTGGCCTGCATGATTGAATCTGTTATGTCTTTAGGGTCATGAGCAGTTCCGCAGACGAAAATTCCCTGAACATCAGTTGCTATCGGCTTGATTTTCGGATGGGATTCCTTGATAAAACCGTCTTCAGTTGTTCCAACATTCAAGATTTCAGCTATTTCCTTTGTACCTTCTGAAGGTTCCATTGCTGTTGAAAGCACTACCATGTCTGCTTCGATTTCTACAAATTCCCCTTTCAAGGTATCTTCAGTTCTTACGATGAAATTGTCTCCTTTTTTGACCACTTCGCCCGGACGGCCTCTCATGAATCTCACTTCATTTTCCTGAGTGTGTTTGTAGTATTTTTCAAACATTCCCGGAGTTCTGATATCCGTATAGCATATTAAAACATCAGTATCAGGGTATTTGTGCTTTATGATGTTGGCATTCTTTAGGGCTACCGTACAGCATATTTTTGAACAGTACCTGTGTCCGTCCGGCTTTTCATCTCTTGAACCGACACACTGTATCATTACAACACGTTTTGGAACTTCACCGTTTGATTTAAGAAGTTTTCCTTTTGTAGGGCCGTTCACTCCAGTGATACGTCCCAATTCTGATTGGGTAATTACATCATCATATCTTGTATAACCGTATTCCGGACGTTTATCCATGTCAAAGAGCTTATGGCCTGTCGCCACGATAATTGATCCTACCTGAAGAGGAATCCTTTCAGGTTTTCCCCTTAACTTGATTGCCTTCATGGTACATGCCTTAACACAGTTACTGCATTTAGTACAGTTGTCCATGTCAATAACATAGCTTTCAGGATAAGATTGGCCGAACGGCCTGTAGATTGCTTTTCTTGTGGAGAGATTGTCATTCCAGTCATTCGGAACTTCCACTTCACATGCCTCTGCACATTTTCCGCATGCAATACACTTTTCCGTGTCAACATATCTTGGGGATTTCTCCAAAATCAGATTATATGTTCCCGCCCTTCTTTCAGCTTCAATGACTTTAGTGTTTGTTAAAACACAAATATTTTCATTCCAGACAAGCTCATTTAGAATTGGATTTAAAAGACACATTCCGCATTCTTCGGCTATTTTGACCGGTGAGAAAACCTTACCGATTTTGGCCATATGTCCTCCTATTGAAGGTGACTGCTCTATCAATGTTACCTTAATTCCCTGCTTTGCAAGTGACAGTGCAGCATTCATTCCTGCAATTCCTCCTCCGATGACTGCAACTTCGTCTGGAGTTTGGCAGTAAATCGGATCTACCGAATCGGATTGCTTTACCTTTTCAATGGATGCATTAATTAGAGTAATTGCTTTGGCGGTTGCCTTTTGCTTGTCATCATGAACCCATGAACATTGCTCCCTTATGTTAGCCATGTCCATAAGATAAGGATTTAGAGGTTTTACATAGTCCTGAAATGTTTTTTCATGGGAAATTGGTGAACATGCCGCAACTACAACACGGTCAAGGTCATGGTCAAATATTGCATCACGAATTATCTTACGGCCATTTAAGGAACATAAGTTCTCAAACTGGCCGACGAATTCTACATCAAGCTCCTGTCTGACTTTGTCCAAATCAACAATATCTGCTATATTTCCTCCACATTCACATAAAAACACGCCAACTTTCAAATCATCCCTCATTTTTCAACCTCCTTCAACTCCTTGATTACTGAATCTATCGGCACGGTATGGGCTTTTTGTCCAATTACCTTATCCAAATCTCCCCCCATAGCCAGTGCTAAAAATTGTGATATATTAAGGTGTATTGCCCTGAAATTTCTTCCTTCACGTTCCCCAATCAGATGCTGATACCTGTCAAACTGAATATGACAGTTCGGGCATAAATGAACTAAAATATCAACATCTTCATCTGCTATTGCATTCATCTTATCTGCAGTAGCATTAAATGACAAATCAGGATTGGAATACCTTTGTCTGAAACCTGTTCCACAGGTTGCTCTCTTGTGGTCATACCATCCGATTGTCTTGCAGCCGCATTCCTCAATGAGCTCATCCATGATGTTTGGATCCCTTACACCGCCGATAGTGTCTTCATAGTGCACTTTGCAGTAATGGCATCCATGGTGAGTGGCTATAGTATAATCACTTAAATCATATTTAATATTATCCTTAATTTTATCCTTCTTACCGTAAAGAATATCAACTACATGGAAAATGTTTTCTGTAGGCTTCAAATCATCTTTTTCATATTTCAAATGAGATAAGCCGTTTTCATCAAATAATTTGTTAATGTGCTCTCTTAAATCATCTTTCTTATTTAACAGTTTCACTGATTTTTTGTTGATTGCATAACAGGTTGCACACATCATGACCATGTTCGGCCTTCCAAGTTCTTTAGCTATTTTAAAATTACGTGCTCCAATTGCTGATGTGTCTATCTGGTTGAATACATCTGAATAATGTCCAAGACCTGTACAGCATGTCTGTTTTTCTGAAATTGAATAGTCAATTCCAAGCTTGTCGAAAACAAATTTTGTTGAAGCCTCCACTCCAGGATATTCAACGCTTACAAGACAGCTTCGAAAAAGTAAAATGTCCTTATCGGGAATGTTCTTCATTGTCTCCCTCCTGAGATGCTCTTATCTTTTCAATTTTTGCTTTAAAACCTGTTATTGTTAATATTTTACTGACTTCATCAATTACATCATCAGATGGCATTAATGGAGGATCCAACTCCAGTTCATTTCTTATTTCGTCAAGATGCTGTCTGAAATCCCACCATCCAGGAACATCACGGTCGATGTCTGTAAAAAATATTTCTGGAATTGCTCCGATTGCCGCTGTGAAGTATGAATCCGCAAAGCCCATATATTCATAGAGCTTTTCATATCCCATTTCATTTTCGATAGCAATCTGCTTTAGAATCTGGTTTACTTCACATACGCTGTTTCCGACCGGACAGACGCTGTGGCATGTGTAGCAGTAAAAACAGTTCCAGATATTGTCATCTTCTAAAATTGTTTCATCACCATCCAGGACTCTTTCAATAATTTCACGCGGATTATAATCTGAGTGACGGGCAGCGGGACATGTTGATGTGCACATTCCGCACTGAACGCATTTCAAAACTCCCTCATCTTTTGAATTTTTCACATCGTTAATGATTTCCACTGCAAACTCGATTGGTGAATCTGTTATCTTTTGCTGACTGGACAAATTAACACCTCATAACTTAAACTCTTTTGATTCAATCATTTTTTTCAGTTTTAAGGACAGTTTATTTGCCCTTAATCTGTCTGATTGTCTGCATATGATTGGAATATTAACATCTCGGCCGTTAATGTTCAAATCAACGCTGCCTATGTCCATATCAAATGCATCATTTTTACAGTAACTGACACACATTCCGCATCCGTAACAGTGTGCAATGTTTAATTTCTCTTTTTTAAACGCATTTGTCGGACAGATATCTTCAACAATACAACTATCACATTTTGAACAGTTATCCCGATTATATTGAGGTCTTAAGTCATATTCTCCCCAAAGCTTAGCATAATTGGTTTCAGCAAGCGGCAAATGGCGTCCTTTAATATCCGCTACAGGTATGTCAACCATATCATCGGTTATTAAAAGATTATTATAGATTTCCTCATTCAATACAGGTATTGGAATAGCTACAGTATCATATATTTCTCCGCCCTGACCTGTCCTGAATCCTCCTATATAGTATGGATCCATTTTACACAAATCTGCAGACAGCATAAGATTCGGTTTTTCTGCACTAGATCTTGTGCCGTCACCCAATATGTATCCCTGAGCCCCATTTATCAGAACTTTTGAGCCTTCTTTTATTACATTGTGAGGAATATCGTTTTGAAGAGGATTTAAATCTCCGCAACCTGAAAATGTCAGACCCCTTAAGTTACCTTCAAGAGGTGTTGCAGCGAATATGGAACTAACTGCTTCCTTGTTTGGATTTGTAAATGCAGTATAATTTTTAAATGCCATACGTGCACCTATAATTTGTCCACGGGTGATATCTTCTATGGTTATTGTGTTTTCAATTGTTTTGCCGTCGGCGCTTTCTACACGTACATCAATTTCCCTACCTTCAAGAAGGTCTTTCAGCAGGAATCCTCCACCATAGCTTTCATCATGAATCGAATGTGCGGTTCCGTGAAGTATTGCATCCACTGAACCCAGCCATTCGTTTGGACATGGCCCTGCATATGCGGGCACTCCATTTAGATAAACTTCAGATGCCCTTATGAATTCTCCGGGCTCTGACACTATAAAGTTTAGAATGGCGGCAGTTCCACTCATTACTCCACAGGTCCCTGTTGTTACAACATCAACTTCTTCGAAATTTGGAGCGTTTCCTTTCTTTATTAGTTTTTTGAATTCATCGGCAGTATAGATATTAGCTTCGCCCTTTTCAATCTTTTCATTGATTTGGGCCATGGTACGATTTTCAGTCAATTTAATCAACCTTTATATTTTTCCCAGAGTATCTCCCCTTAATCCTCTCCTTAACGTTTCAAGAGATGTGATGTCATCTGAGGAGACATTTCCTAAATTAACAGTGTTTCCAAGTTTTAAAATGAAAAATACCTGTTGGTCCTTGTTAGGTGCTTCCCAAAGTATTTTATTAGAGTCAAAGTTATCAAGAATATAGTCAATTTCATCTTCTTTTGCTTTTCCAGCTTCATCAAATATTCCTATGTTTTTTCCGCCTTCCCTTGCTTCTACAATAATCAATGAAGAGCCGGCATCCAGTTCTTCCTGCATGTATTGAATTCTCTCATCCAATGAAAGTTCCTTATCAAGATTAGGATCTTTTTTTCCGACTTCTGACAAGACTTCAAATCCGTTGTCCTTAGCCATTTCAATGCATTCTACCTTCTTGTCATGAGCGATATTTGTTGAACCGTCAGATACTTCAATGGCCGGAAAACCCAACATGTGAGCCTCATCGAAGAATTGCTCCAGTTTGTCATTCATGTAAGCCAGTTCAAATAATGTCCCTCCTGTATATGGAGTTATGTCATGTTCCTTATACATTTTGACTTTTGCTTTGATTATTTCCTGTTCATGTACGATTGAAGTTCCCCAGCCGAATTTTAAATAGTCTACATATTCTCCGGAAATATCCATTAAACTACTTGCAGTTTCAAGACCAAGTCCCTTATCTAAAACCATAGTAATTCCACAATTTCTAGGTTTTTCCTCTCTTTTTTTGGATAAAAATTCAAAAGACTTCAAAATATCACGCGTGTTATGTTTAATTTTTTATATAATAATATAAAATTATAGTATTTAAATGTTATTAAGAGTTTGGTTTCTAAAAAAATTAAAGGTCTTTATACGGGTATTAAAAAAAATGAAGTAAAAAAAGAAAAGAAGTTAGTCCGCACGAAGTTCATTTTCTGACCTTTTAACAAGATCTGAAAGGGAATTGCGAACATTTTCAGGAATAGAGTTATCTTCCTTATCGGCTATTACTTGAGCGATGATTTTACACAAAACAAATATGGCATGCTTATGTTCTGCCTTTGTTTTATGAATATGGTGTGGGCTAATTTTGAGTGTGATGTATTCACTACAATCATTGGTAATTTGGTCATCTTCTGCTAAATATTTTAAAACGTATACTAAAAATTGATGTAATTGAATCATTTCGTCTTTGTACATATATATCCTAACCCATTTAACTAATTTCTTTTAGTTAAAAATTAACTCCGATTTTTTGTATAGTTTAATATTATATACTAATCATATTTAAATATTGCATTAAAAAATACTTTACAATGGAAATTAATCAAATATCTTTCAATATTTTTTAAATTAACCTTTAAAGTTAGTGTTAGATTTGGAAAAATTGCATGATTCATATAGATTTAAAAATATCTATTATATTATTAAAACATTGTATTAATTATTTTAAGAGATGTGATTCAGTAAAATATGATTATGAACAACAAATATCATTTAATTAATCGCTGTTTTAATATTTCAATAGCCTAAATTTGAACCCTCTATAAACTCATCTGTTTCGACAAGTTTTGGAAGCTTCCCAACAGTTGCGACATGCTCGCCGCAAATAATCAGTGCACCATCAAAAAATTCCCTGTAACTGTCTGCACATTCAAGTGCACCGGCAACCATATCCTGGCTGGATTCACCAGCAGCAGCGTTAGCTATTCTTGTTGCAAGACCATCACATAGAGATGCTGACCTGCCCAATACTGTAACACAGTCTGCCTTGCCGAAACTTATTGAATGGCCGATTTTACCTGATGAAGTGCAAATTCCTAGAGGCCCTTTGCGTTTTTTAATTTCAAAGGCTATGCTGTTTCCCAAAACATCATTGTTTGAATATATTCCGCAGAGAACCTTCCTATCATTGACAATGGCAATATCTCCTCCATTTTCAACAATCGAATATGAAGATCCCCTTTCAATCAGGTAATCAAGAGACAATTCAGAAATTGTACCTGCAACACATGCCATGGGTCCGACATCCGAATGACTGGAGGAGTCATACATTCTAAAAACGATGTCTGATAAATCATCATCAGGAATTTTAAGCGGTTCAATAGCTAATGAAAAATCCTTATTTTTAAAGATATAATCCTTTAAATCATGTCTAATGTCAAAAATATATCTTTTCAAATCATGACCCTTCAAATCGGTTGTGAGTCTGATGTGGGTTTCGCCAATGTCAATGTGTGAAAAATTCATGTTTAATTATTAAACTTTTATATTTATTAAAATTATATCTATAATCATGAAAGCCGTAAACAAAATGCTCTGTTTGGTTGATGGTGAACACTATCTACCAGTAACTCAGGAAGCAATAGATACATTAAATAACTTGGAACACATTGATATAGCAGGTGCAGTATTTATTGGGGGAACCGAAAAGCTTAGAGATGAATCGGAGGAAACATACTCTGAAAAACTGGGAGTTCCTGTTCAGTTTGCAAAAGATAAGGATATTCCATACGACATTATCGCCGAGATGATACGAAAATATGACATTGATACAGTATTTGATTTGAGCGACGAACCAATTCTTGATTATGCGAAAAGATTCAAGATTGCATGCAAAGTCCTCAACGAAGGAATTCCCTATGAAGGGCCGGATTTTAAATTCGAACCAACATCACAGTATGAAATAATGGAAAAGCCTTCAATTACAATTTTAGGAACCGGAAAACGTATCGGAAAAACCGCAGTTTCAGGCTTCGTATCAAGACTTATTGACAAGAACGGATATGAACCGTGCGTTATTGCCATGGGAAGAGGAGGGCCCGAAGAACCTGAAATCGTGCATGGTGAAGAATTAAAAATTAATGCTGAATTCCTTCTGGAACAGTCAGAAAAAGGAGTTCATGCGGCAAGCGACCATTGGGAAGATGCGTTGATGAGCAGAATATTGACCATAGGATGCAGGCGCTGTGGTGGAGGTATGGCCGGCGAAGTGTTTTTAACAAACATGAAAAAGGGCGCAAGACTTGCAAATGAAGTCAAATCCAAATTTGCAATCTTTGAAGGAAGTGGAGCGGCAATTCCTCCAATTAAAACAAACAAAAAAATCACACTGGTGGGAGCCAACCAGCCTATAGAAAACTTAACAACCTACTTTGGACCATACAGAGTAGGTATGGGCGACCTGATCATATTGACAATGTGTGAAGAGCCAATGTGTTCTGATGAAAAAATTAAGGAAATCGAGGAATTTGTAGGTGAAGTAAATCCTGAGGCAACAGTCATCTCAACAGTGTTTCGACCAAAACCTTTAGAAGACATTTCCGGAAAAAAGGTATTGTTTGCAACAACTGCTCCTGAAGATGTTAAAGACAAACTGGTTGAGTATTTGCAAAGCAATTATGACTGTGAAATAATAGGAACAACATCACATCTATCCAACAGACCGCTTTTACGTGAGGACATGAAAAAATATATGGATCAGGCCGAAGTAATGCTTACAGAACTTAAAGCGGCAGCAGTCGATGTTGCAACAAAAGATGCAATTGCAGAGGGTCTTGAAGTGGTTTACTGCGATAACATCCCCGTGCCTATAAATGACTCATATCCTGATTTAAAGGCGTCAGTTTTAAAATTGGTTGACAGTGCAATTGATGATTTTGATAAATCATCATAATTTTCTTTTTTTATAACTTGAAAATATTCGAGTTCAAAAATTTTTAAAAATAGTATAAAAATTATGGATATTTAAAAGTTTTTTTTAAAAGAAAATCATGATAACATGCTAATATTATGAAAAATTTTCATAAAATAAAAATCATGAAAATAAATTGAAAAATTATTGAAAAATATCAAAAAATTAAAACTGAAATGAACTCATATTTCCAAAAATTGAAATTTTAGTGAGATTTTGTTTAATATTTTTACAAAAAAACTGAAAATCATAAATATTTTAAAATTTCAAGACCCAAATCTGTATTTTTGTACAACCTGCCTTTACGCGCATCCTCATTCAAACATAAAACTAAACCATTTTCCTTCAAATCTTTTAAAACATTGGAAACATGGTTAGTTCTCAAGCCTATGTCATTTGCAATTGCAGAAGGAATTTTTATTCCATCACCAATACTTTTAATAATATTGGTTCTATACTCTGAGGCAATTACATAACCTAAAACTTGAAAAATCTCATCATTGTCCATAATAATAATTAAATAACATATCTTTAAAAAATGTATATATTAAAAATCACCTAAATAAACATTTTTAAATACAATATAGATAATTAAAAAAAAATAAAATTTAATAAATACTACAATATAATATTAAAACAATGAAAACTATAGCAATTGGAATAGGAAAAAATAGGAATATCCAACAAGCAATTGATATTTTTAAAAATAAATACAAAGTAAACATCAAATCCATACAAACAGACAATGAATTAGTTGAAGCAATTTTAGATGATGAAATAGATGCAGTCGTGAGGGGATCACTTGCAGCATCAGGCGTTATCAGGGAAGTTAGAAAACAATTTCCAGATATTTCGAGAGCCACATACGTCAACGGTGATGACCATGAATTTTTACTGACTCCCGTAGGAATAGATGAAGGAACAACCGTTGAGGAAAAATTAAAAATTGCAATAAAATGTGGGGAATTTCTAAAAAAACTAAAAAAGGAACCTAGAATAGCTATTCTTGCTGACGGCAGAAAAGGGGATTATGGAAGAAGCGAACGAATCTCCAAATCCATTGATGAAAGTGAAGAACTGACTCAATTAATTAAAGAAAATACTGACTTTAACGTTGAAAATTATTATATCCTAATAGAACAAGCATTAAAAGATAATTGCAACGTTATAATTGCACCGGATGGGATAATTGGAAATATCATATTCAGGACACTGATTTTAGTTAATTCCTGGCCAAGCTGCGGTGCCATTACCTTTGGAATAAATGGAATATACATCGATACAAGCCGTGACCAAAGTGTTGAAGGTTACCTTAGAAGTCTGATATTTGCATACAGATTAGCCAAACTTTAAAAACATTGAGTTATATAATATAATTAATATAAACTTTTAAGGGATAAAAAATGGCAGAAAATTTTCTTTATAGAATATATGAATGGTATATCTCAAGAGATTTGGTTCCCGAGAAAATGCCAAAACATGTAGCTATAATTATGGATGGAAACAGAAGATATTCCAAACTCCAAGGCAATATTGACGTCGTAAAAGGACATGAAATAGGAGTAGATACATTGGAAAATGTTCTTGACTGGAGTATCGAACTAGGAATTGAAATTATAACTGCCTATGCATTTTCAACAGAAAATTTCAACAGACCACAGCATGAAGTTGAAGGATTGATGAATTTGTTCGTCATTAACTTCAAAAGGTTAGTAACCCATGAAAAAATTCATAAAAATGAAGTAAGAGTGAAAGTTGTAGGCAGAACTGAATTGCTTCCGGAAAACGTAAAAGAAGCAATTAGAGAAGCAGAAGAAGCGACAAAAAATTACAATAAACGTTTCTTTAATTTAGCTATAGGATATGATGGTCGTTTGGAAATTATAGACTCATTTAAAAAAATCATTAAAGAAGTTCAGGACGGAAACATTTCAATCGATGATGTGGATGAAGATCTTGTAAGTAAAAATCTTTATACCGCAGGCTTGGATGACCCTAACCTAATTATCAGAACCAGCGGAGAGGAAAGGTTAAGCGGATTCCTGCTATGGCAGTCATCTTACTCAGAACTTTATTTCTGTGAAACATTATGGCCAGAACTTAGGAAAGTGGATTTTATAAGAGCTATAAGATCATATCAAGCAAGAGACAGACGATTTGGAGCATGAAAAACATGATTGATACTCATTGTCATATAGATTTTGAAGATTTTGATGAAGACCGCACAGATGTGATTAAAAGAGCACAGGACAAACTGGATTATGTTGTTGCATCCGGTTTTGATAAACAAAGCAATGAAAAAGTTTTAGCTCTTTCAAAAGAATATGAAGGTTTTATTTTTCCTACTTTTGGTTTTCATCCAGTCAGTTCTCAAAATTCAACCGATGAGGAATTAAAAGATGCTCAAAATCATTTAATAGCAAATTTAGACAATATTGTTGCCGTTGGCGAAGTCGGAATGGATTATTATTATGTGACTGATAAGGCTCTGCGTGAAAGACAGCAGGAAATCTTCACAAGCTTTTTGGAACTTGCAAATAACTATAAAATCCCAATCGTAATGCATGTCAGGGATTGTGAAAAAAAGGCAGTGAATATCATCGAAGATTATGACGACATACCTTATTTTGTTTTTCACTGTTATGGAGGCAGTCTAAAGACTGCAAAAAGAATTATGAATAGGGACAACTGTTTCATGAGCTTTTCTACAATGCTTTGTTATTCACAACACCATCAGGACTTAATTAAAAAAATTAATCTTGACTATGTTTTAACCGAAACTGACAGTCCGTATTTGGCTATGACAAAAGAAGAGAGAAATGAACCTGCCAATGTTGTAAATGCAGTTCATAAAATAGCTGAACTAAAAGATATGGACGTTAATGTTGTTGATGAAATCACCACCAACAATGCCCGCAAAATATTTAAAATCTAAAAGTGAAGCGTGTAATTCAAATTTATCAGCACATCATTATTTTCTTTTACTGCTTCTATTTCAAATTCAAAATCAGTGAAATCATCCATAACAAGTTTAATCAAATTCCATTCCAAAATGGAATCATTTAAAAATATTGTAAATTGATTTCTGTCTATTTTAACTTCTTTTCTGCAGAACAGCTTAAATGCATAGAAATACAATTCCAACCTGAAAATCAAGTCCTGTTTGTCTCCATTGCCGTTGATGAAAAAGTCCTTCAAGTCTTCCTGAAGAATCTTTCCTTCATCACCAGTATCTGCCCTGAATGTTTCCATTTCGGCCAAATCATCCATCAGCTGCTTTTTTTCTTCATCATCATACATCATATCACTTCAGCAAAAATTTCAATTTGATAATATTGTATTCATTAGGCATGAATCTGAGTTCGAATCTGTCAAATACATCGTCCAGTCTCCTTAACAGATCAAATTCCAGATTATCCGGAATAACATGTAAACTAAATCCGTCCTCAGAAATTTCAACATCCAAATCTTCCAGCAGAGGCATTCCAAGTTCACTAATGAAAACATATTTGTAAACGATTAGCTCATAATCATTTAAATCTTTTTCATTTTCAATGATGCCTATCAGTTCTTCTTGAAGTTTGGATGCAGTAACTTTGAAGGTATCCTCAGAAATTTCAATCCCTCTCGTTGAAGACTTCCTTTGCTGCCACAATACCGTTGATAGCTTTTGGAAAACCGCAATATGCACTCATCTGCATTATGATTTCCACTATTTCAGTTTCCTCATTGCCCACATTTAAAGCTGCGTTAATGTGGTCTTTAAGTTGAGGAATTGTTCCTAAAACTGTCAATGCCGCAACTGTGCATAATTCACGGGTTTTTAAGTCAACTTCTGAGCGAGTATAGATTTCAGAGTAGGGATATTCAATTACAAAACGCCCCAAATCTGGTGCAATATCATCTATCTCTTTGAATATTTCTTCAACTGGCCTTTTCTGAATTGATTCCAATACTTCTTTTCCTTTTTCATATCTAGTCATGTTAAATAATATGTTCCTAAACCCATTTAACATTAGCTGTTGTAAAAACATAGTGTGGTGAAAATACAGGATTATACAATTTATTTGTAGCGGAAGTAGAATTAAAGCTTATTGCAATGGATTTTCGCAAGTTATAATTTATCCTATCCCCAATTGAATCCAACTGCTTTTTAGACAAGTCCTTAGAAGATTTTGCATACACCTTAAACTGTATTTTCTGTTTATCATAATTGCTATCAGATCCGATTTGCGAATAAGAAATGTTTACAACCTCCACCGAATAAGGCAGAAGCAGGCTGTTTTTGGATTTTGAATAATCATTGTAAGTCTGTTTCGGATAAATTCCGCTTGATGATGCCACAACACCATCATTGACACCATTTTTTGCTGCGGCCATTGCAATATTCAGTTCCTGCTGATTATAGATTAAAACAGCTGAAATCATTATAATCAAAATCAGAACCCCGGTAACAAGCAAATATTCACCGCTGATTTGACCCCTTCTTTCAATCATTGTATCACCAGTTTACCTTCACTGTTTTTAGAAATCAGATAGCTTTTTCCACTATACAATTTATATTTTGAATCCGTTATTGATAGAGGAAGCAATGTTTCTCCCTTTTTGTCACCATATTGAATTGTTAACTTGTTATTTTCAACCGTTATTTCATAATAACCCTTATCCGAAGGCAAGGTTAATGATTTTGAATAACCTTCCCCATTGGAATTTACCTGACTGATGGTGTTGGCCACATCATCCAGAATCAGCCTGTGTGAAACACTATCCTGCATATTCAAACTTGATTCAATAGCCGATTGTGATAAAAATAATAATGGAATAGCTATTATTAATATAACAAAGATTGAAAATAAATATTCTATTGAAATAAAACCTTTATCATCCATATTTTTTAATTATTTTAAAAATTAATAAAGTTTACTCAAATCAAAAGTCAAATTTGATACAAAATTATTAAATAATATTTGACATATAAAATAAATCATGAAAGGAAAAGTTATATTCATTGGTGCAGGTCCGGGAGACCCTGACTTAATTACCGTGAAAGGAAGAAAAGTGATTGAAGAAGCAGATGTTATTATTTATGCAGGTTCACTTGTAAATAAAGACGTCTTATGTCCTGCAAAAGAAGGGTGTGAAATTCACAACAGCGCATATTTAAATTTAGAAGAAACTGATGCAATAATTGCCGAAGCCGTTGGTGAAGGAAAATTGGTAGCTCGTGTACATACCGGAGATCCTTCAATCTATGGAGCTATCGGCGAGCAAATCCGTGAACTTAAAAAACATGACATAGAATATGAAATCATTCCTGGAGTAAGCTCATTATTTGGAACAGCAAGTGTTTTGGAAGCGGAATTGACATTGCCTGAAATTTCACAGAGCGTAATTATAACCCGACCTGAAGGAAGAACACCAAAACCCGAAGGGGAAAGTCTGTCAAGCTTTTCAAAGCATCATGCAACAATGTGCATATTTTTAGGCATCGGAATGATTGACAAGGTAGTTGATGAATTGCTTGAGGGATATGAAGAAACCACTCCAGTTGCAGTTGTCAAAAAGGCAACTTGGCCAGACCAGCAAATAATTAGAGGAACCCTTGCAGATATTGCACAGAAAGTTAAAGATGCCAATATAACAAAGACTGCAATGATTGTAGTGGGAGATGTTTTAGACCCCGGAGACTTTAATGCATCCAAGCTATATGACAAAAACTTCAAACACGAATACCGATAATTTTTTAAAATTTATTTCCTCAAAAAATAAGATAACATGAGGAAATCCAACCATCCCCCTTTTTTATTCAAAATTTTGTGGAAATTCCATTTTTATTGATTCCATAAAATCTTCAATGATAATCTCTTTTAAGGACCTATTTTCACATTTAAAATCCTTAAAACATCCTATTGCACCCTCATCAAATAAATATCCGAACTCTTCCATTAACTTATCGGAAGACTTACCATTAATTTCAGCATATTTATTTGAGTATTTACGTACAATATCATATCTGCTTAACTTATCATCCCAAATTCCGTCATAATGCCTAATTATTATATTAGATGGATGATCCTTTTGTGAATCGAATTCCTCTTTTATTTCATAAGTTAAATCCTTTGCCTTTGCAATATTCATATCTGGAACTTCCGCATTATCACCCATTATGGAATTGGTGTAAAACAATTTCTGATAATCATTTAGATTTTCAAGATAGTTAGGGTTTCTAAAATAGAATAATGCATGTTTTACCGGAGGCTGTCTGATTAATTTGCCTGATTCATATTTGTCAAAAGGTTTTAGAGCATGCAACATCAACAGTTCAGAAATTGAAATGGTACCTATATATTTTACAAGTTCAGGGTAAGTCTCCAAAGTTAACTTATCAACATCGTTTTCGTTTGGAACCCAACCTAAACGCTGACCCCTGAAACTAATAAAGAATGTCCTATCGACATCAACAGAATTAAGATTAGCTAAAACAAGCCTGTTGTTTTCCTTGTCATAATCAGAAATTGAATAAAAAGAATCAGCATAATCAAGTTCAATATTATGATTTTTACATAGTCTGTATAATTCCGGAAATATTTCAGTTAAAAAATATGAAAATTCACCAAACATATCATTTACAGAACCTTTAATCATAATCAGTACATGTTCACTATCCATATTATTACACCTAATAGTATATTATCTCTTAAAATATATAAACTATTGAATGAAAATATGCTTTTTAAAAAAATGAATGAAACATCACCCACATCCTGAATAAACTAAAAAATAAGGAATGCTAAAAATATATAAAACATCAAAATAATTAAAAATAAATATTGAAATGTTAAAAATTAAAACATTAAATTTAAAAAAAATATTTGCATTTATCGCAAAAATTAAATGATATTTACTTAGTTTATTTCTCTTTTATGCCCCATATGTATACCTATATGGCCAATACCCAAGATTATTGAAGAGATTGCTAAAAATACATTATTTGCACAAACGCCTAAAAGGAAAAACGCAATTACAGGCAGTGTAGCTCCGGGAAGTGGAATGAACAAAAAATTGCCGTACATATCATTCATTGTTTTAGGGCTTCTAAAGTATCCAATCCAATATATATCATAGATTACCATTAAAAGAAATGCAATTAGAAAAATTTTATTGAAACTGAAATTAACACCACAGAACAAGGATAATACAGTAACCAAAACCTGCCCAATCCTTTCTAATGCCAGCAATACCCTATTTTCATGTTTAGAGTATTTTTCATAATCCTTCGGAGGACATCTGCTCCACAAAATATTGGGAACAAACAGCATCACTAAAAACAGCAAACCGGCAAAAGAAAATGAAAAATCCATAGTATCTAACTATATTTGTCTTTAATCTGATTCATGAGCTGTAATTTTTTAAATGCAACATCCTTTGGAGCTCTTCTAAGACCACAGTCAGGATCCAATAGCAAATTATCCTTACCAACAATTTCAATTGCCTTGCAGACAAGGTTTTCAACATCAGCAATGTCATCCACTTCATTGACGGATGAATCGACACAGCCGAAACCTAGTTTTTTACCTTCCAAAAGTGAAGCGTTCTTTTCCAAAACGCCAAGATTAACATTATTTCCTGCAAATTCAAAGTCAAGAATATCAACGTTGAATTTTGAAATGTCCTTAAATGCATCGGACAAAATGCCGCATACATGCATTGCCAAAGGAACTTTCAAACCGTCATGAATTATATCAATAGCTTCACGGGCGGTTTTCATGTCAACCATTCCTGTAGACAAGAACGGCTCATCAATCTGAATATAGGCAGGTTTAACCCTGCGAACAATTGCATTTACTTCATATTTCAGAGAATGTGCCAAATCAATGATGGCATCTTCCCGGTTTTTATAAAAATACTGTATTCTGGATGAGTGGACGATTGTATTTGGACCTGTTATTATTCCTTTTATTCCTTTTCCTTCCGGAATGCTGCCGTTATAATAATCTTTCATAACTTTTTTTGCATATAGCAGGTCATTGACGGAAATTTCACGAATAGGATTTGTTATTTTTGAAACAATAACAGTATTTCCATCTTCAATCTTCATTCCGGGAATATATTTTGTAAAAATAGAAACCATATCTCCCCTAACCTGACCATCAGATATTATATCCACTCCAGCATCAAGTTGAGAAATTACACTTGCTTTAATGGCTTCTTTAAAGGGATCGTATGCCCCAAAAGAATTTAACAGCTTATCTTTAAAATTAGAGGGGGAGCCTTCCTCAACAGGAAAACTTCCAACAACAGTTGATCTCATTTTTTATTACCAGTATCTAATTTTCTGATTTTTTCAACTTCTTCTTCATCAATCGGCAACTCCACAACAGAAGTTCCATGACAAGGTTTTGTATACGGTAAAAAAACAGTTCCTTTATCATGGTCAAAACCAATAGGTATAGGTGGAATTCCAATGACTCTAACGCCCAATACCTCATCACCAGGTTTGATGTATACTAAATCATCAGCTTTAAATCTAATTATCATTGCACAATCTTTAAAACCCGCTTTTGAAGCATGAATTTCATAGTTATCAGATTGTTGAAGGTAAGTATCTAAACAGAATGACATTTATTCAAACTCCTTTATCGCTTTGTCAAATTTAACTTTAATAGGTGAAGGATTATGGAATGCTCTTACAGCAGTAATTTTGGCATTGCTTCCGCTCTCTTCAATCATGTTAACAAATTCCTCAATCTCATCAGCATCCCTTGAAAATACAAGTGCTAAAGATTTACACTGTAAAATCTGTTCGAAAGTTACGAAAAATGATGCTGCTGCGTCCTTATGGACAAAACCAACTAATAAATCATAATCGCCTTCGTTAATGTCACCTAAAGTCCTTTCTAAATCTACCAAATTAAGTTTGTATAAATTTTCAGGGTCTGATATCTTAACCAGTTTTGATGCCGCAGGGTTTGCAGCTATTGTGACATCATACCCCATTTTTGTTAATTTATTAAAAACATAAACTGCCATAGGAGTCTGGGATGGAGTTTCCGGACATCCAAGTAAAACTAAAGCTTTCATAATACTTCCCTCTATGATCTGGATTTAAGAGTTACTACATTTGCTAAAATCAGTGCCCCTATAAATATGAATGATAAAAGTGCCATACCATTGATTGTCCTGTTAAATATAAACATACCAATTAGGGATTGTGCGCAGAATGCTGCCAATGCACCGGTCAATAATACTTCTCTTCCCAAGTATTTCTTATTATTCTTTTCTCTTCTTTCCCTATAAATGGTTAAAATTTTAAAACCGATAAGAATAGTTCCCAGTACAAATACCATTAAACCGACAAGACCTAAATACCCAAAGTCGAATCCGTAACCGAATATACCTGGAAGCATATAATCGATTGTATCCTTTTGGTTAACAAGTATACCGAAAAACATCGGGAATGGAAGACCAAAGAATAACACAAGTTGCATAGGAAGCGTAATATAACCTTCAGCAAAAGCCGTTCCTTCAGCACCCCAATAAGAAGCTTTGGCACTGTGGCCTATCATCTGAATATTATTTAATACCGTCTTAATACTTGATAATGAATATTGCTCAATCCTACCTAACCTTAAAAGTGGAGAGAAAATTGTCATTCCTGACACTCTTGCAATAACTTCCAAAAGCACGAATCCTATACCGGCTGCACCTAAAAACATTAAAAGTCTTTTTCCGGTGAATATGGATTTTTCTCTGAAAGATTTGGAAATGATTAAGTATCCAATGAATAAACCTAAAATCCATAACAATAAGAAAGACCTGTGCATTAATCCACCGAATACAGTAATTCCTCCAATAAATAAAATTACGAATCTTCTAAGTGGCCTTATATCAACACCCGATTCCTTCATTACTTTCAGCGACGCCAGTGCAGTTACTGCGCCCAAAAGTGCAATCGGACCGAATGGATGTGTAAATTCCGCCTGACTTGAAGCCACAATTAACATGACAATATCTGCACCAAAAATAAATGTGAAACCACCTATAATGAATAATGATAAAAAGGTCACCACACTTAATGACAATGGAATCAGGTTAAGACAAAAGACTAATGTAACAAATAACATTAATCCAATCTCTAAAATAAATTGTAAATGATTTTGAGCAATTAATAACATATTTATATCACAATATCTCTTTATTTTAAAAATGGACTGACCGGGATTTGAACCCGGGGCCTCCGCCATGCCAAGGCGACGATCTACCATCTGAGCTACCAGCCCAAAAAAAAATTAATTCAAAAAGCTATTACTAATATTTGAAATTCTTAATATAAATCATTTACCATTTTTAGCCAAGTCATACAAGTTATCTATAATGACTTGGAATAAATCATCAGTTTTCATTTCAACAGGTTCATGAGGATTGACAATGAAATCAAGTGCCTTGTTGATGACATCATCAGTGTCAATTGACCTATACATTAAGCCATGATTTATATAATATTGATCGACAGACAATGTTTCTCCAGGATAACATGAAATAACCGGAGTCTGCAATATTGCAGCTTCCCTGTTCATTGTTCCACCTGCACCAATAACCAAATCACATTTTTTTATTAAACTGGATGTGTCAACAGGAGGCTTTAAGATTGAAACATTATCAATGCCTTCGAAAATTTCTGCCTGTTCCCGGAATCTTGGAAGAACCAAAATATTGGCAACATTTTTTAACTCATCAACAATAGGAGATAAAACAGATTTTCTGCAGTCAGCATCCAGGTATGATGCAAGTGAAGGTTCAGGTCTCATCAAAATAGTTTTCGGATGTTTCAAATCCAAATCCAATTCATCAAAAACATTATCATTATATTCAAAACTTTTAAAATGCATTAATTCGGATGTCCCGTTATATGAAATGATAGTGTTCGGGTCAGCACCAAATTTCATTAATTTCCACATGTCTATTATTTTTGGAGTAATGATTCTGTCACATAACGGAAGAGTCAATTTATTAGCAGCTAGTGCATGTTCGTTGTCTAAAACGTACAAACTTGGGATCCCTAGACCAAAAGAAATTCTAGGAAGCTCAATAGAATGCTTGCTAAGGGCGACATCCACCTTTTCATCATGTATAATATCAACAAGGTTATAAACTCTTGCTGTACTTTCTCTTAGCTTGTCATATAAACTGACCCCATGCTTTCCGACTGAAATGAAATCAATGTCATACATTTCCATCAGTTTATGGATATCACCAAATTGTCTGGCAGTAACAATGACATCTTCACCTTCAGCCTCCAGATATTTAATAACATCCTTAAAAAACCTTACATGAGGCGCATTTGAAATATCAACCCATACCTTCATGAAAATCACCTATTTATAAGCTGTCTTTCTTATCCTGAATAACTTGAATAATTTCATCCAATCCTTTACCGTCTTTAAGATTAGATGTGATAACATGAACATTAGGATTTAATTTTTTGGCATCTGCAACCATCTTATCAATATCAGCACCAACAGCATCTGCCAAGTCTATTTTATTGATTACAATCACATCTGATGTCTGGAAAATAATCGGGTGTTTTTCAACAGTGTCGTCACCTTCAGTGACACTGACAACAACGATTCTCATGTGTGAACCCAATTCAAAGTCAACAGGACAAATCAAGTTGCCCACATTTTCAATAATCACCATATCCAAATCATCCAATGGCAGGTCATGAAGTCCGTGATGAACCAGATGTGCATCAAGATGGCATTCCTTTCCAGTGTTTAAGCCTGCTACTGGAACGTTATGGGATTCAATACGTTCAGCATCGAATTTTGAGATTACATCCCCTGCAAGAACACCAATATTATAATCGGTATTGTCAATGATTTCTTCTATTAATGTTGTTTTTCCGGAACCGATTGCTCCTACAAAATCTACACAGAAAATATCCTTTTCCTCTAAATGTTTTAAATTTTTATCAGCTAACCTTTTGTTAGCATCCATAATATTTTTTGCTACTTCTATATCTGCTACTTGGTGCATATTTTCACCCCTATTTAATTATCGTCAGGTTTTTCAATTACAATATTTTTAACAACAATATCTCTTCCATTGAGAATTTCTACAGCCAAACTATCACATTCTGGACATTTTACCATCGGCGCATAATGATCTTTGTCATCAAGTATGGCATTTCCGTGGAATTCACATTGGGAACATTCAACCTCTACGGGAATTTCTTCAAAGATTATTTCGGCATCCTGGACAATTGTGTTTTCTACAAGAACTCCTAAAATAAATTTTAACTGTTCCGGATTTATCATTGCCAATCTGCCAAGTTCAATAGTGACTTCGGTAACTTCAGTCGCATTATTGCTTTCTGCAGTATCGATTACTGCATTAAGAATACCCTGAGCCATAGATAATTCATGCATTTTATTTCTCCTATAATTAAATATTAATATTATAAATTTGACTTTATTTATTTATAAAGCTATTTAATATTTGAGTAATACTAAAGTAATAAACTACCTTTTTAAAAAATAATACTAATGTTGCAATTGACAACACTTATATAATATCCGAATTCAAATATTTAATTAGGAGATATTATTATGACTTACAAATCAAAATTCGGTTTTGGATGCATGAGACTTCCTCAAACTGATGCAGATGACCCGACAAGTATTGACCAGGATTTATTCAACAGGATGGTTGACATCTATATGGAAAAAGGCTTCAGCTACTTTGACACATCATATGCTTATCACAATGGAATGAGTGAAACAGCAATCAGAAAAGCAGTTGTTGAAAGATATCCCCGTGAATCTTACCAAATCTGTGATAAAATGCCTACATGGGCACTGACATCCGAAAAGGACAATGAAAAATTTGTTAATGAAATGCTTGAGAGATTGGGCATTGACTATTTTGACGTGTTTTTCATACACAACATCAATGTTCCATGGCTTAAGCTTGCTGAGAAATGCAACACCTTTGAATATGTAAAAAAGATGAAAGAAGAAGGAATAGCTAAAAAGATTGGTTTCAGTTTCCATGACAACTCAAAACTACTGAAAAAAGTTTTAGACAAATATGGAGACATGCTGGATATTGTCCAATTGGAATTGAACTATCTCGACTGGGAAGATCCGTCAATTGAAGCTCACAAATGTTATGATTTGTGTGTAGAGCACGGTCTGGATGTTTATGTAATGGAACCATTAAAAGGAGGAGTTATTGTCAATCCTTCCGAAGAAATCAAAAAAGACTTTAACGAGTTCAATCCCGACAAATCAATAGCAAGTTTTGCAATAAGATTCTGTGCCTCACTTGAGCATGTAAAAATTGTTTTAAGCGGAATGAGCAAAATGGATGATTTGCTGGACAATTGTGACACTTATGGAAATTTTGAAGTCCTGAGCGGGGAAGAAAGTGAATTTCTGGAAAGAATGGCTCAAAAGCTCGCAGAAAGTGTTGCAGTGCCATGCAGTGAATGCGGATACTGTGTAAAAGCATGTCCTGAAATGATTCCAATACCAGAATACTTCCATTTATACAATACAAGTAAAAATCAGCCGGAATCCGATATCTACAGACTGTATTATGACAAATTAGGTAATGAAAAGGTTCCTGCCGATGAATGTACCTACTGCAGCACATGTATTGAACACTGTACTCAAAAAATAGATATTCCTGAAGAATTGGAAAAAGTATGCGAACACTTTGAAAATGGATTTACACCATACGGATGATTAAGCAACCCTCATTTTCAATTCACGAACCATTTCACCATTTTTATTTATTTTTAATGCTTTTTTATAATATTCAACTGCTTTTGTAAAAATTCCGGAATTATAATAAATCAATCCCATCAGGGCCAACGCATCAGCATTTTTATCGTCGAAGCTTAAAATCTTTTCCAATATTTCGCTGGATGTTTCCAAATCCCCCTGAACATACAAATCATATGCCTCTTCATATAGCACATCTATATCGTCAAGGGATTCAAATTCAACATTAACGTCCTCCCTTTCAGGCTTTGCAGACAGCAGAACATCCAATTCATTAGCCATTTCATTTGTCCTGTCCAATGCCAAAGCTTTTTTAACAAAATACATTGCAATGTCCTTTTGTTCCTGATTATATAATATTTGAGCCATCAGGGCAAGTGAATTGACATGCTTCTTATCGATTGCCAGAATGCTGTTGAGAATATCCTTTGCGGTTGAATAGTCATTCTTTTCATACAAATCCAATGCTTCATCAAACAATGATTCAACATCATTTTCATCATCCTTTTCAACCGTCTCTTCAATTATTTCCGTTTGTACGCTTTCATTTTTTGAAATCAATTTGCACATGTATGTCAGAATGTATTTGGTTGCATTTTTGTGAAGCGGCTTGTTATCGTTTCCGCATTTTGGAGAATATATGCAGGCAGGGCATCCGCTTTTGCAGCCGCAGTTTTCAAGCAGGTCAATGGTTGATTTAAGCAGATCCACAAATACGTCAACAGCCTTTTCAGTAATACCTATTCCACCTTCATAACCGTCATAAATAAATATGGTAGCTTCCTGAGTGTCTTCATGATAATTGGTTGAAAGACCACCTATATCAAACCTGTCACACATTGTATGGAGAGGAAACAGTCCGATTAAGGCATGCTCTGCACCGTGAAGACCTCCTGCAAAGACTTCCTCTTCATTTGGAAACATGTCTTCAAGAGTGTCCTTTACCTGTTTTGGAACAGTGAACCATAATCCCTTGGTTGTGAATTTCAAAGGAGGCAAATCCAGAGGATAGGTTCCAATCGGTTTTGAAAAGTGCATTTTTTTATATTTGAAGTAATCCTCACTTACAGTCAACTCACCGAAATGAATTGTCAAATCGCCATATCTTGTTTTTGACAATTTCTTTTCTATTCTGATTTCGGTTTTGTTTAGAACCATCGTATGATAATCCACTGTCTTTTGGCTCACATTGACAAATCCGTTTTTCAGATTAACGCTGTTTACGACATAAGTGTCTCCCTTGTTGATGAGAATTGCACCTTCATGTGCTTCCCGGTAAACCTGGGAGCGCTCCATTGTCTCCAATAATCTCCCATTGTTCATTACCTTGAATTCCTGACCTGAAATCTGGTCGAGTGAATGGTCGAGTGCAGGATTGTCATCATAGGGATACATATAATCCCCGCGAATGTTTTTGTGCAAATCCTTTTTGGATACCAGTTCGTCCAAAATGCCTTCATCAACTCCGAAGTATCTTTCAACTTCTCCGCTTTTAATAGGCAGCTCCTTGGCTGCGCATAAAATATGAGCTTCCTGCAGAATAGGATTGGTCAAATCAATGATTGCATTTTCATGTGGCTTGTCAAAGAAAAAGGTAGGGTTATTCATGAAATACTGGTCCAGCTGATTTTCAAAGGCAATTAAAATAGCAAGTGACTTTTGATTGCTCCTTCCGGCACGGCCTGACTGCTGCCATGTGGAAATCATGGTGCCGGGATAGCCTGAAATGATTACCGCATCAAGAGATCCTATATTAATACCCAATTCCAATGCATTGGTGCATGTAACACCCAGATATTTTCCGCTTTTAAGGCCTTCTTCAATTTCACGCCGTTCCTGAGCCTGATAACCAGCACGATAAGCAGCAATCCTATGGGCCAATTTTCCTTTAATCTGAGTCATGTCTTTTTTAGCCCACATGGCTATCAGTTCAGTAGTTTTTCTTGAAACCGTAAAGCATAATGTCTGAATTCCTTTCAGCATCATATAAATAAAAATATTTTCTGTCTCCATATGCACAGAAGGTGCATTTTGCATATTGACCTTGTTTCTTCTGTAATTTTTAAAAGGATTATATAAAATAAAATCTTTTTCTCCGCTAGGAGAGGCATCTTCATCAACCAGCGTAAACTCTTCTCCAGTCAATCTGTTGGCCAGTTCCAAAGGGTTTGCAAGTGTTGCTGAAGATAAGATAAACTGAGGATTTGAACCGTAAAAATTAGCTATTCTTTTCAATCTTTTGATTAAAAATGCCACATTGGATCCGAAAACACCCTTATAATAATGTGATTCGTCAATGACGATGTATTTTAAGTTTTTATAGAACCTGCTCCACTGATGGTGCCATGACAAAATGAGATGCAGCTGATATGGATTTGTTAAGACTATCCTTGAATTTTCCCTGATTCCCTTCTTTTCTCCACGGGGAGTGTCGCCGTCATATGTCCGTGGCTTAATATCAATTTCCAGTTCGCTTTCGAGATTCTCCAATACGTGAAGCTGGTCATTTGACAATGCCTTTGCAGGATAAATGTAAAAGGCGGTCGCCTCCATATCATCAATCATGGTTTCCATTATCGGCAAATTAAAAGCCAATGTTTTTCCGGATGCAGTAGGGGTTGTTATGATAACATTTTCATTGTTTTTTATAGCTTCATAAGTCTCAGCCTGGTGTTTGTAAAGTTTTACGCCCCTTGAATCCAAATAGTCAACGATTTTTTCATTTAAATTGTCCACTTTTTTAAATCTGGCTTTTTTGGCTGGTATTGTCTCAACATGTGCAATATTATCCCTATATCTCACATCATTTTTAAACATATCAATATTGTTAGGCTCAGACATAATAACAGCTCAATTAAATTAACAAATATATTTTAAACTTAAATAATATTTAAAATATTCGTTAATTTTAAAAATAATTCAATGAAAACAAGACAATATCATAATGAGGTTAGGAAAAATAATATTCCTAACTCATTTATGCATATTATGGAAAAAAACATCTATTTTCCATAATTAATAATATATTTTTCTTATTAATAATTTTTATTATTTTGAAAAAAAAATCCAGATAATAATTAATACTCATCAAATGCTCTCGCTATTACTTTATAAATAATTAAAACATATAAATTAATTATTATAAACTTTAGAGGGAAATAATGATTTCATATGAAGAATTTGAAGACATTGTAGTAAATATACTTAACAGAGATATATCTTCAAATGAAGACCAGAAAAAGGCAATACTGTCAGAAAGTTATAAATCCCTTTTTATTGTAGCAGGACCCGGATCCGGAAAGACAACAGTTATGGTTCTTAAAATATTAAAATACATATTTGTTGACGATATCGATCCTAGAGAAATACTTGCTACAACATTTACACGAAAAGCTGCCGAAGAGTTGTATTCAAGAATTCTCGGTTGGGGAGATGAAATCAAAAACTACCTGACCAGCTCACTTGATGAAGATGACTTTGGAGACATCTCAAAAATATTGGCAATTGAAAGAATAGATTTTAACCAAATTAACATCGGTACAACAGACAGTGTTGCCGAAGAATTGTTGAGAGAGTATAAACAGCCCGGAGAAACACAGCCAGTGGTTGTAGAGAAATTTGTTGCAAACTCAGCCATGATAAAAATACTTCTCAAGGATGAAAAATACCTTAATAAAAACCTTGTTGAATATCTCAAAGAGTTAAGCGGAAGGCAAAAACTTGAAGAACCATCAAGGATGAGTGAAATTTTAATCGAAATTAAAAATAGAATTTATTATGATCAAGTTGACTTTGATGAACTTTATTTGAAAACAGAACCTGAAAGCGGTGAAAGATTAGCCCTTGACTGCATAAGGGAATATGAAGACACCTTAAATCAAAGGCATACGATTGACTTTGCAATGCTAGAGTCAACATTTCTTGAAAAACTCAAAGACGGTTCCATGGAAGAGTTTTTAGATGACATTAAAATTGTACTAATCGATGAATATCAGGACACCAACCTGATTCAGGAAGACATCTATTTCACCATTGCAGAATCAGCCCTTGAAAACGACGGCAGCATCACTGTTGTAGGAGACGATGACCAATCCCTTTACCGTTTCAGAGGAGCTACCGTAGACTTATTTACCAATTACAAACAGCGCGTTAATGAAAGACTTGGAATAGAAGTTGAGGAAATCAATTTAAGAACAAATTACCGTTCAACAGAAAATATCATCGAACACTGCAACAAATTTGCAGAACTCGACAGAGAATATCAGAATGCAAGAGTAGAAAACAAACCGAAAATCATAGCTCCTGACTTTGAAAAGGAGAAAATGCCTATTTTGGGAATGTTTAGAAACAATCCTGAAATGCTTGCAAATGACCTTGCAAAATTAATCAATAATCTGGTAAACAAAAAGGAAGCCGAACTGAAAGTTCTGCAGGTTCTGAATGAAGATTACTTTAAAAAAATGAATGGCAAAATAAGCATTGCCGAACTGCAAAAACTTAAAATGAAAAATATCCGTGAAGGAAAGAAAATTGAAAAAATAAAGCTGAAATTGGACAGTGAATACGGTTCGGCATCTGACATGGCCATTTTATCATACTCGCCAAAAGAGAGAAGCCATGGCTCCAAGTCATTTTTACATCATTTGAGAAAAAATTTGAAAAGAGCCAGAAAACCGATTGAAATGTTTAATCCCAGAGGAATTGAACTTCAGGATGTTGATATGGTAGCTATCTTTTGCGGATTGATTTTGGAATGCATTGACCCTGAAGGGGGAATGCAGAAATTAGATAAAAGCATTCCAAAACTGGCGAAATACAACATGAACCGGTGGAGGGTGAAAGCCAAGGAGTACATTAAGCTAAATCCCGAACCTAGACAACCTATTGACTTGAACACCTTTGTAACACACTGGCAAATTAGAAGACCTTACCCTTTACAGAATGAAAACGGCCAGGACAACAAATGGCCAAAACAGGCAAGCTTAATGGAGCTTGCATACAAGCTGACAACCTGGATAGAACCTCTGCAAGGTGACGTTGAGGGAATCGTATATCTTGAAGCGATTACAAAATCAATCACACAAACCGGATTTTTTAATGAATATCACTCAACAATATCATTTAAAAGTCCGATTGATGAGAAAAATTCCGTTTTGGAAGCCATATGGAATATCTTCATACCCCTATCAACAGGAGGCGTGAAAATTGACGAATCCCTTCTTGAAACTCTTCCCGACGACAGAATAAACGTTTTATCAATTCACCAGTCAAAAGGTCTGGAATTTCCCTTAGTGATTGTGGATGTGGGTTCAAGATTTAAAACAAACGACATTAAAACCCAAAAATTGAGATTTCCCAAATCATTAAAGGAACAGACTACAATCGAGGATACCATCAGAAAGCACTCAGTTCTCGGTGAAAGCAAAAGAAGTGAAAAGGACAGAAAATTTGACGACCTGACAAGACTTTACTTTGTTGCATTTTCAAGAGCGGAAAGCGTTTTGCTACTGGTCGGACTTAGCCCTGCAATTGAAGGGTACAACAAAAAAGACCAGCACTTTAACATTCCAAATATTGCTCTTGGATGGAGCAGAGATGAAAATTATATCGGTTTTAAAGAAATTTATTTAATTTAGGAGTTTTTACAATGAGATTGCCTGCAAGATCCAAATCATATATGATTCCGGAGTATAGTTTGACTGGAGATTTATTATCCTATATTACCTGCGGACTTCAATACAGGTATCAGAATAAGGGAACACTGCCCCCTTCAAAACCTGTTCAGAGATGGTTCGGTGAATTTATTCATGGTGTAATGGAAGAGGCATACCTGGACTGGAAATATCAAAAAAAGGAATTTCCATGGGATTGGAAAGAAGACATCAGACCTATTGAAGATGAAATTGACCTGAGGCTGCAAGTAAGGGGACTCTATCCCCATGATGAAGATTTGTTTTTCAGCATCAATCAGCCTGGAAGTACACTGACACTTGATGATTTGAATGAACATGACCATAAAAAATTAGCCAGTGCACGGGCTGAAAAAGCAATAAATATCTGGGGAAAACACCTGTTTCCCTTAATTGACTCATCCGAACTTCTGATTAAGGGAGTTCGGCCAATGCCGAATTATGACAAGAATATCTCAAGGTCCAATTATTATGGAATAAACGGAGTTGTTGATGTTTTAACGTCAGCTAAAATCAACAAAATCCACGAACAAAGCAATTTATTCAATTATGACAACAAAATCATTAACTTTATAAAGAAAAATCTAGAAGAGACAGACATCGAGGATTATGAAATCATCATCGATTATAAGGGAATGAAAAGACCTCCCGTTAAAGTTACAAAACCTCAAGCAGAGGACAAATGGGAAAATCACAAACAGCAAATTTTAACATATTCATGGCTTCGGTCAAAACAGGAAAATGCGAAAACCATTTCTGCAGGAATAATACTCTATCTAAATGAGCTTGTCCCATCAAAAGAGGATTTGGCTTTAATAAAAGATGAAATAATTAATGATTTAACCGACATTCCAACAGATGATGAGTTTGAAGATGATATCCAGTTGATTTTTGACTGGCAGGAAGATGACAAGATGCCTAATCTAAGTGATGAATTTAAAATAGCCCGTTCCATCAGATTCATTAAGATAAACGAAGAGGAACGTTCCAAGGCTCTTAAAAAATTTGATAAAGTAGTCTGTGATATTGAAAATTCACTTATTAAGGAAATGAAAGGGTGCAAAATACAGGATGCATGGAAGGCAGATGCCGATGAGAGAACATGTTTGGCATGTGACTTTAAGACATTCTGTAAAAATAACAGTGACATAACAAAAGACTTTAAAATTCCTTAATACATAATATCTATTAGGTGATTGTATGGCTAATTCCAATTTAGAAAAAAACCAAAAATATTGTGAAGCAATTGAAAGTAAAATCAAACTCGATGCAAAACCAGTTGCAATGAAATTAATCAAAACTGAAGATGACCTTCCTGAAGGCTATGATTTAATTGATGAAAAAATCAGACATTGTGAAATGGTTAGAAAAGCATCTTTGGGTGATAAATTTTACTCAACTATTGACCAGCAAATGTGTTTAGGCGGAGCCGGAGCAATTGGGCTTAGGGACATGCCTGAAAAGTTAGCAAACGGGGAAAAATATTTTTCACTTGGAAGATTCCAAGATTTAGAAACCGCTAAAAAACTCACAGGAAAACTTTCCATCATTAAAGATATCAGTTGGGGAATCGTATATGCTCCTTTAGATGAAGCTGATTTTGAAGCTGATGTAATTCAGATCATTACAGAACCTGTTGGCGGAATGAAACTTGCACAAAGTATTGTTTACAAAACCGGTGAAAAAATCAAACCTTCATTTGCAGGAATTCAATCCTTATGTGGAGATGCATTTGCAAACCCATACCTTTCAAAAGGAGTTAATTTCACATTAGGTTGTGACGGTTCCAGAAAAGCGGCAGACATTAAAGACAATGAAATGACTGTTGGCATTAGTTCTGAAATGATTGAAGAAGTAATATCCGGACTTGATTCAATCTAGAAGATTCAAATAATCTTCATAATGATTTATATTCAACAATTCTTTTTTATTTTTTTCTTTTATCCCATAAAATGTATAACCGTCAGCAAAGATTTTCCTCAAAATCGGATTTAAATTGTCATCCTCGTTTTCTAGATACTTCATTAAATTTAGCCTAGGTGCCACAAATGGCATTCCCAATCCTTCAGCAGTATCCAGCAAACCTGTTTTTCTTCTCCTTAAAATTGATATTGTATGAAAAGGATCTTCACTATTCTGGCTTGTTTCAATCATTTTATTGAATGTTTCTGGTGAAACTGTAGGCTGGTCTGCAGTAATGCATAATGCAAAATCAGAATCAATATTTGACAAACCATTGAAAAGAGATGTTGATAAACCTACATCGACAGGATTGTTTTCGATGAACTTAACCTCATCTTTATAATTATCATAGATAGCTTCTTTTATTTCACTAGCATAATGTCCAAGTACCACAATGCATTCATCTACATTTGAGGATAATGCATTGTCAATAGTTGTCTCTATGACTGTTTTATTTTTAAAAGGCAAAATAAGTTTGTTTTTCAAATCAATATTTCTGGCCAGCTGATCTTTTCTCATTCTGGAATTTTTTCCAGCAGCAGTGACCACTGTTGAAATAGTCATAAAAAAAAGAAAAAAAGTTGATATATTCACTTATTCGGAATATATCTTGTAATTTGTCCGTAGATACCCATTCCGGTACCTTCACCTTCAAGCCACATGTTGATTTTTACAGGATAGTCGTGATTGTTTGTAACGGTAATTCCACTTGCAGGGTTGTATCCATACAATACCGCATTTTCACTATCATCCATACCAACAGGCATTGGGAATCCTTCTGCAAGTACTGCTGCTCTTAAAGCTCTAGCTGAAGGACATACACCGTGTGCAGCACTTCCACCTGGAGCAGATGGGTCAACTGCAGACTCAAAGTATACGTAATCCCTTCCGGAACTTGTGGAATTAGGTGGAATGACAGTACCATTCCAAGCTTCTACGAATTGCCTTGCATTAACTTCCCTTATTGAATCACCATATTCTGGATGTGAACCTAATGAAGTGCCGTAAACTTCACCGGACTGTGGAGTATAATTACCAGAATACAATAGAATTGGTGAACCCGTAGGATATTCGGCCGCATAATCAACTACATCCTGACCAAATATATATGGAAGCTGTTCAGGAGTTACATCAGACCTATTGTCTGAAAATCCAACCATTCCCTTATCTAATGTGAATGCTGAACCGTTAGTTGCTTCATAATTATACCAGTCAACAATAGTTGATGTATTATAATATTTAGTACTGTAATTTAAATTTTTAATCTGATCGGCAGGAATAGATTTAATAATTTTTCCGCCTTCTACAAGGTCTACTCCAGAAGCAGTTTTACATAATACTTTATAAGGAGCACTGTACCCCCAAACATAATTATCAGGTCCTTTAACTGCTAATTTATCTCCTTCATAAGTTATATATCCTGGTCCGTCAATACCTTTTGCATTTCCATAAGAATCAACACCTTCTCCAGATACTGTTGTAAAATCAAATGGAACCACCCCTGTTGAAAGTGACATTACAATTCCTTGAATATCAAAGGCCAATAGCTGATGAGCTAAGAATCCGAAATTCCCTATCAATGGAACTTCAATTGTCTTATTTTGACCTAGAATAGAATCGCCATCAAAGATAGATTGACCAACTGATATATTATATGTATCTGCTACTGACTGACCAGTATATGGAGTGCTGTTAACAAATGAAAAGGCAAATAAAAGAATACAAGCAAATAATAATCCTAAAAATATTTTTACTGATGTTTTTCTCCAACTTCTCATTATATTTCTCCTCTAATGATAAAATATTATTTATTATAAAAATTAATACTGAATAATAATATAATGTTTATATTATAAAAAGATTATTATCACTATGATAATTTTTCAGATATTAATCTTATCCTTTCCTGAATTTCGATAATTGTCTCCTGACCGTTGCCTCCAATCAATATTGCATCCTCATGAGAATATTCCGCAACCAGCTCTATAATTTCATCCAATGAATTGACGGTAATGATGTTTCCGCTATAACCCAATAAATTAAGCCTGTATATTGCCATGTCCACTGTGTCCTCCAATCCTGGGAACAGTACAATAACTTCAGGATTGTATTTAACAGCAACATCTAAAATATCAAGCCTGTGCTCTTCATTGTGTCTTGGAGTTCCAATAAATAGCGCATAAAAATCCTTTTCAGACAATACAGATGCTAAAGCATCGGAATTATCAGTTTTTCCAACATAAATTGATGCATTATTGATTTTATATACATCCAATCTCCCTTCAACAGCCTCAAAATCACTTAAACTAGATTTGATAACATCTTTAGGAACTTTCAGTTCACGAGCAATGGCACTTGCAAGACCTGCATTAAGCAAATTGAATTTACCGAATAATTTTAATTCATCATGATATTCAAAATAAGGAATAGTCTTACTTGCAGATTCCTTAAAGTCAGCGTTGAAGTCCTGATTAAAAGCAGTGAATATCACTTTATCCTCAAAAAATCTAACCAGAGTATTTTTATAATTTGCAATGGTCTTGTGTACATTCATATGATCATTGCCAATATTTGTAAGTCCGATCATGTCAAAATCAAAGCAATATCTGCAGAAATCAAGGGTCATATCGCACACTTCAACCAGCAATATGTCATAATCCTCATCTCTGGCTTCAAGAATCAAATCATAATATCCTGAAAAACCTCCCCCACCGTTTCCGCCAACTAACACTTTCTTGCCAGCGTTTTCCAAAATAGTTTTCAGCATGTGAACGGTTGTGGTCTTGCCGTTTGTTCCTGTAATTCCGATAGTGAAAATATCCTTATGTTTGGTTACTACATCACTTAACAAATCTCCATTTTCGAGCAATTTTTCTGCAAACGATCCTCCAAACATGCTGGGACTCATAGCTATCGCATCACATTGTTCAATGGCATATGGATTGGTAAATCCCAAATCCACAGTGATGTTATCACCAACAATAGAAACTGTTTGTTCACTGTCCAACATATTCATAGAAAGCATCGGCAAATCCAAACCTTCCAAATCAACATTAATATTTAAATCAGTAGCATAAACTTCCCAACCATGTTTTAAAAGGGAATTAACTGCTTTTTTACCTTCTACTCCCAAACCTATAACAGCTGCCTTCATAAAAACTAATCCTCAAAAAAAAATAATTCTATACATAACTTACTATTTTAGAATTTATAAATATTGTGTAAAAAGAAATTATTTTATAATATGATAATTAAATTAAAAGCAAGGTGATTAAATGTTTGAAGATGAACGAGATGATAAAATTTACAATTTAATTATTTCAAATGGTATTGATAAAAAAAATGAATATGGGCAATTTGTCGAAAAATTGTTCTCAAAAGTAGACTTTTTATGGAAAGAATCCATTTCAGGCTCTTATGAACATGCCAGTGAAGAATTCTACAGCAAAGTAGATAGAATAATTTTGCTTGCAGGCCTTTACAATGACAACAAGGAACTGTTTGGACATTTAATAGCTGCAAGTGACAAATATGACATCCCAATAGTTTTAGTAAGACCACAGGGACTTGAAGAAGTGCCTGAATTATTGGAACAGAAAGCCACAACAATCGTCGGATGGAATGCAAACTGCATTATCGATTCCATTAAAGACGTTGAAGAACTGCTTTAAAAAAAATAATAAAAAAATGATATTTAAATTATAACTTTTGAAATACCATTTTCCTTTTCCACTTTAATTAAGTTATCAGCTGCATTTTCAAGCTGACTTTCATGAGTTACAATAATCATTTGAGGCAGTAAAGACATGTCTTTTAACAGATTTATAAGTTCATGTCTTCTGGAACTATCCAAATGAATTGTAGGCTCATCCAATAAGATAGTATCCAATTCTCCTTTAGACATTGCTTGAGTGATACCTAATCTTAAAGCAAGTGCAATAGCTATTTTTTCACCACCACTGACCATGCTCATGGATGATTCGCCTTCAGGACCATAAACAGTAACTTCATAATCCTCATCCAAAGTCAAATCAGAGTAGTTAAAGTTGAATTCATTGAAGAACTCTTTAGTGTATTTTTGAATTAAAGGTTTGGAAACGCTTCTCAAATCCTTTTGAATACCATTCTTACCATATAATTCCCTGATATGATTTAATAGGTCAATATAATCCCTGACATCATCATACTCCTGTTGGAATTGAGCTGCAGTACGTATTTTTTCACCCAATTCCTTAATGTAGGTAATTGATTCTCTGGCCCTGCCCTTAATTTCAGCAAGTTCTGAGTTAAAAGAGTTCATTTGTCTTTCATATCTTTCATAGCGATAAAGAATTTGTTCATATTTATCCTGATCATAAACAGTTGCATCAATCTTGTTTTGAGTAATGTCTATCTGATTAATTGAACCGCCAATTTCTTCCTTAATTGTATCCAACTGAGTCATTAAAGCATTCTTATTTTGAATAAATCCTTTAAGCTGATTATATTGCTCGTTCTTCTGTTTTAAATCAGTGATACGATTTTGAAGCTCAGAGGCACTGATGTCACCACTCAAATGAGGGTCCTGTTCTATTGCCAACTTGATATTCTTAACATGATTGTCAATTTCATTTTCAACCTGCTTGAGTTTGAATTGAACTTCTGTCTGGTCACCTAAAACTTCCAAAGCTCCTTTAGCCTGATTATATGAATCATAAGAAGCCTTATAGTTTTCACGATTAGTTCTTTCTTTAGCAATTACTAAAATAAGCTCTCCAAGTTTGTTGCTGATAGATTCTTTGGATTCAAGACCTTCATCCATTTTATTTAATTTGACAAGCTCTCCTTTCAAATGATTGAATTTTTGTTTATATTCAATGATGGATTTGGACAAATCATTTATTTTTGAAAGTTTTTCTTCATTGCTTTTCTTGTCTTCAGTTAATGAACGAACATCCTCCTCGTTTTGGGAGATTAATTTCTCGTTATCAGAGATTTCTGTTTCATATTGTTGGATTAACTGAAGTTTCTTTTCTTCATCCAAATCAGATTGACATACAGGACATTTATTATCAACGCCATCCAATTCATTTAATGGTTTTTGAGCGGACTTGATATTTTGTTTGAATACGACAATGTCCTCATTTTTAGAGACGATATCACCGGACAATTCTTCAATCTTTTGTGAAATTTCTTCAATAAATTCATTTGTAGTTTTTTCAAGATTTTCAAAACCGTCAATTTCATCCAAAAGTTTTTCAGCCAAACCTTCCTCTTCAAGTTCATCTTTAGCATTGGAATAAAAGCTTTCAATGTCATTTCTTTCGTTTTCAATAGCTTTTAAAAGGTCCTTTTTATCCTGTTCAAGTTTAGTCATTGTAGCTAATCTTTTCTCATAGTCGACTTTTTTCATGTCTAAATTAGCAATTTCTTTTTCGGAAGCTAAAAATTTTTCATATTCTTCTTTTTTATCTGCAACTATTGCATTTTGCTGGGCAATAGATTCCAATTTATCACTTATTCTTTTTTCATCTTCCTTTAATTTCTTAATGCTTATGACTGATTTTTCAAAGTCCAGATAAATATCCAGTTTGGAAACATATTTTTCCAATCTTTTAATCTGATCTTCAGATTCTCTGATTTTATCAAGATTTTCTTGAACTGAACGTTTGTTGGCTTCTAATTTAGTTAAATTATTCTTTTCATTTTCTAAATTACGAACTTGAGTTTCATAAATTTCCTTTTCCGTTTCCATGTCTCTTTTACTTTCAGAAATTTCTTTTAGAGAGTTTGAAACATCCACTATTTGCTCCTCCAGTTCATGGCCTTTGTCTTTAATGCTGTTCAATTCATCCATCTTTTTATCATGTTCCTCTTTAAGCTCATTAGAGTTGTATAATTTTCCTTTAAGCTCAGAAAGTCTGTTTTCATAATCATTAATGTATGGAAGTAAATTTTTCCATGCTTTTTCAAGAGAATCCAATCCTAAAAGTTTGGTTATTAATAATTTCTTTTCAGCAGGGGTCTTGTCAACCAATTCTGCAATTTCTCCCTGACGGATGTAGATTGCATTTAAAAACAAATCAGAATCAATGTCAAGGATTTGGCGAATTTCTTCATTTACCTCTTTATCCCCAGTGCACATGTGGACAAAACCGCCTTCAGCAGAAGTCTTAGTGTATAGGGATGATTTTAAATTGGATTTCTTTTCACGTACAATTTTGTATTCCTTAGCATTGGAAACGAATTCCAATTCAACAGACATTGAATCTGCATTATTTCTAACCAAATCATCAATTCTTTTAGCGGTGTGCTGCTTGAATAGGGCGAAACTTATTGCCTCTAAAATTGTGGATTTTCCAGCACCATTTTCACCAACAATAACGCTAATTCCTTTATCAAATTCAATTGATGTATTTTGATGTGATTTAAAGTTATTTAATTTTAATTTTGTGAAAATCATTCTAGAACCTCCTTAAATGTTACTTGAATATCTTTTGATTCAGGAGTTTCTTCTTCAGCTTCATCATGGAGGGTTTCTTCAGTTTTAATTTCCTCATCATCTTTGGAAGTGTTATATTTTTCTATGAAAAATTGGTCTATTAACACCTGTGATTCCTCCAGCTTATCCTTTGAGAGATAATCATATAATTCAATAGCCAGTTTTTCAACATCCTTATCTTCATAATCTTCTAATTTTTCTATAATCAATTCTTTTGGACCTACAGATTCTGTGTGAACAATAATATCATCAATGCTCTCTTCTCCAACCATATTGAATGTAGGCCTTATCATCAGTGACAGGTCCCCAAGCTCTTCCTTAATCATATCATAAACATAACCTGTATCCGAATCAACGTTATTGATGTTCAGCTTTAAGATAGGCTGTTTATCATAATCCTTAATGGTTTCCTTAATTCCTGCAATACCACTATCAAGATTATTATAATCAAGGGACCTTTCAATGAAAACACGAGGAATGTCTATTTTTACTCTTTTGATTTGTGGTTTTGGACCATCCAAATCAACGACAACAAAACCTTTACCATTTTCATGATAATCTTTCAGCTCATCTGTTTTCCAGATTTCTGCTGAACCCGGATAAACCAATTTGCCCTTTCCAAAATCACTGGCAATATATTTGTGAATATGGCCCAAAGCATAATAATTGAAATTATCAGGAATATCTCCAATCTCCAATTCATATTGAATATTGAGATATGTATCTATGCCCTGGTGCAGAACTAAAATAGATTTTTCATGTTCGGCCGCTTTTTTTGAAAGATCGACTAATTTTGATTTCAGTACATTGCTTTTAGATGCTGGATAAAACGGCAATCCTGCAATAAAAACATCACCCTGCATGTAATTAGTATTAATTGGACTAATGACTTTTAAACCCATTTTTTTAAAGATCACTTGTGGCGGAATAGCTCCTTTACGCACTGCTGAATCATGGTTTCCGGCAATTGCATACATTGGAATTCCGGCACCCTTAAGTTTAAGCAATCCTCTTTGGAATTCTAAAAGTGCCATTGGGGATGGTTTTTCAGTTTCGAATAAGTCTCCACTATGTATTACAAAGTCTACTTTTTCTTCGATTATTTTATCTATAACTTTTCCAAATACTTCATAAAAGTCTTTTTCTCGCTCAATTAATCCAAATTGGCGATAACCTAAATGAGTATCTGCTAAATGTGCAAATTTCATTATATTACCTTTTTTAATTAATTGTATTATAACCAATTTAAACACTATAACAGTATTTAAGTAAATATTATTTTATTTGATTGAATATTTAACCTTTTTCCTATATATCATTTGAACAGCAATCAATATTGATTTTGAAACGTTATATTGAGATTAGAACGAAAAATAAATAAAATGAGATATTAATAATTATATCCCATATCTAACATTTCCTGTTCATCATTATCCAACTTTTCTTTATTTTTTTGTTGGATATTTTTAAAATGAGAGACAATGTCCATGTCATCACCATGACGGCGGCCTTTAAACTCATCAATTTTAACGAGTGTAGGCACTCTAGTCATTAAACCTAAAACAATGGCTTCTCCAACATTTAAAGAAGGAAGCTGATTTACCAAATCCTGAGATAGGCTTTCACTTGCTGACTGAACATGCCTTTGGTCTTCCGGTTCGACAAGCCTTAAGATTATCATGTTATTCATTTGGGACAATGCATCATGGTCGACCGTCTTTGGAGATTGGCTTACAAGACATAATCCTATTCCAAATTTACGGCCTTCCCTCGCTACCCTTTGAATCCATCTTTTGGAGTCGGAATCACGTTTGTTTGGAGCCAAAATATGAGCTTCCTCAAGAATGAAAAATACTGAATTGTCCAACAGGTCATTTTTATTGTCACTGTGTGCGGCATCCTTAGACCTTTGAAGTGAATTTCTTAAGATATGGCTTACAAGAACGCTGGCTACAGATTCATCCACCTGACTTAAATCCAGGACATTGACATAACCCGCTTTAATATTGGACAATATATTTGCGGCATTCTTGTCAAACAGTTTAGAGTATCGGTCCATCGAATCGTCAATCTTATTCATCACGTCAACGATTTGCTTGTCTGAACCTTCTTCAAGGGATTTTTCATACAAAATATCGTACATTACCTGTAAAAAGTTGTTTGTATTCGCTCTGCCATCACCCAACATTTCTTTAGCTTCTCTGAAAGCTCTTCTAAAGTGCCTTTCCTGAATGTAACCGTTTGTTGGAATATTGACTAACCTTCTAATCTCATTAAATGCCATGTAATTAGGATTAATTCTAGGTGATATTACATTAACGTCCCCGTTCGGAAAACTGGCGTCCTTATATTCGCCATGCATATCAAATACAAATACCGGAACGCTGTAACCCAAAAGCTGATCAATCAGAACAGATACAGTATTTGACTTACCTGCACCTGTCATTGCCAAAATGGCCAGATGCCTTGATAAGATTGGATTGGCTTCAACATTTACCTCAACATCACTCTGATTAACAAGACAACCCAGTTTCAGCGGATTTTTGACCTTGAAAATCTCTTTTAAAATATCCTTGTCAGCCAGTTTTATTTCGGTTCCAGGAAGCACAGGAGTTCTTGGCAACTTTAAATTATCTTTAACATCACCAAGGATTTTTACCTTTCCCCTAATGTAATTGTCGTCTACTCCTATACTTGAAATTTTTTGAATAGCTTTAAAATCATTAATATCAACGTTTAAAGCATCATTTCCACGTATCAAATTTTCAATCATTCCCAAAACTTGTTTTCCATCGTATTCGATTGTAACATATTGTCCTACTTTAGGCATTTTATCTGAGATGAATGTTACTTCCGTAAGTGAGGTTTCACCAACACAGATTCCTACTACCATGACATCACTTCCCTGTTTGTAGTTTCATAAATCTTAGCTATCTTCAACAATTCCCTAATGTTTCTGTCTGTTATTACAACATCATTGTGTGCCTTATTTAAAAGATAAGGATATCCCTGAACGGATAAAACGTTAATTTTCCTTATAATTTCAAATACTTCTTTTTTTGATGCTTTGTAAGGCAGTTCCACTTTTAAAACATTTTTGTTATCCTGGAGCCTGACATAAAATATTGTAAAGGTCAATCCCTTAAAGAAATCATTGTAATATTGAAAAGCAGCCTTTTCATATACCTTGAAATCATCTTTAATTATAGACATTCCCTGTTTTTGAGTATTTTTATCTAAAAATGCAATGTCCGGAATATTCCAGTGAAACAAAGAGTTATCAGATGATGTTTTTGATATTGAAATAATCTTTTTGCGATATTGTAAAATTTCCTTTAGAAGTATTATCTTTTCGATTGAAGCGAGATGCAGATTATACTGCTCTATCTTATTTGAGTTTTCATCCTTCGGCAATTCCACTAATTTAAAAGTGTCTCTGATATCCGGAAAAACCAAACCATAGGGATTTCTATCCAACCTTCTCTCGAATTCATTTAAAAGTGTGTCATCCAGGTTTTTCCTAATCTTATCCGGAAGTTTGGCACTTCTTGGAAATGCATTTTGAAGGTCACCCAAAATGGATCCGTCAAACATGTAATAATCAACATCATATTCCCTTATAGCCCTTAAGGCACACTTTAACTCATATATTGCCATATAATTGCCTAAAAGCTCATCCAAAAAGGAAACATGTCCAATATCAAATATATCGGAATCATCAATTTTTTTTATTTTACCATCATAAATTATGGATTCAGCACCTACAGCACAGAAATTGGTTGTGAGAAATTTCTTTTTATTGAAACTCCCGTCACCTGCTGCAATGATAAAATCATCAGAACTTTCTCCGATTTCCCTATCAAACCACCTTCCATTTAGCAGTGATTCGATGTCAGTTTCTGACTCAATATCATGGATAAATCCTCTTTTAGCGATGGCTTTTTCATATAGTGAATTTAACATAATATCTCCTTTAATTAATTACGTTAATGTGTTATTCATCAATTCTGAAATTAATGAAAAAATACATATAATATTATTTTATATGCTCTAACATTTAAATTGAACCAGAGAGCATTTGATGAGTATTCCAATATTAAAAGAGAATAATAAAAAAAATATGGTTAGAGCAGTTGACCTACTCTAGTGAAGCCTTTCTAATAGCTCCGGTCAATTCTTGAATTTTAGCTTTTACATCATCCACTTCTTCAACAACAGTACCGGTTACAATAATGTCTCCACCGGCTTTTGCTGCAGTGTAGGCTGCTTTTCCATCACGGATTCCTCCACCAACAACAAGGATGTTTTTAGGAGCGGCTTTTTTAGAGTATGCAATCATTTCCGGAGGAACAGGTTCTTTAACTCCAGAACCCCCTTCAAGATAGAAGAATTTAATTCCAAACAATTCTGCAGACATCGCATATACTGCAGGTATTTTAGGCTTGTTTCTAGGTATTAAATTTGCATCGCCAACCCAACCGACAGTTCCTCCAGGAGCTACAACTATATAATGCATGGATAAAATTTCCATTCCAGAGGCTTTAACTGATGGTGCGGCAATAGCCTGAGCACCGTTAATCCAGTAAGGATTTCTAGAATTAACATAACTCATGTAGAAAATAGCATCTGCATATTTACTTACACTACTGGTATTTCCAGGGAAAATAATAATGGGCACTGCAATATTTTCAGATAAAATTTTACAAGTATTATCTACATCATCACCATCTACAGTGGACCCTCCAATCATAATTCCATCAGTTCCGCCTTCAATAGCCTGGGTAGCTATTTCCAAAGCTTCTTCCGGTGTCTGTTCGTCAGGATCAATTAAAGTAAAATGAATCTTTCTTTCCTTAAGAATATCCCTAATATAATTTTCAACGTTTTTCATAAAGATTACCTAAAATAAGATTTATAAAAAATAATATATTAAATTAATTGTTATTAAAAATTGAATAAAATAAAAAAAATAGTAAAAAGAAAAGAGAATAAATCTATGATCCTCTTTGTTCTTTTGCTTTGAATCTTAAACCTTTGTAACCGCATTTTCTACAAGTTGTAGCACCAGCAGGGTTACGGGCATTACATTTTAAGCAGATTTTTACATTGAACATTCTGTTTTCTGCTACTTCAAATCTTGCCATTAATAACTCCTCCTATAATCATGAAAATTTAGTAAAATAAATTGTTATGAAATTAAAAGTAATATTTCAGTCTTCATAACTATTAATTAATTATTTAAACCTAATAGTATTTAAAGGTTTAGTTAAAATAGACTAAATTAAAGAATAATCTAGAGAATAAAAAATATTATTCTTCAGACTCAAGAAATTAATTTTAGTTTTCAAGGGCAAATACCTTACCCCAATATTTTTCCTATCTTTGAATCATAGGGATTAATGTACCATCAATAATTGAATCAAACTCGATTTTATCGTTCCAGCCGAAATCAGCAAACATATTCATGAAACAGACACCAATGATTTTCCCATCATCTTTTTTGATTTCATCAACCAAATCTACTACATCATTGACATCCACATTAAAATCAGGCATGGCCAAACCACCTAAAAGGACAACAACATCAGAATCCCTAGGATTTGAAACATCACCATCAAGTGACATGCCATAAGATTTCAATTTAAACTCATGACAATTGTCGATATCCAACAAAGGAATGAAATGAGTTTCCTTTTCATTTACTCCAAAACTTAAAAATTCTGCAAATGGAGTGCAAAGACCCGGACTTCCAATGAAAGTAATTTTGGAATCATCTGCAACCTCCCTTTTAAATATTGTTAAAAGCCCATTTAATCCATTCATTTCATTATTGCCAATAATAATCACCAAATATAACTTATGTTAATCATTAGTTTTATAAGTTTTGTTGAACCACCCCATCCTATAGAGGATGAGGATTCCTGAATTATTTTCACTTAATAATGGTTAATTTAAGTATTTTTTCAGGCTATCTCCGTTGAACCAGCGGTTTAGAATATTAATTGCTGCGTTTG
>ONJC01000028.1 GCA_900318035.1 uncultured Methanobrevibacter sp.
TTTTATTAATAAAAATTTTGATTCTGAATCAAACAGAAATATAACAATGTTATTTAAAATTCAAAAATTAGAAAAAAATTACTTAAGTTTCGGTGCATGCACTGAATATGTAACTTTTAATAATTTCAAAACACAAACATTAAGCAATGATAAAATTAATCGCACCACTGAAAAATAAGATTGGGCATATCCTTGCAATATTTCTTTTTTTGGCCGTGCAGGTTTACTGTGACTTGACATTGCCCCAATACACTGCAGATATTGTAAATATAGGTATCCAAAATACTGATTTTAACTTTATAATATCAGTTGGAGAGATGATGCTTTTGATGGTGGCGATTTCTGCCTTTGCAACTGTAGGCGTTTCTTATTTTTCAAGCAGAGTATCATCCGGTTATGCAAAGGACCTGAGAAAAATCGTTTATGCGAAAGTGCTTAAGTTCTCAAACCATGAACTGAACAAAATTTCAAGGTCATCCCTGATTACCCGATCAACCAATGACATCAATCAGCTCCAGGGCGTTCTTGGAATGATTTTTACAACACTTCTGTTTGCGCCAATGCTGGGTGTTGGAAGTATCATAAAAGCCTTTGAGCTTGGAACTGACCTGTCATGGATTATAGCAGTCACATTCGTGGCAGTCATAATCCTTATGGTGATTGTCATGTTTAAAGTGCTTCCCTACTTTAAGATTACTCAGGAAATCATCGATAAGATCAATAAGATTTCAAGGGAAATACTTATCGGAATACCTGTCATTAAAGCATTTGTAAGACAGGATTATGAACGGGACAAGTTCAATAAGGCCAATAAGAGTCTTTATGATGTTAATCTTTATGTATTTAAGATTATTCTCATCATGCTTCCGCTAATGACACTGATTATGAATGTGATGGTTGTTGTAATCCTATACTTCGGAGCCTATGATGCGATGAACGGTTCAATCCTAACCGGAGACATCATTGCATTTATCCAGTATGCAACCCAGATTGTCACTTCATTTCTGATGATTGGGGCATTCTTCATAATACTTCCGAGAATCCTTGTTTCAGGACGCCGTATCAATGAAGTTTTAACAACAGAAATTACAATAACAGACGGTGAATTGACAGAAATCAGTCCAAATTCAACAATCGAGTTCAAAAATGTCTGCTATCAGTATCCTGGCAGTGAAAAGAAAACCCTTAAAGACATCAATTTCAGCCTGAAGCCCGGTAAAACCACTGCAATCATTGGTGGAACAGGAAGCGGGAAAACAACAATCCTCAATCTGATTCCAAGACTTCAGGACCCCACTTCCGGTGAAATACTAATTGATGATAAAAACATTAAAAACTTCAATTTAAAGACATTGAGAGATAAAATAAGCTTTACACCTCAAAAGGCTATCCTGTTTCAGGGAACAGTCGAATCAAATCTGAAAACAGGAAAAAATGATGCCACAGAGGAAGAAATCAATGACGCTTTGAATCTGGCTCAGGTGGATTTCGTTGAAAACCTCGCCGAAGAGGTAACCCAGGGAGGTTCAAACTTTTCAGGCGGTCAAAAGCAGCGCCTTTCAATAGCCAGGTCAATCATAGGACATCATGATTTCTATCTGTTTGATGACTGCTTTTCAGCCCTTGACATGAACACCGAGCGCAAAATAAAAGATAATCTGAAAAGCCTTGAAACCTCATCAGTACTTATTGTTTCACAGAGAATTTCAACAATCATGGATGCAGATGAAATCCTTGTTATCGACAATGGAGAGATTGTAGATAGGGGAACTCATGAAAGCCTGGTTGAAAACTGTGAAATCTACAGGGAAATAGCAAACACTCAAATCGACAGCATGGAGGCGATGTTATGAGTCCAAGACCTATCAGACGAAAACCTCCTGAAAAGCCTGTCGACAACAGAAGGGCAATTAGAAATATCCTATCTCTCCTGAAGGACCATAAATACAGATTAATCATAACCGTAATATGTGCAGTACTTTCAACGGCGTTTACGATTATTGCCCCGTTGCTGATTGGTAAGGCAACAACAATAATTTATGACGGAATCAACAATCTCATCCACCATACCGGGTCGATTGATTTTGTAAGCTTATATAATATATTGATAATAGTTGTAATCTTATACCTAATCAGTTCCATGTTTTCATACATTCAAAGCTATTTACTGATTAAAATAGCTGCAAAAATCAGTTATGATTTGAGAAAAAGACTGATGGATAAAATTTTAAGCCTTCCGATGGATAAGGTTGAAGAAAACAAAAGGGGAGACATCCTTTCAAGAATAACCAACGATATCGACTCACTGCAGAACGGTATTACCCAGTCATTCATACAGCTGACAACCGCCGTGATTACTCTTGTCGGAGTATTCATCATGATGCTGTCCATCAACATTTGGATGACATTGGCAACTATTGTTCTGATTCCTATTGCATTTTTAGTAATAAGAGTAATTACAAAATACTCCCAAAGCTATTTCCTAAAGCAGCTGGTTCATAAAGGTTCACTGAATGCTCAAATTGAAGAGACATTCACCGGCCACGACATTATCCGCGCATTCAATCAGGAAGATATCTCAATGGAGAAATTTGAAGAGGACAATGAAAGATGGTTTGACCAGGAATGGAAATCACAGTTCTACTCCAGCCTTAACGGTCCGCTGATGAACTTCATTTCCAATTTCGCATATGTGTTGATAGCAGTTTTAGGCGCAATATTCGTGCTGCAAAAGGCAATTACCGTTGGTGATATCCTTGCTTTCTTCCAGTATGTACAGAATTTCACAAGGCCAATCCAGCAGATTACAAGAGTCATGAATCAGATTCAAACTGCAATGGCCGCAAGCGAGCGCATATTTGAATTTTTGGATTATGATGATGAGGAAAATCCATCAGAAAAACAGCTCCCAAAAATCAAGGACAACATAACCTTTGAAAATGTGAGTTTCGGATACACACCTGATGAACTCATAATCAAAAATCTCTCGTTCAGCGTCAAAAAGGGTGAAACCGTAGCTATTGTGGGTGAAACAGGAGCGGGAAAAACAACAATCGTCAAACTGCTCATGAGATTTTATGATATCGATTCAGGTTCAATTAAAATCGACGGCATTGACATCAATGAATATGACAAGCATTCACTCAGGTCACTGGTTGGAATGGTGCTTCAGGATTCCTGGCTGTTTTCAGACACCATCGAAAGCAATATCCGCTACGGCAATCTTGATGCTTCAAAAAGCGATGTTATTGATGCATCAAAGCAGGTTTATGCAGACAATTTCATAAGGCAGCTTCCGGAAGGTTACAAAACATCACTAAATGAGGATTCCGACAACATTTCACACGGACAGAAACAATTGCTGACAATAGCTAGAACCATCATTTCAACAAAAGAGATATTGATTCTGGATGAAGCAACCTCAAGCGTTGATACAAGAACTGAAAAGCTTATTCAAAAAGCCATGGATAAGCTGATGGAAAACAAAACAAGTTTCATCATTGCCCACAGATTATCCACCATTAGAAATGCGGATAAAATCATTGTAATTGAAAACGGAGAGATAATCGAACAGGGAAATCATGAAGAGCTTTTGGCCAAAAAAGGATACTACTACAATACCCTAAATGCCCAAGCAAAAAAAATGTAAAAAAAATAAGGTTAAAAGATTAACCTTATTGTAAGACAAATCCACCGTTAGGTGAGATTACTTGACCTGTCAGGTAGTCAGCAGTTAATATGTATTCTAAAGCACCTGCAATTTCTTTTGGCTCACCGATGTGTCCGAGAGGAATTGTTGCAGCAAGTGCATTCAATTCATCCTGATTTACTCCTTTCAACATGTCAGTCATGATCATTCCAGGAGCAATGGAATTAACTCTTACTTTTCTTGGAGCAAATTCTAAAGCAAGTGCACGGCATAATCCGATTACACCGGTTTTAGCAGCACAGTAGTCTGCTTGGTTGATTACACCGGTTAAACCACCGACAGATGCAGTGCATACAATTGCAGTATCACGGTCTACCATGTAAGGTAAGGCCAGGTGGCACATGTGCATCATACTTACAAGGTTTGTGTTGATTACTCTTTCATATTCTTCAGGCTGCAAGTCAATGAAGTTGCAGTTGTTGGTGATTCCTGCATTGTTAATGAGTGCATCGATTTCTTCTCCGAATGCTTCAACAGCTGCGTTTACCAATTTTTCACAGTCTTCAAATTTACTTACGTCTGCCTGTACAGCAATAGCTTCCACACCGTATTCTGATTTAAGTTCTTCAACTAAATCTTCGGTTAATTTTTTAGATGAATCGCTTCTGTAGTTGATAGCCACATTGTATCCGAGTTCACCTAATTTCAAAGTCATTGCTTTACCTAATCCTCTGGATCCTCCAGTAATTATTGCATTTTTTGCCATTTTTATCACCTGTATTTTGGTAATTATAAATATATCATTAACCATTATTAAATTTTGACAAAAAAATATTATATATTAAAAATAAATATCATATAAAGGTGAAAATTTGGAAAAAAATAATAAAATCGCAATAATTGTTGTCATTTTAATAGTTATTGCAGGATTAATCTATATTTGGCCAATGATGACTGTGCAAATTCCAATTGACACTACTACGCTTGGAGATACTGATACCGGAACTGTTGTAAAAAATGTTTACGGCAATGCAAGTGCAAATAACTCAATAGCTTTAATCACCGGAATCCATCCAAGGGAAACACTGTCAATTGATCCTGAAATCAAAGCTGCAAAAGAATATGTAAGGGACCATCCTGACGTTAAAATTATCCATTATGATGTCAGAGTAACCAAAGACCCTGAAGATTATGAAAACGGACGCTACAATGGAGAACATCTTGTTCAGGATTACGTGAATGATGACGTTGCCTCTTCAGATGCGGACTGTGTTATAATCAGCCATTCCCACATTGAAAGCTATGGTGAAGGATTTTACGTTGCCACACCTGCAATGGACAATGATTCTGTTGAAATTTCTGAAAAAATCCAAAAAACCAGTGATTTCAATTATTATCCAAGAACAGGCAATGAAACATATAAATCAACATCTGCCCAACTGGTTTCAATTCCAATAGCCCAGTCCGGTCATCCTACATTCGTATATGAAATACCTGAAGACATTACAGAATGGGATTCAACCAGTAAGACTAAAGAACTCTTCGATATGATGGTGGAATTTGCCTGCAACTAGCCGCCATCTGAAATTTTACTTTTTTAGCAAATATCAATTACAGCATCACACCAAATTTATTATATAATTCTAACAAATATCAGAGTATGGATTTGAAAGAATTTTTAGATTATGTAAATAGTGGAAGGGAAGTTGAAAGTCCCTCTGAAGTTCAGGAAATGTTTGATAAACTGCTTCTTGAAGCTATCAGAATCAAAAGCAAGTTAAACTGTGAATACCACACCGATGATGAAATCAGAAAAATATTTTCAGAGCTTACATCACAGCCGGTTAACGAAACTTTAAGACTGGTTCCGCCGTTCCACACGGACTGTGGAAAAAACATCAATGTTGGCGAAAATGTTTTTATAAATTCTAACTGCACAATGCAGGACCAGGGCGGAATTTTTATTGGAGACAATGTTTTAATAGGACATAACGCATGCATTCTTACACTCAACCACAACGAAGATCCTCAAAAAAGGGCCAACCTGCTTCCTTCACCGGTTAAAATTGGAAATGGTGCATGGTTAGGTTCAAATGTCACAGTGCTTCCGGGAGTAACCATTGGAGATGGAGCAATTATTGCTGCAGGTGCAGTCGTTACAAAGGATGTTGAGGCAAACACCATTGTTGCAGGAATTCCGGCAAAAGTTATAAGAAAGGTCAATGAAAAATAGATACATCAGCACGACAACATTAAGCATGCGAATAATTAAAAATAGGATTAATTAAAATTATAGCTAATGTAAAAACACTTAAAATATTAATGGTTAAAATTAATTTAGTCAAGCCAACGATTAATCTCAGATGAATTAAGACATGCCATCTACATGGAAACACAAAAGTATTTGAATTTTTGCTGAAAAACAGGTGCCACAAAAATTTTCTAAAAAATTATATATAATCTACAACATATCTATAACTAATTTAAAAGGGATGTTTTATATGTTAAGTATTACTCAATGTTACTTAGATTTTGTTGATAAAATCTTAAAACAAGGAAAAGAAACCTATAAGGACTCAAATCATCATTTACTAGAAAGTTTAGGGAACTTCTATATAATAGACGACCCTCTTGATTTGAAATTCAGAGCAAAATATCAGAATTATACCACAGACATGATGCTTTCAGACATTAAGTCAGGAAAATTCGACCTTGAAAATTGTCCAATCAAAAGCGATGCACTCTATCAATATGTGCAGTCTGTGGAAGACCCTGAAATTATCGAAAATACACAGGGATTTGTTTACACCTATCCTAACCGTATTTTTGCACATTTTGATGTTGACCAATTTGAAACAATGAAAAAAAGGATTTTAAATGCAACAGGATCAAACCGTGCAGTAGCAGTTACAATAAATCCTATTGAAGATGCTGAAGAAGAGGACATACCATGCCTTCAGTTTTTGCAATGCATTGTACGTGACAATGAACTGACAATCCACTGTATCTTCAGAAGCAATGACATCTTCGGTGCATTCTACTCAAACATGTTTTTCATAGCATATCTCGGTTTGAAAATGAAAGAGGAAGTCAACAAGGAAATCGTTGGTGAAAAAATTAATTTCGGAGGAGTACACTACCACTCAACTTCCGGCCACATCTACAATACTGACATAAAAGCAGCCCGTAACTTAATCAAGGCAAATAAATAAGGTTCATTTTCAACCTTATTTTTTTACTGTTATTTTTTTAGATATCTTAGCGCTTCCATAAGTGGAAGTTATTGTAAACTTACCTAATTTTGAATTGACTTTTATTTTGAAGGTTGCAATTCCTTTTGAATTGGTTTTAACCTTATATGTTTTTCCTTTAAATGTTACTTTAACATATTTATATTTTAAGATTTTACCTTTATTGTTGAGAAGTTTTACAGCATATTTGAAGGTTTTTCCTTTTTTGACAGCCATATTTTTACAGATTAATGTAGGTTTAACTGTAATCTTATTTGATACCTCATTGTCCTTGTAAACAGTTGTTATTGTATATGTTTTTGGAGCAAATGTAGTGCCAATTTTTATTGAAGCATAACCTTTGGAATTTGTGAATTTTGAGTATGTTTTGCCGTTTATCTTGAATGTCACTTCAGCATTCTTTGCAATTTTGCCGTCATAATCAAGGATTTTTACTTTATAATATTTGCCTGCACCGTAATACATTGTCAAATCATTGTTATTTAGGATTTTGCTTATTACATTAACAGTCTGATTTTTAACCTCGCCGGTCACGGTGTTAATGACAGTGACTTCATGAGTGCCAGGGTTTAGACTTATGCTTGCAATACCATTATCTGCAACCGCTTCATTTTTAATGCCATCTACAATAATTGCAACTTTGCCGGATAAATTATTGCCTGATTTATCCAAGAAACCGGCATTATAAATTGAATCATATGTATCTGTTTTATTCAGTAATAAATCTACAGTTGTCATTATTGTTATCCTATTTTTAACAGTGAACTTTTTGTATGATGCTATAACCAAATAATCATCCGGAGCCAGATTAACATTTAAGGATGCATATCCCATATCATCTGTCAAAGCGAAATAGTCTTTGCCGCCAATTGTGAATGTGACTTCAAGGTCTCTTACGGCATTGCCATTATCATCAAGCACCTTAACATTATAATGATTATCAGAGCCATAATAAGTTGTCAAATCACTGTTTTCAGATATTCTTTCAACGACACTGATAGTTTGTTCTTTAACCTCGCCAGTAATGAGATTTGAAACACTTACCTTATAGCTGCCAGAATTCAAAGCAATTTCAATTCCATCCAAAGCGTTGATTTCATGTCTAACACCATTCAAGACAATTGCCACTTTACCTGTGAATCTATTGCCTGATTTGTCAAGGAAATCAGGTTTATAAATAGCATTATATGTATAGACCTCATTTGAAGGCATTTCTATAGTGGATTTTACTGTAACTGTATTTTTAACTGAATAGCCATTGGATGTTGATGTGATTGAATGGCTTCCAAGAGGCAGATTAATGTCTAATAATGCATATCCGTTACTGTCTGTTAATCTGGAATATGTTTTGCCGTCAATATTGAATGTCAGCTCTGCATTTCCTGCAGCATTACCATTGTCATCCAACACCTTAACCTTAAATGAGCTTTCAGCACCATAATATGTTATAATGTCATTATTTTCCTGAATTCTGCTGAGTATTTTTATTGTTTGATTTTTAACTTCGCTGGTTGCAGGATTTAAAACGCTTACTGCATAGCTGCCCGGATTTAAAACAACATTAAAATCGGCGATGCCCTCTTTGGCATTTGCATCATATTTTATGTTGTTGAAAATGAATGCAACTTTACCGGATAATTTATTTCCTGATTTGTCAAGGAAGCTGGCCTTATAAGCTGAATTATAAGTGTAAACATCATTTGAAGGTAAATCAACAGTGGATTTTACTGTTAATGTATTTTTAACTGAAAAGCCTTTATAAGAAGCTGTAACTGTGTAGACGCCTGGGGACAATTTAACGTTTAAAGATGCATATCCCATATCATCAGTTAATCCTGAATATCCATTGCCGTTGACTGTAAATGTAACCGGCAGATTAGATGCAACATTTCCTCTGTCATCCAATACTTTAACAGCATATTGATTATCAGAACCATAATACACAGTTAAATCATTATTTTCGATTATTCTTTCAACTACATTAACAGTCTGATTTTTAACCTCACCGGTCAAAAGATTAATGACACCTACAGCATAACTGCCAGGATTTAAAGCAATGCTGACACCATCACCTGCATTGACCTCATTTCTAATGCCGTTTAAAACAATCGCAACCTTGCCTGTGAATTTATTGCCCGACTTGTCAAGGAAAGTTGGCCTGTAAACAGAATTATAAGTATAAACGGTACCCTCAGGTAAAGCAACAGTGGATTTTACTGTTAATGTATTTTTAACTGAAAAGCCTTTATAAGAAGCTGTAACTGTGTAGACATCAACAGGCAGTTTTACGTTCAGGGATGCATATCCGTTGCTGTCGGTGAGACTGGAATAGTCTTTGCCGTTGACTGTGAATATAACCTGAAGATTAGATGCGGCATTACCATTGTCATCCAACACTTTAACTTTATAATAATCAGATCCGTAATAAGTTGTCATATCCTTATTTTCGGTTATTCTTTCAACTACATTAACTGTCTGGTTTTTAACCTCACCGGTCAAAAGATTAATGGCACTTACATCATAACTGCCAGGATTTAAAACAATGCTGACACCATCACCGGCATTGACCTCATTTCTAATGCCGTTTAAGACAATTGCAACCTTGCCTGTGAATTTATTGCCGGACTTGTCAAGGAAAGTTGGCCTGTAAACAGAATTATAAGTGTAAACAGTGCTTGAAGGCATGTCAATAGTGGATTTTACTGTCAGTGTATTTTTAACTGAAAATCCTTTATAAGAAGCTGAAACTGTGTAAACATCAGAAGGCAGGTTAATGTTTAAAGATGCATATCCGTTACTGTCAGTCACACCAGTATATGATTTGCCTCCAACAGTAAAAGCAACACTGACATTTCGTGCAGCATTACCATTGTCATCCAACACCTTAACCTTAAATGAACTTTCAGCGCTGTAATATGTTGTCAGGTCTTTATTTTCAGTTATTCTTTTAACTACATTAATGGTTTGATTTTTAACCTCACCGGTTAAAAGATTAATGATGCTGACAGCATGACTGCCCGGGTCTAAAGCAATATTCAAACCGTCGGCCACATTAACTTCAGATTTTACACCATTGACAATATATGCAACCTTGCCTGAAAACAAATTACCTGATTTATCCAGGAAACTGGCCTTATAAACAGAATTATAGGTATAAACAGTAGTAGCTGAAGGTAAACTGATTGTTGATTTGACAGTCATGGTGTTTTTAACTGAAAAGCCTTTGTAGGAAGCTGAAACTGTGTAAACATCAGGGGACAAGTCAGCGTTTAAAGATGCATATCCGTTACTGTCAGTAACCCCCTCATATGATTTGCCGCCAACTGCAAAAGCAACATTGACATTTCCTGCAGCATTGCCATTGCCATCCAGAACCTTAACTGTGTAGTGATTATCAGATCCATAGTAGATTGTTAAATCATTATTGTCCTGAATTCTTTTAACTACATTAACAGTCTGGTTTTTAACCTCACCAGTTAAAAGATTAATGACATCTACAGAATAAGTGCCAGGATTTAATCTGATATTCAGACCGTCAGCCGCATTAACCTCAGACGTGAGGCCATTTAAGACAAATGCGACTTTACCTGTGAATTTGTTGCCTGACTTATCCAGGAAACTTGGTCTGTAAAAAGAATTATAAGTGTAAACAGTAGCTGAAGGCAGACTGATTGTTGATTTGACAGTTATTGTATTTTTAACTGAAAAACCTTTATAGGAAGCTATAACCTCATAAACATCAACTGGAAGATTAACATTTAAAGATGCGTATCCGTTACTGTCAGTCACACCAGTATAGGATTTTCCATCAACTGCAAAAGCGACATTAACATTTCCTGCAGCATTGCCATTGTCATCCAACACCTTAACCCTGAATGAATCTCCAGAACCATAATAAGTAATTAAATCATTATTGTCCTGAATCCTATCAACAACAGTAACTGCCTGATTTTTAACCTCACCAGTCACAGGATTAATGACACTGACAACATAACTGCCAGAATTCAAAGCAACATTCAAACCATCAGCCGCATTAACCTCAGACCTGACGCCATCAACAATATAGGCAACTTTACCTGACAATATATTGCCTGACTCATCCAGGAAATCAGGTTTATAATTAGAGTTATAGGTATAAACATTGTTGGAAGGCAAACCTATTGTTGATTTGACGGTTACTGTATTTTTAACTGAAAAACCTTTATATGAAGATGTGAGTGTGTAAGCACCAGGGTTTAGATTCAGATTCAAATAAGCATATCCGTTGCTGTCAGTTGCAGCAGAATAGGATTTGCCGTCGATATTGAATGTGATTGTTAATCCCTGTGCAATATTTCCATTATCGTTTAATGCCTTAACTTTAAAAGAATCTCCAGAACCATAATAAGTTACCAAATCATTATTGTCCTGAATTCTTTTAACTACAGAGATTGTCTGATTTTTCTCTTCACCGTTTAACTGATTAACTACGTGGACAGTGTAACTGCCCGGATTTAAAAGAACAATGGCGCTGCCGACACCGTCAACAAGATTGACAGTGTTTTTAACACCATTTATTGTGATATCAACTTTACCTGACAGACTGTTCCCGAGTTTATCTATGAAGTTTGCCATGTAAGTTGAATTGTAAGTGTAAATGTTTGAGTTTGGCAAAATTATACTTGATATTATGTTTATTTTGCCTGTGAAAGTTGAATTTAAATACCATTTGGCTCCATTGAATTTAACATCCAAATTGTGACTTCCAACAGCCAGATTATCATGAATATAAATAAATCCGTTTTCATCTGTTGTGTTTGTATAGATTAGTGAATCTATTGTGTAGGTGACAATCATATTTGAAAGACCGTTTGAATTTTCATCCGCCAACCTGATTTTAAACACATCGCCATATCCGAATACTGCCTCCAATTCACTGGATTCAATCATTGTTTCAAATGGAGTTATGGTAAAACTTGAATTGACACCGGATGCCTGATAGGTTTCACTTTGAAGCACCACATTAACGCCATATTCTCCAAAGGACATATCTTCCAGATTAAGGGTTGCGATTCCATTTTTAGTCCTCAAATTATACGGATTACCTGCAACAGTAACGATTACAGTTTCATTGATTGGTCTTGCCAGTTTAACTGTAAGATTTACATTGCCGAAATCCTTAGAAATAATCAAATCGATTTTTTCATGTATTTTATCTATAGGAACGGTTGTGGATTGTGATGATGGAATAAAACCTACCTCATCATATCGTGCAGAAATATTATTTAATCCAATAGTCAATTCTGATGAGATTTTTGCAATGCCGTTATCTACATCTACGGCATAGTCCACACCATTTATGTTAAATATTACATTACCAATATGAACAGTCCTGCCATACTGATTTAAAACCAAAGCAGTGACATTCAATCTGTCCAATTCATCCAAACTGACATTCCAAGTCAATGTAGTGTTTACAGGATTAAAAACTGTAAATGCCTTGATACAGGCTACCTGTGACTTATAGGTATGGGATGGATATTCCCACTTCAAATCATAAAAATCAACCCAGTTTATGCCATCGTAACTTACGTAGGATATGTTTTCTCTGTAGAACTGATGGACAAGGCTTTGGGACTCTGAAATAGGAACGCCAGCATCACCGTCAACAGTGATTTTAAATACTACTTCAAATTCATCCCCTTCATTGAGAGTTATCATATCATCCAGTTCTATAGTGTAATATCCTGGAATTGAAAATCCTTCCATAGTTGATTTTAACGCATTATTTACAAAGATTGATAATTCCCAATTGGTATTTTCAAGGAAATATGTTGAAACTGCAGCCAGATATTCATTATCTGTTGATGTGAATTTGTTCTTATACCAGACAGTATGAGTATCATTTAAAAAGTAATCTGTCTTACCCGGTATGTCATACTGATAATTCTTATCATATTTTAATGTGTCATTGAAAATGAAAACATATGAGGCATCAGAAACTCCTACCGGTGCACAGGATCTGTCATAATATGAAACATAGAAAAATCCATTGTATCCCCAGTTTCCCCAGCTGTTCTTGCAAATCCATGCGCCTTTGCCCGGAGCGCGTGAAATATATTTATCATCATCCCATCCGACAATACAGACTGCATGATTTGAATTGGTTCCGGTATAATACTGCTCATATGAACCTGTTGAGTAAATTGAAGTGTACACCCCTCCATAATTCATTATGGCTCTTTTAAAAGCATTGTTGTCTGTATAGCTATTTCTTGACAAATACATGATATTCTGAACATGGGCAACACTATTCAAAACAGGAGACAATAATGATTGTCCGTCATAAAGGTCATCTGATATTAAAATCGGACCTAGCCAGCTTACAAGATATCCTATACCCATACCATCATATCCTCCGTAGTTGGTATCCATGTTCCAGCCGTAATCAGAATAAAGGGCTATTAAATTTTTCATGTTTTCTTCAGATAAGCATATGACTTCTCCTGAAGCCTTGTAAATACAGGATTCAAGGCTTGCCAATGTAGCAAATGCCCAGCAGTTTCCACCGTCCTGCTGGTCTTTAATCCATAAATGATCCAACATGAAATAAGATGGAATATCCTCATTTAATTTAAAATCATGAGAATATAAAGTATAGTTACTGTTTGAAATAAACGGATTTACATCCTGGGAGTTATAAAAATCATTGTCGGTAAATGCAGAATTGTTTTCATAAGCTATTCTCTCAAAAGTCATGTTGGTATTTATGATTGAATACAATGCACCTGCCCTTGAAATGGCAGTATTGTTACTAAACAAGCAATCATTAACAATTACATTATCGCAGCGACCTACATACAGTCCCGCACCATTGTTTGCATTATTGCTTATGAAACTTGATTTGGAAAGTGTCATGTTTCCCAAAACCTGATATATTGCACCTCCATCATATTTTGCAGTATTGTTATATGAAAAAATACCATTTAAAGTGGAATCGGTGAATAGTATTGTTAAAGCCGCACCAAATGTTGCATTTGAATCTGAAATGTTGAGGCTATCGGCTTCGAAACTTGTACGCTTGAGATAAACAGCACCTCCTGCATCATTGAGGGAACGGGATTTTGTGAAAGTGGAATTTTTAATTTTCACTTTTGAGTTATATTCACATGCTATGGCTCCACCATAATTATAAGCATAATTATCAATGAAAATAGAATTTTTAACATCTAAAATTCCATTATATGCATAAATGGCACCGCCGTATTGGGCAGTGTTATTTATAAAAGTACAGTTGTCAACATAAACCTCATTACTGCCTTTAGAGTAAATTGCACCGCCGTATGAATTTGAGTATCGGTCTGTACTTTTTGCGGTGGAATCTTTAAAAATTATATTTGTTGCATTATATGCTCCTTTAACGGAAAATTGAGTGTTTATGAATGTGATATTCCTCAATACAACCTGATCTGTGCATTCCACACATCCATTAAGCTGGATAACTGTTTTTGAAACATCACTTCCAATGAAAGAAACATTTCTGCATTCATTAAGTTGGGTAAAATTATAATCCCCATTTGCAAAGTGAAGAACAGAATTCTCTTTAATTGTATTGTTGGTCAAATACTTATAAGGACTGTCAATTGAACCGTTACCCGGATTATCCGCACTTGAATCAAAATAATAGTGATTTACAGAAATAGTATTATTATTTTCGGCTAATACTCCGCTTTCCAAATCCTGAGCAAAGCTAAGTGGGACACTAATCATTATTGCAATTACAATAAATGATATAAATATCCATTTGGATTTCATGATTTCATCCTATTTTTTTACTGTTATTTTTTTAGATATCTTAGCGCTCCCATAAGCGGCTGTTATTGTAAACTTGCCTATTTTTGAATTGACTTTTATTTTGTAGGTGACTATTCCTTTTGAATTTGTTTTAGCCTTATATGTTTTTCCTCTGAATTTTACTTTGACATATTTGCCTTTTAAGATTTTACCTTTATTATTAAGTAATTTGACACTGTATTTAAATGTTTTAGATCTCTTAACGGTTTTATCCTTAAGAATTAATGTTGGTTTGACTTTAACCTTATTTAAAACTTTATATCCTTTATAAGTTGCTGTTATCGTATATGTTTTTGGAGCGAATGTATTGGCAATTTTAAATGACGCATAACCGTCAGAATTGCTTATTCTTGAATATTTTTTGCCGTTTATCTTGAATTTGACTGTCACGCCTGCAGCAACATTTCCATTATCATCAAACACCCTTACCGTATAACTTGACCCCGCACCGAAATACATGACAACTGATTTATTTTCGGCTATTCTTGCAACAACATTAATAGTTTGGGATTTAATCTCACCAGTGACCGGATTGGTAATGATAATCTGATAGGAACCAGGAGCCAAATCAATATTATAAACTATGCTGCCGTTTTCATCTGTAGTAATCATATTTTCCTGTCCGTTAACAGTTACATTAATTTCGGCATTTGATAATTTATTTCCTTTGTTGTCGACTAAATTAACGGAATATATTGAATTGAATGTATAAACATTTTCTGCAGGCAGGTTTATAGTTGATTTAACCACAATACTATTTGATACATTATATCCTTTATAACTGGCTGTTATTTCATAAGTTTTTGGATTGAATGTTTTATCGACTATAAATGAAGCGTAACCATTAGAATCACTGATTCCTGAGTAAGATTTGCCATCTATGACAAATGTTACTGCAACACCTTTTGCAGCATTTCCATTATCATCAAACACCTTTACCTTATAAACTGATTCACAGGCATAATACATTACCAAATTTTTATTTTCAGTTATACGGGCTACAACATTAATTGTTTGGGATTTAACCTCACCAGTGATTGGATTGGTAATGATAACCTGATATGAACCCGGACCCAAATCAATATTATATGCTATGTTTCCTGAAATATCTGCAGACAATACATATGAATGTCCATTAACATTAACATTAACATGACTGTTTCCCAATGTTTGACCGTTACTGTCAACCAAATTGGCCACATATAATGAATTTAATGTATATCTATTATTTGCAGGCATGTTTATAGTGGATTTGATTGTAATGGTTTTTTCCAAACCAATATCTGGATTTGTAGACAAATCATTGAACCCTATTTTTATTTTGTAGATTCCGACAGCCAATGCAGGTTTAATTGTAGCCAAACCGTTTTTATCAGTCTTTACAATATACTCCTTATTGTCTACATTAAATTTAATTTCCTTATTCGCAACAGGCCTATTGTTTTCATCCACTAAGTTAGCCATATAATAAAAACTTCCGAAGTAATTGGTATAATCATTGGCCTTTAAAATGACATCAGTAGGGTCAACCGTAATGCTTGATGTTGAAGCAGAATAACCATCTGCACTAAAAGTAGCTTTTACGGTATTTTTACCAGTGTTTGCAAAAGCATAAGTTAATTTGGCAACGCCATTATTTAAATTTACCTTAATGTTTCTGCCTTCTACATTAAAAGTGACAACACCTGTTTTGATTGTGCTTCCATATTGAGTCAATACACGGGCAGTAATTTCAACAGGATTGAATGAATCTGTAATTTCTAAAACAACATTTGTATTAATTTTATTCAAGATGGTGAACGCTTTAATGCATGCAACCTGAGATGCATATGTATGCTCAGGATAAGTCCATTCCAAATCATAGAAATCTTTCCAATTTTTACCGTCATAACTAACAAATGAAACACCTTCCTTATAAAATTCAGCATTAAGTGAAACACTTTCAGAAATCGGAACTCCTGTATCTCCATCAACCTTTATCTTAAATTCGATTTCAAAGACATCCCCTGTTTTGAGAGGAATCAATGAATTCAAATCAATTGTCCTGTAACCAGGATTTGTAAATCCGGATTGGGTGATTTTTAAGGCATTGTTTACATAAACAGACAAATCCCAATTAGTATCCTTTTCAAACCATGTGGATACTGCAGCCAAATATTCATTGTCGGTTGCAGTGAATTTGTTTTTATACCAAACCACATCTGTCTGATTTAAAAAGTAATCTGTTCTTCCAGGAATATCATACTGGTAATTCTTGTCATATTTTATAGTATCATTTAAAATGAATGTATAGGATGCATATTTTCCAGGCATTGCCAATTTAGTGTCATAATATGAAACATAATAATAACCGTTATCTCCTGAAAGCCCCCAACTATTTTTAACTATCCATGCACCATTACCTTCAGGTTTGTTTTTAAAATTAGATGCATCATAATTGTCATCCCAACCAACGATTGCCACTGCATGATTTGCAGTGGAAGATCCGTCATAATAGTAGTTTTTAGTTTTGGAGATGTAGCTAGATGACCAATAAACAGATGTTGAAACAGCACCATAATCCATTATGGCCCTTTTAATAGCATTATTGTCAGTATAATTATTTCTAGTTAATAATATAATGTTTTGAATATGAATATTAGCATTTAATAAAGGAGATAAAACTGATTTTGGGGAATATTCATCTTCACTTTCATTAACCGGACCCAACCAGCCTGCAAGATAACCAAAGGCCATCTTGTCATAACCTCCAACATTTGTATCCATTGACCATCCATATGAAGAGTATTTGGAAGCTATATTTTTCATATTTTCTTCAGACAAGTCATATGCTATGCCTGTGGCCTTTAAAATAGCTGATTCCAAAGCAGCCAAGGTTGAAAAAGCCCAGCAGTTTCCACCATTGCCCTGATTTTTCACTGGAGTAACAAAACCGTAATCCCTTAAATCATACTTTTGAGGAAGATTACCTGCATGGGACGGATTATAATGCAATAAAGTATAATTATTGGAACCGATATTCAAATTCGGATTGATGTTTTGATAAACATCCTTGTTATATTGAGCAATATTATTTTTAAATGTATTATTTAACTTTTTATCAACAATATCATAATATGATTCGCTTAAAATAGAAAATACTGCTCCACCAGTTGAAGAAGCAACGTTATCTGCAAAATAATTTGAATTTATATGGAAATCTTCTACCATTTCTGCATATACTGCTCCACCATTCAAAGCAGAGTTATTTTCAAATTTTGAATTCAATAGTTCGAAACTGGTGTACATTTTATAAATGGCACCACCGTAATATTTCGCCCTGTTATTTTTAGATATAATATTATTTAAATTTAAATCAGATTCCAGGGAAGTTATTGCACCGCCGAAAACAGCAGAACAGTTAATTAATTCAAGCTTATTTCCATTCAGTTTTGAATTTTTTAAATATATTGCACCACCGGCATCAGTCATTGCCTGATTGCTGATGAATCTGGAATTTGAAATGGTTACTTCAACATCATCACATGCAATAGCCCCACCATAACAATCAGCATGATTGTTGATGAATAATGAATTTTTAATATTCAGTTTTCCTCCTTTCATGTTAATGGTTCCGCCATATTCTGCGGAATTTTGGGAAAATGTGCAGTTGTTCAAAACAACATTTGACGGACCTGAAGACGAATAGATAGCGCTATTTGAACCGGATGAATTTAAAAATATTGTATTTATAGCTGTAAGATTAGCATTTGAATTGACATTAACACGTAAATCTACCAGAGACACATCTTTTAATGTTATTGATCCTTTAGAAGTAAATCCTACAGCATCTACATATTTTACAACAGTTTTTGTAGGATTTTCACCGACAACATACAGATTAGCATAGGCCTTACCACCTTTAAGGGCATACTCCCCATTAGCCAGATGAACGACTGAACCCTCTGGAATTTTGCCTGTATCAAATTCCTTATACGGGTGATTGATTGACCCGTCTCCAGTGTCGTTTTCAACGTTTGCATCAAAATAAATGTCGGCTCCAACCATATCCTCATTGTGAACTCCAATAGCCGTATCATTGTCCATTGCAAAAGTTGGTGCAATCGCAATGATTAAACAGAATATTGAAAATATCATTACAAGTTTAATTTTTTTCAAATTGCTTCCTCCGTTTTAACAAATTAAATGTTGAAATTTGTCAAAATGTATAGATTATCTTTATTTATAATTCTTATAATATAAATATTCTATGTTTTAGAGAAGAAAAAAGTAAAAAAAAGTGTTTAATTAATGAAATTAATCTGTTCTTCATTAATTAAATCATAATTGATTAAACTATCGGAATCTAAATCCTCACTGTTTAAGTTAACTGCAGTGATTTGTGAATTGTTATAGGTTCTGTAATATAGAATTCCCTTTTCAGTACTATAACATGAAGTGTAGATGGTGTATTCGAATAAATTAGGATCATCAATAAATGTACAGCCGTTCTGCTGTTCAACAGACCCTAAAATATGGAAAAACTGACTGACACTACTTTCTTCATCGCTAGCAGAATATGAATTTGCACGTGTGAAAGCTACTTTTGCAAATCTTGAAGATGATGACAAGTCCCCCGGAAGGCCAATTGCCCCCATTCCTCTTGAATACTCATCAAGATTAATGTCATTGCCAAATGTGTTTTCAGGATTTTTATTGGATAAATTTCTATAATTATTTAAAGTGAATAACTGTTTATCAAAAGGAGGATTGTTTGTAAGAACTCCTACAGGATTATCATAAACTTTTAAACCATCCTCAAGAGGTTCAACTACAATTGCTTCACCACTGTTATCTGACAGCATCCAGTGAAGAGGAGATAACGGAAGTTCATCTGCAAAGTCAATGTTAACCAGATTAATCTCACCCAGCAATTTTCGAGCTTCAGATACTGAAGATGCACTACCGAGTATATACGGAATAAATTCAAATGGTGTGATATTAATCATACCTTCCTCAGATTCCCTGTAGACTGCATTTCCTTCAAAGTTAAGTCCGGCCATAGCCAATCCTTTTTCATTGCATGCATCATAATAAAGAGGATATCCGTCAATGCCTGCAGCTATTCCAATAATGGCATAATGAGTTTTGACATCTTCAATCTTCCGGTATTTAAATTCATAATTTCTCGGAGTTATTGTAACCCGTTCATGATATGAAATCTCATAGTCAAAGTTACGACCAAAATAATGATTTTCAGTTAAATAATTACTTGCAGTACACATAGTATCACCTTATAAATAATTTGAATATTTTAATGCTCTTGATTTGATGTCTGCAAAATTATCATCGATTAACAATTCCCCATTTCTGAATACTGTTTGAAGGCAATCTTCACCTTTTTCATCAATGGAAACTGTTCTGAATGAATTGTTTTGCTTAACTAATTTGAATCTTCCGGTTTTTGATTTTTTACTTGAATCCAACGGATTCTTAAATATGTCGTGCCAAACGCCATCCCTTAATTGCGCGGAACATTTGAATGCGTTTCTTTGAGTATCACGTGTAACTGATGAGTGCAGACCTCCGCCCATACCGAAGATGATGTTTTGAGCGGCCCATCCGCTTGATTTCATGGCAAATAATATGTCACGGATTTTCTGATAGTTCAAACCGTCGCCCCATAAAAGTCCGATGTTTAAGTCAAACACCTTATATCCCTCATCAGTGAGATGACTTCCAAAACCTTCGGAAAGCAGATTCAAACAATCGATGGTTGTTGAAACCGGTTCACCGCTGTCCGGCCGGAATACAATTTTATTATTTTCACCATCCAAAAAGTTCAAAATGGCTTCATTCAACTCGGAACCTGATTTTCCGGCATTAATCAGGAAGTCCCTGTAGTTGTAGGAGTCTATCACGATGGATAAAATCCCATCCTTTGCCTTATCTATGACATTTAGAATTTGGTCAATTTCCCCCTCAGGACCAAGCGAAGTCATTACACTGTGTTCTGTTGCCTGAACTGAAAATCCGTAAAGATTGGAATCATTATAATAATTTTCAGGAATGGTCAGGGCAGGAATAGTGTCTGTGCCTGAAAAACTGAGCAGATGTGCTGATCCGCATAGCATTGATGATTCTGTTGATGTTGCTCCGCGATATCCAAAATCATGCAGCATAAAATCAAGATTATCTTTTTGTGAGCCTGTAACCTCCAGATAAAAATTTGACAGTTTTCTGACTTCGGCTGAAAGTGTTGCAACGGTTGATGGATACCAAACCTGCAAAAGCAAGGATTCCAAGTAATTTACCAGCCAAAATGATTCATTATCTGTATTTTCAACTGTCATCAAAACATTGCTGACATCAACAGGTGTTCCTTCTGCCACAGCTTTTATTTCAATGGGAAGTTTTCCTCCATGGCTATCCAAAATGTATTGCCAGCCCTGCCTGTTGAAAATGCCCTCGCCGATGTGATTTGAAATAAGTTTATCTGCCTCATCAATCTTTTCCTGAGTTACAACAGGACCTTCCAAATACTTTTTAAGGATATATTGAAGCCCGTAAAAAATTGTTTTGTTAAACTCAGCACCCACTCTGCTTTCAAGGTATGAATAAATCTTTTCAGTGCCTTTTGGATAGAAATAGTGATGAGTTACCTTGTAACTATCAGTCAATAAACAAATGTTATTTTCAATCATGATACCACTTACTTATATGTTAGTAAATAGGCATTAATATAGATTTGAGTATGGCAAAAAAATTATTTGATTTTAGTATCAACGCAATTTAAAAATAGAATTAGATTGAAAAATAAAAAAAGAATAGATGTTTAAAACATCTATCTAACTGTTATTTTTGTAGTTTTCAATTTAGGCTTGTAGTATTTGCTGCCCATGTATTTAACAACAGCATTGAAAGTTCCTTTTTTCTTCAAGTTAGTAATTTTAAAAGTAGCTTTACCTTTGGAATTTGTTTTAGCAGTGTAGGTTTTCTTATTTACTTTTAAGGTAACTTTAGCTTTTTTAATTACTTTATTTTTATTTGTTTTCAAAGTAACGGCGTATTTCTTAATTTTAAGTGATTTTTTAAAGGACCTTTTAGGTGCAGTTAATTTTGTAGTCACTTTATAAACAGTTATGTTAACAGTTGTAGTTGATTTGAGGTATTTTTCATCCCCTTCAAATGTAACTACTGACTTATAAATTTTAGGAACCAAATTGAGCAATAGCTTCATTTGTCCGTTTTCATCAGTTGATGCAACATATGTCTTGCTTACAAACTTAACTGAAATATTTTTATTTTTTAAAAGATTGCCGTTTTCATCCTTTAATGTGGCAACTACATACTTGGCTTTGCCATAAACTGTAGTGAAACCTGTAGCATTCACTTCAGTGCCTAATTTCTTTACAACAACAGGAACTGTAATATATGAATCTGCATACTTGTCATTGCCTGTAATGGTAATTACGGCAGTGTATTGTTTAGGCAACAGATTATCAACAGGCAGACTTACCTGTCCATTATCATCAGTTGTCCTGACATAGGTCTCGTTATTCACCTGGATTTGAACTTCAGTATTTGGTATATTGTTACCGTTTGCATCTTTAAGTGAAGCAACAATGTATTCGCCTTCACTATAGACTGATGTAACATTGGAAGCGTTCACAACAGCAGGCACTTTGTTTATGATGATATTGGCAGTAGTATATGAAGAACTGTACCTTTTATCACCATCAAAAATAATCACAGCCCTATATTGTTTTGGCATCAAATCGACAAGCAGACTTACTTGTCCATCAGCATCGGTAGTTTTGACATAGGTCACATCATTCAATTTAATGGAAACCTCAGCATTCTCAACAGGATTACCGTTCACATCCTTTAAAGTAGCAACCAAATTCTTACCTTCACCATAATAAGCAGTAAACCCTGTGGCATTCAAAACAGTGCCCAATTTGTTTACAGTGACATTGGCATAATCATAAGAGGAGCCGTATCTGTTATCACCTGCAAAAACGACTGTTGCAGTATAATATTTAGGCAATAAATCAGCAAATAATTTGACCTGTCCATCTGCATCAGTAGTTTTAACGTAAGTCACATTATCCAATTTGATGGAAACCTCAGCATTCTCAACAGGATTACCGTTCACATCCTTTAAAATAGCAGTCAAATTCTTACCATCGCCATAAACAGTAGTAAAACCGGAAGCCTCCAACACGGTACCTAATCTGTTAACAACAATAGGAACATTGATGTAAGAATTAATATATCTCTCATCACCATCAAAAGCAATCAAAGCATTATACTGTTTGGCAGATAAATCAACGAAGAGGCTCACTTGCCCATTATCATCAGTGGTTTTAATATAAGTCACATTATCCAATTTAATGGAAACATTGACATTTTCTATAGCGTTGCCGTTCACATCAGTTAAATTAGCAATCAAATACTTACCATCATCATAAACAGTAGTAAAACCGGAAGCATCCAAAACAGTAGCCAACTTATTAACAGTAACATTAGCATAATCATAAGAAGAACTATACCTCTCATCACCAGCAAAAACAACTGATGCAGTATAATACTTAGGCAACAAATCAACAAACAGACTCACATGACCATTACCATCAGTAGTTTTAATATAAGTCACATTATCCAATTTAATAGAAACACTAACATTATCAACAGGATTACCATTTTCATCCTTTAAAATAGCAGTCACATTCTTACCATCACCATAA
>ONJC01000006.1 GCA_900318035.1 uncultured Methanobrevibacter sp.
GTCCAGTTGTAAGCAGTATTTTTTGTTACTTCTGATTTGTAGTTGTCTACGATGGTTACTTCTTCAATTGTGTAATTGATTTGTTGGCCATTATTGTAGACTGGTAAATCTGTGAAGGTATGTTTCCAATTGTTGGAATCATTTAATACATACTCTGCAACTTTGCTTGTGTCATTTGATAAAACTACTGTGATGCTTGAAGGTCTTATGCCGTCTTGGTTGTTTGCATCATTCCAGATTTTTGTGACGTTTAGTTTTGTCACTGCTGGTGTGTGAGTGTTTGTTATGGTCCAGTTGTAAGCAGTATTTTTTGTTACTTCTGATTTGTAGTTGTCTACGATGGTTACTTCTTCAATTGTGTAATTGATTTGTTGGCCATTATTGTAGTGTGTGTTAGTAATTGTAAAGTTTTCAGTAGTGCTATTTGTATAGGATACTGTGTATTTGTCATTTACTTCTTCACTGAAGTTGTATTTAATTTTCTTGCCGTCTTTATAAACATAAAGGTTGGTGAAGTAATAATTCCATTTATTGGACTCGTTCAGTTCAATAGTTTGGTATATTTCACCGTTTGCAAGTAAATTAACAATAACTTTAATAGGTCTTATTCACGGTTATTGTCATCATTCCAAACTTTAGTAACATTGATATTGGTCTTTCCAATAGTGTGAGTGTTATTGACAGTAAAAATATAAGTATTATTTGCAATCACAATAGTAAAATCATCAACAGTTTTATTGATAATTTTCATTGTGTAACCCTCAATAGGCTTTTCACTAACTGTATAATTAATAATTTTACCATTCTTAACCATTGGCAAATCATTGAAAATGAAATTCCAATTATTTTTTTCAGATAAAACAGTTTCATTGATTTTTTTGCCATCAGCAAACAAATAAATGATTACACTGTTAGGTCTTAAGCCATCATAGTTATTTACATCGTCCCATATTTTTGTCACATTCACTCTTATTGGCACAGCTTCAGTAGTGTTATTCGCTGTTTTATTTGTGGTTTTATTATTAGAAGCCACAACAACATTAGTTAAATTACCTTTTTTGAGTGTATCAAATATAACAATAAATGATGCATTATCACCAGGTTTCAATATACCACTATAAATGAATTCACCTGTTTGGATATTGCCTGTCCATAAATTATCAGCAACATAGTTAACTAATTTTAAGCCGTCATATTTAGCTTCTTTAACTTTAATGTCAGTTAAATTAGATTCACCGTTGTTGGTAACAACAATCTTAAACATTGTTTGATTACCAAGATACACAGTCTTGTTCAAAACAATTTTTTGAACGGACATGTTGTGTTTAATCATTTTAAACAGGAATAAACTTTGGGATGTTGGTGAAATCATTGAACTAAAATCAAATTCAACAAGACTGCCATTGACTTCTTTGATGAATTTTTCAGGTATTTTAGTTCCGTTACCGTATACTGACTTATACAATCTTAAAGTTTCAACAACAAGAGGATGGTCACTATTCCAGAAATCATGGTCTGAAAACTCGTGAACCGCTCTGCTGAAATAATCTATACGTGGAATATATACTAACTTATTCCAGTGATCTGGATTATCTCTATCTGCTTCAGAATAGAATAAAATCTTTTCATCATTATAACGGTAAATATCATCAGTTGAATTAAAGTAAGTAGATACTAAAATTTTCAGATAGTCTGCAATACTGTCGCCAGTGAGTATATTTATTACTCTACTAAGAGAATCATCTTTTAATCCCAGATGAGGGAATTGAGTAAACCTTTCAATACATACAGCAGTATAACTGGTATTGGTTTTACGTGTAGAATTACCTATTGAATCATCACGATTAATTTGAATAAGTTCAGTTGTTTGTATAACCACATCATTATTTTCAAATTTGGAATCTGGCGAAATTTTAGATGAAAAAGAGTGTACAGCTTCACCTATATGAGCACGGTTATTTTTAAAGGTTGAGTTAACAATTTCGCTATTAAGAGATGCGATTGCACCACCATAATTATGACATGAGTTTTCCTCAAACAGACAATTTTCAATTAATTTTTCTGCATGAGGATAATAATAGTCACAAGAAAATGCTCCTCCGGCGTAATAAGCACTATTGTTATAGAAATTAGAATTGTTTAATGTACCTTCAGGAGCATCCCAATAGATAGCTCCACCTTTGTTTGCAGTGTTTTCAGTGAATGTTGAATTGTCAATAGTACCAGGTTCGTCTAAAGCAACAGCACCACCTAAATATGTTGCATTATTTTTAGTGAATGTTGATTTATTAATTACAAAATCTTCACTATTTACATACAATGCACCACCCTCAGTTCCGACACGGTTTCTATTAAATGTAGAATTATACACAGAACCTGCATATCCTTCTAAGTAAATAGCACCACCATAAGCAATTGCCATATTGTCTTCAAATAAAGAATTTTCCACACTTGTATAGTTACCATCAAGATATAATGCTCCACCATCTGAGAAATTATCTTTATTGTATGCCCAATTATAGGTAAATTTAGAATTATTTATTAGAGCATTATCTCCATGGAAGTAAACGGCTCCACCATGAGTATTAGACCAATTTTCAATGTTTACTCTGTTATTGTAAAACTCTGAATTGTCAATTATACCATTATCACCAAACCAGTAAACAGCTCCTCCACAAGGTAGAATATCTGCCACATTATTATAAGCACCATTCTGAACAAAGTGAGAATTGTTTACAGTTACATCATCTGAAGGATAAACATAAATAGCACCACCTACAGTAGCGTTATTCCAATTCATACTAGCATTGTTTACTAGAATATTATCTGAGAATTCAATGCTGAGAGCACCTCCAGTTTCAGATGCAGTATTATGTTCAAATAATGAGTCATCTATTACATTATTTTCAGTATCACTTATATATACAGCACCACCAAAAATAGCAGAATTATAATAAAAGTTACTTCCGTTTATGGTATTTCCTTTTGAAGAAATTAAAATAGCACCACCTGCACGAGCTCCATTACGATTGAATGTTGAAGCGCGAATTGTATTATTGAGTAATTCATTAGAATACATTTCAGGTTGGCTTATTAGTATTGCTCCACCACCATATACTCCATAAGGAGATTCTTCGGTAGCATTATTATCATTAAATTCTGAACTCTCAATAGTATTGTTTCTTCCAGAAATTTTAATAGCACCGGCTTGTTTAGCGTGATTTTGATTAAATTCTGAATGGATTACAGTTACATTATCAGTTTCAATAGATATTGCACCTGCAAAATTTCCAGCAGTATTTTTATTAAATTTTGTATCGTTGATTAATAAATCTTTAGTTATATATATTGCACCAGCACTATTTTTTGCATCGTTTTCATTGAATTCACAACCGTTGACTGTTCCGTTTACTCCTTCCCAGTATACTGCTCCACCGAATATTTGTGCACTGTTTTCTGTGAAGTTTGAATCGCTAATTGTTCCATTAGCCCCAATCCAATGTATTGCACCACCCTGATCAGCATCATGTTTATTGAATTCTGAGTTTAATATTTCTACATTGTTACCATCAACACGAATCGCAGCACCAGAAGCCTGGACAGCATTTACTGAATTTTCATTGAACTTAGATTCATCTATAGTTAAATTACTACCAGCAATATAAATTGCACCCCCAACAGAATCTGCAATATTATGATTAATTACTGAATTATTGAGAGTGTTATCATGACCAGACATATAAATAGCACCTGAAATCATTGCATGGTTATATTCAATAGTAGAACCATTAACCAAGTTATCATAACCTGCAAAATAAACAGCACCACCATAGTCAGCATTGTTATTTTCAAAAGTAGAATTATTAACCAAGTTATCATAACCATTTAAATAAACAGCACCACCATATTGAGCTTTATTACGCTTAAATGTAGAATTATCAATTAAAAGATTATGACCAATTACACAAACAGCACCACCGCCATAAAGTCCAACATCACCATTTTCAAAAGTAGAACCATTTATGGTATTATGATTACCTCCTAGATAAACAGCACCCCCATACTCAGTAGCAAAATTATCAATAAATTTTGAATTATTAATAACATTGAATTGACCACTCATTCTAACTGCACCACCATATTTTGATGCATTATTGTGTTCAAAAGTACAGTTATTGATTAAACAGTCATTTCCATTAATCCAAAGCATTGAGTTGCCTTTACCATTAATAAAAGTAATGTTATTCAATGTCACATGACCAGTACCAGCAGGAATATAAAAAGACATCTTTTTATTTTCACCACTAATTTTATAGCCGTTACCATTGATTGTAATAGAGTGGGAAATTTGTATCCAATTTGAATCACCATCTGAATATGCATAGTTTTTACCAAGAGTAATAACACCATTAGGATTTGCATCAATCAAACTCTGCAGTTCAGTATAATTTCCAACTTCACCTGCTTTTAGTGTTACATAAGAATTAGTTGCGCCTAATTTAGCCCCATCGTTAGCATCCGCTAATGAAAGAGCGCTATCGCTATTACCATTAACCATTAGTTTTCCATTTTCAGTTCCAACCAAAGTGTTGTCTTCAGCTGAAACCACATTAATAATCATCAATAATACAAAAATTATTAATAAAATATTTCCCAGTTTATTTATTTTCATTATTTCCCTCAATTGAGACCAAATAAAAAACAAACTAATCAATAATATAAATTAAATTTATTAAAAGCAAATTTAAACCCTTATAAATAATATCATCAACTATTATCATACAAATAATGACAAAAAATAACCGGTTTATACAATTATCCACATCATCAAGAGTACTAAGCCGAATAATACCAAATACTATCAGTTAAATTAAACTTTAACATTTGATTTTTTATATTTATCTAGATTTGATTTAACTCAATAAATATTAAACATATATTATAAACGATTAATTAAATTAAAAAAATTTAATGAATCATAATTTATAGTTTATTTTACTAAACGGAATCATATTTTTTAATAATACAAACACAATAATAATATTATAAAAAATATCAATATTGTATTATTATATATCTTTTTCATCGTATTTAAACATAATCGATTAAAAATTTATTATTATTTATTGAATATGAAATTTAGTTAAATAAAATTTTATAAAATTAAATAAAATATATAAAATTAAATTAAAAAATTATTTCATTAATGGGTGTTTGTATATAATTTAGATTTTTTGTTATTTTTTTCATTCCAAGTCAAAATGATTGTTTTTGTATATATTTATAGTGTTTTTTGAAAGTGAAATCGTATTTTTATTTAATTTGATTGTATGAGTAATTTGAACATCTTTCACTAGTTCTATGGGAGGTTATTGTGTTTTTCATTCTTCTTTCATTTTAGTATAATCTATGCGAAAACAGTACAATTCCCTATTAAAGTATCATTTGATGATATGTTGGATGTTCAAGTTCAGATTCAAGTTCTGAATCCAATTGATACATTAAATTTTGAACCATGTTGATGAATGCGAAATTAGTGCATAACTTGTTTTAATATTTAAATGATTTTAAAAGAAATTTAAGAAGATTCATAAGATCTTTACAGATTAAAAAATCAAAAAATGTCAAAATAAAAATTCTCGAAAAAATTAAAAATAAGAATTTTAAAAAGAACAAAACGAAATGATAATTTTAGTAGTCAAATAGAAAAAATAAGTAAAATTATCTAATTAAGGATTTATTGACCAACCCATTAAAACCAATACAATTATAAATAATAAAGAAGTAATATTATTATATTATAAAATTATATTTTATTGGAGGAAATTTATGCTTCTATTAATAAGTCCTATAAATCGTGAAGAAGCTCTTGAATCTATTGAAGGCGGAGCAGATATTGTTGATGTGAAAAATCCTAAAGAAGGTTCTTTGGGTGCTAATTTCCCATGGGTCATAAAGGAAATCAGGGAATTGACTCCTGAAGACAAACTTGTCAGTGCCACTTTGGGGGATGTGCCTTACAAACCGGGTACAGTTTCACTTGCTGCAATGGGCGCACACGTTTCAGGGGCAGATTATATTAAAGTTGGATTATATGGAACAAAAGACCATGATGAAGCGGTTGAAGTCATGGAAAACGTTGTAAAAACTGTTAAAGATGTAAGTGAAGATACAATTATTGTAGCAGCAGGATATGCGGATGCTCACCGTGTAGGTGCAGTAGGCCCAATGGAAATTCCAAAGGTAGCTAAAGATGCAGGATGCGACCTTGCAATGTTGGATACTGCTGTTAAAGACGGTCATACATTATTTGATTATTTAGATATTGATCAATTAAAGGAATTTGTAGAGGAAGCTCACAGCTATGGTTTATTAACTGCACTTGCAGGATCCGTTAAAAAAGACCAGTTAAAACCATTGCACGATATCGGTTGTGATGTTGTAGGTATTAGGGGAGCAGCATGTGTAGGCGGTGACAGAAACACAGGTAAAATACACCATACTGCAGTAGCTGAGCTAAAAGAATTATTGGATTCATTCTAATCAGGTGTAAATTATGTCATATTCAAAAAAAGTTCAAGAAGCAAGAATGTCTTATACTTTTGATGATTTTCTATTAACTCCAAATGCAAGTTATGTGGAACCAAAAGATATTGACACTACTATTGAATTAGGTAAAGGAATTAAATTAAACATTCCTGTTTTAAGTGCTGCTATGGACACTGTAACAGAAGCAGATCTCGCAATTGCCATGGCACAACAGGGTGGTATTGGAGTTATTCACAGAAATCTATCAATGGAAAGACAGGTTGAAGAAGTTAAAAAAGTTAAAAATGCTGAAGATTTAACCATCCGTGATGTTATAACCATTTCTCCGGATTCTACCGTTAATGAAGCAGAAACATTAATGCATAATGAACTCATCAGCGGTTTGCCTGTAGTTGATGATGACTCTGAAGTCATGGGTATCATATCCAAAAGGGATATCAGGCCGGTTTTGAAATCAGAACCTGCAACACCTATTAAGGATATAATGACCTCTGATGTTGTCACTGTTGAAGAGGGAGTTTCTGCTGAAGAGGCATTGAATGTCGCTTATGACAACAAAGTCGAAAGGCTTCCTGTTGTTCGTAACGGTAAACTTGTAGGAATTATCACTATCAAAGATATATTGAACAGGTCTCAATATCCTAATGCCGCACGTGATGACGATGGAAACTTTTTGGTTGCTGCAGCATGCGGTCCGTTTGATTTGGACAGGGCAATGGCACTTGACCAGGCCGGTGCGGACATCATTTCCATTGACTGTGCTCATGCACACAACATGAATGTTGTCAAATTCACAGAAACCATTAAGGATAACATTGATGCTGAATTATGTGTTGGTAACATTGCAACTGCTGAAGCTGCAGAAGACTTGATATCCATGGGTGTGGATGCACTTAAAGTAGGTATCGGTCCGGGTTCAATGTGTACCACTCGTATTGTAGCAGGTGTAGGAGTTCCTCAGTTAACCGCAATTTCAGATGTTGCTGATGCAGCTGCAGATTCAGGCATTCCGGTCATTGCCGATGGAGGTATCAGATACTCCGGTGATGTTGCAAAAGCTATTGGTGCTGGTGCAGATGCCGTAATGCTTGGTAACTTACTTGCAGCATCCTATGAAGCTCCAGGTGATATTGTTGTAATGAACGGTAAGCAATACAAAAAATACCGTGGAATGGGATCCATGGGTGCAATGACCAGCGAATATGATGGTGGAGCAGACAGATACTTCCAAGGTCAAAAAAGTAAAATGAACCATACTAAATATGTTCCTGAAGGAATTGAAGGTGCTGTACCATACAGAGGAACCATTGCGGAAATTTTATTCCAATTGGTTGGTGGTTTAAAATCCTCTATGGGTTATTGCGGTGCAAAGGATATTGCTGCAATGAAGGAAAAAGCCAGATTTGTTAGAATTACAAGCAGTGGTATTAAGGAATCCCACCCTCACGACTTGTTGATTACTAATGAAAGTCCTAATTATCCAACTCTTGAATAGTTGGGTAATTTCATTATATTTTTAGATGAGATTTCAAATATGGCAATACGATTTATAGGTAATTAAAATTTCTCATCTAAACAATATTTTTTCTTGATTATCATTGGTTTTTTCTTTAAAATGCTCATTTTTAGCAAACCTTTAAATATTAGTAAATACTATATTATCATATTAGATAATTTTATGATTATTTTAGATAATCTATGTAAATTAAAATAATTTACATTTTTAATTAAATTTTATTATTACGGAGAGAATATAAATGGCAAGAACTAAAAAAGTTGGTATCACAGGTAGGTTCGGTGCAAGATACGGAAGAAAGGCAAAAAGATCTGTTAAAATCATTGAAGAAAACATGAAAAAAAATCATGTTTGTCCTAAATGTGATAGACCTTATGTAAAAAGACAAGCTGCTGGAATTTGGAAATGCAAAAAATGTGGTGCAGTTTTCACCGGAGGAGCTTACATTCCACAAACTCCTATGGCAAAATCTGCAGCTCGTAGTATCAGAGACATTAAAGTGGAGGAATAGGCTTTGTATAGATGTCCACGTTGTGGAGCAGAAGTAGACCATAAAAGCTACATGGAAAATAAATGTCCTAAATGCAGATATAGGATTTTATTTAAAAATGTTCCAGAAACTACTAGAATTATAAAAGCAAGATAATTTTTTTTGCTTTTACCATATTTTTTTACTATTTTTGATTTAAATGTTAATTTCAACTTCTAGAAAACCTTCTCAAAAAACTAGAAAGTTTTGTAAAACTTTAGCGCGCACTACCGATTCAACCTCTGTCAACAGAGGAAAAATGAATATGCGCGAACTTCTCCTGAAAGCTCTGGAATTGGATGAAATTAACCTGGCTATTGTTAATGAAATTAAAGGAAACCCAAGTAAAATAACATTTTATTCAAATAAGGGTGAAGTGTTACTTGTTCTTTTAATCAGCATTTCTATGGACAATAATGAAAAGCTTAACATTGCGACATCCCAATTGAAAATAGTTTCCAGCTTCGATAAACTCAATGTTTTAAGCGATATTTTTGATATGGAACTGGTAGACAGGGCAGAAGACAATTTCATAATTATTTCTCGGCATGAAAATTTAATAGCTAAGATTAACTTCGTCAATAAATTTGGAGAGAAGCTCAACTTCCAGATTAACGTTAAAAAGATTTTAGAGGCACCTCATGATTGATGAAACTCCTCTTGAATCAGTCAAAAGCAACATATCAGTTGAATTTGAAAGCCCTGCACAGGCTAAAATAATTTATGATGCAATCATTCTGGAATTTGAAACCGCTCCGGATTTCAGATCATCAATGACCATCGAATTGGATGGCCGTGAAATCTTAATCAACATAGATGCAGAGGATTCAACCTCGTTCAGAGCCTCTGTTAATTCCGCTATTAAATGGATTAAATTGGCACTAGAAATAAATAATTTAACAAACTAATAATGTTTATAAAAATAATTAAATAGGTGATATTATGGAGATTCCTGAAAACATTCAAAACCAATTAAATCAGTTTCAACAATTACAACAACAAGCTCAAGCAGTAACCATGCAAGTTCAAAATGTTGAAATTCAAATTCAAGAAACTGAAAAAGCATTAGAAGAACTCAAAAAAGCTGATGAAAATACTGAAGTATTCAAACAGGCTGGAACTTTACTTATTAAAGTTGAATATGCAGATGCATTAGCAGACATGGAAGACAAATTAGAAACTCTCGAGTTAAGAAAACAAACCATGTCCCGTCAAGAAGAAAGGGTCATGAAAAAACTTGAAGAAATGCAATCTACTATCCAAGCTGCTATGCAAGGTATGGGCCAATAGGCTTAATACTTTCTTTTCTTTTTTTAGATTAACATGTCAAAACTCAAAAAATTATCCCAAGATGATTTGTCTACTATTTCTGATGACTTCGGTGAGATTTTAGAACGTGAAGTTTCCAAAAACATTTCAACCAAGGAAGTTGAGGATTTGGATTTGGATATCATTATCAATTATGAAAATGACCAATTGGACGTTGATGTTGATGTAGGCGTCTTGTTCGATGCGCTTTCCGATATCAATCAGGACCAAATAATGAAAGCCATTGACGGAGCTTATTTGAAATTTGATTCATATATTGATGAGAATTATAGGGATTAATTATTTTTTTTAAATTTGTAGTAATACTTTTTTTATAATTTTTATCAAATATAGTAATACTTTTTTATAAAAAAGTATTTATACTACTAGTTGAAAATATTTAATTGTGCAATGATGATTATGATTCAGCCATATTGATTGCATTATTAATTAGTTTGAAGTAACACAATAGCTTAGCAATTATATAAAATGATTATGACTATCTTTCAATTTCCCTCTAATTGTTGCTTCAAACTGAATTAATTCAATTTAACTTTATCAACCTAATTTTATTAAATTTCGCTAAATTTAATCGCTTAAAAAATGGGTGTTTTATGGTTTTTAGGTTTTATATATTTTTTGTTTAATTATATATCTTATTATTTATATTTTTGATTTAATTTTTTCATAATAATTAAATATTATTTATTCAAGTATACTTTAATTTTTCTAAAATAGAGTAACATTTATATACTATGTGACTAAAAACTATAAGTAGAGGTTCATAACTTCTCTGTTATTAATCTTAAATTGATCATTATTTTTATATTCTTGAAGGGGGCTAAAAAACACATTGGCTTCCTTCACCTCCTTGAATTTTTTTTAATATCTTTTTATACTTGGATATTCTAACTATTATTATGATTAAAAAAATTCCAGTTATTGATTTGAAACAGCACCAGGCCGTAAGCGGCAAATCAGGTATGAGGGACACATACACACCACTAAAAACTGTTTTTGCACCATCTTCCAGTCCCGTTGAAATAGCACAGGGTCTGAAATTAAACGGAGCAGATGAAATGTACATCGCCGATTTGGATTTGATAGAGTCTCAGGGCCACAACATCGACGACATAAAAATGGTGAATACCATTCTACCTGTGATGTTTGACGGTGGTGTCAAAAACCTTGAGGGATTTGAATTTTTCCTGGATTATGCATTCAAGATTATTGTTCCCACTGAAACCATTGAAAGCATTGATGAAATGTGTAAAATATTTGAAAAATATCCCAAAGAAAGAATTGTTGTTAGTGTTGATGTTAAAAACAATGAACTTCTTTCAAAAAACTTTGATTTGAGTTTAGCCGAATTCAAAGAGATTTTAATGGAGCTTGACCCTAATGAAATAATTCTTTTGGACATTACTGGTGTCGGCACTGAAAAGGGATATAACAGAAATCTTTTGGAAGAATTTGCGGATTTAAAAGATAAACTGATAATAGCTGGTGGTCTGAATAAAAATTCTTTAAGTGAATTGGATTCACTCGGAATAAAAAAAGTATTGATAGGCACAAGCCTACATTCGGGGGAAGTTAAACTTCTAGATTAAAACTCTTAAGATTATATAAGGGAAAATGCATGCTATAACAAACAATACAATTCCTAAACCTAATTTAGGTTTATTATTGTCTAATGAACCAGAAATAATTAATATTATTCCAAAAAATCCACAGATTACAGGAAGAATATGAGAAAATAATGTTGTTCCAACTATCGCCATTTTTTATCACTACTATAATTTACTTTTTTTAATTATATAAATATAACTTAAATCTACTTTAGAATTCATCGTTCACAGATTAGATAACTTTTTTATAATTGGGATTTTATAGATATATTAATGAGCGTTGATATGCATCATCATCACAAAAAGGCAGGAAAAAATTTGGCATTTGTATTCTTCATGAATTTGGCATTCAATATAATTGTCATAATCGGGGGTTTGGCCACTAACAGTATGGCAATTCTTGCGGATTGTATTCATGACATGTCAGATACTATTTCAATAGCTTTTGCCTGGTTTTTAGAACGTGTCTCTCAAAAGGACTCAACCGATAAATATTCATATGGTTATCAAAGGTTTTCAATTTTGGGAGCGGTCATAATATCTGTTTTTGTAATCCTGATGGCTTTCATAATTCTTTCAGAGGCCATTCCAAGATTATTTTCACCAGAGGGTGTTGATGCGGAAGGAATGCTTTTGGTTGCTATTGTAGGCATAATATTTAAGTCAATTTCAGTTTATCGCCTTCATGAGGGTGAAACATTCAATGAAAAGGCAATATTGATACATCAGCTGGGAGATATTTTTGAATGGGTGGCAATTCTGATATTGAGTGTTGTTCTGATGTTTTGGAAGGGTGCGCCATATCTTGATCCTTTTGTTTCAATTGGCATTGCATTGTGGCTGATTTTCAACCTAGCAAGAAACTTATACAAATCATTAGAGGTTCTTCTTCAAAAGACACCGAATAATTTCGATGTGGATGAGCTCAAATCTTCAATCAATTCCATCGAAGGCGTTAAATCTATTGATGGTTTTCATCTATGGTCACTTGACGGAATAGATTCTGTCTTAACGCTGAAACTGTCCATTGATAATTTTGAAAATAAGGACGAAATTAAAAAAGAGATTTATAATATGTCCTCCAAATATCATATTGTTGACATTACTGTTGAATTTAACTGAAATTAGGGTATTTTTATGACATTGGTTGTTATTGGTCCTGTAACAAATGATTTGGTTGTTATCGGTGATGAAAAGTCTAGCAATGTAGGTGGGGCAACCTACTTTCAAAGTTTTGTTTTTGAGGAATTTTACACAGACTATCTGGCTGTAGTCAATTGCAGTGATGAAAAATTGGCTTTCGAATTTCCAAATCCCGATAAGGTCAGGGTGGTCTTAAAGCAGGACACTCATTTTTTTGAAAATAACTATCCCGACAAAAACAATAGGGATGTCAGGCATCAGCTGAGTAATTTTTGCCGAATTCCGATTTATCCTGAAGACCTTGAGGAAATCTTACCTGAGAATATCGACGGGTTTGTTTTGAATCCCCTGAACCGCTATGACTTTCCGGCTGAAACTGTCGAATATCTCAAAACTTTCAATGTCCCAATGTTTTTATCGATACAGGGTTTTTTGAGAGTCTGTGATGTTAAAGTAAATGAAAATTACACTATAAAATTAGATAACTTTGATGAATTATGTACTATTTTAGAGGGTGTTTCTTCAATATTTTTGGATGAGGCAGAAGCAAGCATCATTGGCTTTGACCTTGATGTAGATGAGATGGTCATAACTAACGGAAGTAAGGGGTCTAGAATAGTAGGTGATGGCGATATAAAAATAGATGCTGTCGAGTGTGTTAATGTTGTGGATACCACCGGCTGCGGTGACACATATATGGCGGCCTATATTTCAAGTAAATTACTCTTCAAATCATCTGAAAAAGCAGGTAAATTCGCTTCATCAATTGCCAGTCAAAAAATCGAAAGACATGGTCCCTATTGTAAAAATGAATAAGTATTAAATTAAAGTATTTGTAAAGTCTTTTTTTAATTATCTAATTTTAATTTTCAATTGTTTTTAAGTAAATTTATTTAGTTTAGTAAACTTTATAAGTTACTTGAATTAAAATAATATATGTCTTTCTGAATTTTTTTTACACTAAAAAGGGTCATCATGTTAAACAAATCAAGCAATATAATCGAAAAGGAATTTAAGAATTTACGTAGGGAACTATTGGATTTAACTTTAAGAAATCAACTTCTTAACTTCAAATCAAGAGCCAAAACCATTACAATAGTAAATCAGTCCCCTGTAAATCTTTTCCAAACACTTGTTTTACAGAACAGCAAAATGTATTTTGTTGCCAATAAGAAAGACAAAAAGGAAGACAAGTCTTCAGTTTGGGATCACATTCCGTTCGACTTTTCAAAGTTTTCTGAAGGAGACAGGAAACTGGCAACCGATTTGACCCCAAAGGAACTTCAGAAACGATTATATTACATTAACAACCAGGCAAAGACAATGCTTCAGGAGCAGGGTTATAACATTTTATACCTGGCTGTCGGATTTTTGGAATGGAAGGACAAATCCAAACCGAGACAGAAGAACAACGCTCCTCTTGTTTTGATTCCTGTTGCAATGGAAAGGAAAAAGGTTGGAGAATCATTTAACCTTGAATGGACCGGAGAGGATATTCAGACTAATATTTCACTTAAGGCCAAATTGCTGGAAGCGGGCTTAGAGCTCCCCGACTTTGAATTTAAAAGGTATGGTGAAGTAATTGACCATTACATCGCAAGCGTTCGCCGTGCAGTATCACGCATGGACGGATGGGAAGTAAACACCAATGTGGCTTTAGGTTTCTTTAGTTTTACAAAATTCGTAATGTATAATGATTTAAACCCAGAAGCATGGGCAGATAATGTTGATTTGACTAAAAATGAATTGATTCAGGCTATTTTCAATCCAGCTAAAAACGATCAGGAAGCATTCAGGGAGGAGGACATAGACTCCCAACTTGAATACAGGTCAATGTATCAGGTATTGGATGCAGATTCATCACAGATTGCCGCAATTCAGGATGTGAAGGCCGGCAGAAATCTGGTAGTGGAAGGACCACCAGGTACCGGTAAATCACAGACTATTGTAAATTTAATAGCTGAACTTTTAGCCGAAGGAAAATCAGTTCTATTCGTATCAGAAAAAATGGCGGCATTGGATGTTGTAAAGGACAGGTTAACCGGAGTGGGTCTGGGCAAGTTTGTCCTTGAGTTGCATTCACATAAAACCAGACGTAAGAAATTCCTGAAAGATTTGCAGAAGGCAACCAATGTCAGGGCTCAGGAGCCATTAAACATTGACCAGACAATCCGTAAACTGGAGACTTTGCGTCGCCAACTTGATGATTATTCTCAAATTATTCACAAACCTGTATTTGCTGTCAACTTGTCAGCATTCCAGTTATATGGTATGAAAGAGTCTGCTGATGACCATTTTGCACGCAAAGACACATTAATGCCTTTGGTCAGGTTTGAAAACCCAGAAGACGTTACTTTAAAAGATTTGGATGATATGAAAATCGCCCTGGAAAATCTTGCAGAACTCTATCAGACAATATCCAAGGAAAATCCGTGGAGCAAATGCGCTCCGAAAAGTCTGCTTCCCGGAGATTTGAGGGAAATTGAAATGCTTATCAACGATTCCCTTCACAGTCTGGACAATTTCCTTGTCGAACGTGGAAGGGTCTATGACATTTATGGAATTAAAAAACCCGATACTTTAAACGAATTCCAGAATTCACTTTCAGCCTTTGAAATAATCAAATCACAGAATGCCGAATTGATTGACGGCAGCATTATCAAATCAGGGGCATGGAACAATAACAATGATGATGCGTTTTTATTAATCAGGGAGCTTGAAAGATATCAGAAATATGCTCCTGCTCTGGATAAGTTTAATCAGAGCATCTATCAGGCAGACATTGACAGACTGATAGCACAGCTGTATCACATTTCAAACAAAAGGTTCCGCTTGTTTAATAATAATCAGCACATTGAGCTTGTTGAGATGTATTATGCTGTTCCTGTGTCCGGAAGTGCAGAGGATATTATTCGGGAGTTAAAGCAGGCAAAAGCAATCATAAAAATCAGAAGAAACCTTGAGGCCAATGATGCTTTAGGCCGAAAGTATTATGGAGGATACTGGCATCTGAATGCAGATCCAAATGACTTGAAAGCCATTGCCCGTTGGATGCATGAGTTCACAGCACTGGTTCGTGACGGAACATTTTCCGAAAACACAATTGAGCTTATGAGCAGGGATTTATACGACATTAAACCTGAAAGGGACCTTGCGGAATATATTGATGCTGGTGAAGAGTTCGTAAGAGTACTGTCAAAATTAAAAGATAAGTTAAATCCAAGAAGCAAATTAATCTTCAAAAGAGAAACAGGTGATGTGCCGTTTGAAGCATGGAAAGAACAGTTGTATAATTGGAGAGGACAGCTATCAAGCCTTCATTTATGGTCACAATATCTGAATACCAAAAATGCCCTGAAAACTTCCAATGCAAAAATGTTTGTGGATTCAATAGAAAAAAGAAACATTAAAAAAGATGACATTGAAGCATTGGTTGAAGGAAACTTCGCAGACTCACTTTTAAACATATTATTTATAGAAAATCAGGAATTGGCCACATTCGTCGGAGAACTGCATGAAAATAGAATTCGTGAGTTCAAGGACCTGGACAGGAAGATTCTAAATCTTAACAGAAAAAGAATTTTCCATAAGTTAAACAGCAACATTCCTAAAATCTTCGGCGGAACTGAAAATCCACAGGCCAAAATCCTTGCAGGAGAATTTACAAGAAAAAGCGGACACATGCCGGTTAGAAAACTTTTGGAAAAGGCCGGCGGAATGATAAAGCAAATCAAACCTTGTTTTATGATGTCTCCGTTATCCATTGCACAATACCTTGATCCGACAAATGAAGAACTTCAGTTTGATGTTGTTATTTTTGACGAGGCAAGTCAGGTAAAACCTGAAGATGCATTAGGTGCATTCATGAGGGGTAAGACTGCAGTCGTAATGGGAGATACACAGCAGCTGCCTCCAACTTCATTTTTCGACCAGATGTCAGACGCAGACAGTGACGAAGAGGAGGCCACATCACTGGATATGGAAAGTATCCTTCACTTGTGTAAATTGTCCTTCCCTGTAAAAATGCTGAAATGGCACTACAGATCCCGCCATGAATCACTGATTACAGTATCAAACAGGGAATTTTATGATGACGATTTACTGGTTTATCCTTCCCCATCACACAACGATCCTGAACTGGGATTGAAATTCCATTACAACCCGAATACCCAATATCTCAGGGGAGCATCATCCGCAAACCCTCTTGAAGCGGAGGATGTTGTTGAGGAAATCTTCAACCACTTTGAAAAATATGGAGACACTAAAAGTTTGGGTGTCGGAACATTTTCAGTTGCACAAAAGAACGCAATTCTGGAAGCTCTTGAAGTAAAACGTAAAGAAAGACCTGAATTTGAACCGCTGTTCTCAGACAATAAGGAAGAACGTTTCTTTGTCAAAAACCTTGAAACAATCCAGGGGGATGAAAGGGATGTCATTCTAATCAGTGTGGGTTATGGATATGACCAGGATGGCAAGATGTCTCTGAACTTTGGTCCTCTGAATCAGGACGGTGGGGAAAGACGTTTGAATGTATTGATTACACGTGCAAGGGAGAAATGTGTGGTATTTTCAAACTTTAAAGCTTATGACATGAAATTAACTGCAAACCCTCCTTATGGTGTAAAATCCTTGAAGGAATTTTTGGAATATGCAGAAAACTTAACCCTTGGAACTAACAGTCCTGATGCACACACAAAAGAACCGTTTGAAGATGCGATAGCAAGTTTCCTGGAAGAAAACGGTTATACAGTAGACAGACAGATTGGATGTGCAGGATTCAGGGTTGATTTAGCAATCGTGGATGATGAAAATCCGGGCAAATACATTTTGGGAATCACAACCGACGGAAAAATGTATTCCTCAAGTAAAGTGGCCCGTGATAGGGACAGGCTTCGTGAACAGGTACTGACAGGGTTAGGCTGGAAACTGTATCATTTATGGTCAACTGACTGGTATAGAAACAGGGATTTGGGACGTAAAAAACTCTTGGAAAATGTTGAAAAATCCATTAAAAAATCCCGTGAAGAGGAAAGGCGAAGATCTGAAGAAGAGAAAAAGTTAGCTGAAAAAAGAAGATTGGAAGCTGAGAAGAAAGCAGAGGAACTACGTTTGGCACGTCAAAAAGAGGAAGAGGAGCGCGCCAAAAAAGAAGCTGAAGAAAATGAAATAAATCAGGAGGATATAGGTCCAAATGATTTTGTAGAAGTTGAAAAAGTTGACGACGGAGATATTTTGGAAAAACCGATAGACGTATCCGAAATCAATCCTGAGGAATTCTTTGCAGATGATGATATAAAGACAGCTTCCGATAAAAATACTCAAGATAAATCCATTAATGAAGATAATGATTCTCAAAAAGAAACTCCTTCTGAATTTGTTGCTGTAGAAACTCCTGATGAAGATATAAAAATTGAGGAAACTCCTTCTGAATTTGTTGCTGTAGAAACTCCTGATGAAGATATAAAAATTGAGGAAACTCCTTCTGAATTTGTTGTTGATGAAACTGATGATGAAGATATAAAAATTGAGGATACTCCTTCTGAATTTGTTGTTGATGAAACTCCTGATGAAGAGGGTTCATTGGATGATGGTTCCGATGTTGTTGTTGAGGAAGTTTCTGATGAGGGTCCTGTTGGAGAATCTGTTGTTGAGGAAGTTTCTGAGGATAATGAAGTTTGGGAATCAAAAGAAGAACCGGTTAATCAAAATGATGATGCTGAAGTGTGGGAATCTGATGATGGCGTGGCCCCCGAAGATAATGCTGAAGTTTGGGAGGATGACGCCGATTATGCTGACACTGGTGACGAGTCAGAATCAAAATCAATTGCTCAAAAAGTCAATCAAAAGGTTAAATCATTCTTTAGACATGATGAATCAGATGATGAAAGCTCATCTAAAAGTTCATTTTTCTCAGCACTTAAATTTGAAAATGGTTTGGGTGAAAATACGGACATGAATGGGGAACTTGAAGACGATATAAAAGACTCTGTTAAAGATGATAAAATTGATCTGGGGTCTGATGACGATTATATTTATGTTGATCACTCCAATGATGAGGTATCTGAAGATATTGAAGAACCTACAAAGCCTGACATTAACGATTATGTTTCCAAAGAAGAAAGAGAGTATTATGTTGATGAAGAGCCTATTGATGATGAAATAACACCAGATGAATCCGTCAGTGAAAAAAACATTAAAAAACCTATTTTCAGTGATAGAATTAATATTAAATCAGACAATGATTTCAAGGATGATTTTGATTCCGTTAATGTTAATGATGATGTTAATGTTGATTTTGATTCCGTTAATGTTGATGATGATGTTAATGTTGATTTTGATTCCGTTAATGTTGATGATAATGTTGATGATGATGTTAATGTTGATTTAGGTTCTGTTAATGTTGATGATAATGTTGATGATGATGTTAATGTTGATTTAGGTTCTGTTAATGTTAATGATGATGTTAATGTTGATTTAGGTTCTGTTAATGTTAATGATGATGTTAATGTTGATTTGGGTTCTGTTAATGTTGATGATGATGTTAATGTTGATGAAAAAATCAATGATGATGATAAGGTCGATTTAGGTTCAGATGATGATTATATTTATGTTGACCACTCAGATGATGAAGTAGCTGAAGAAAGCGAAATGTCTGATGACAATAATGAGTATGAAGATAAACCTCAAAATGAAATTAATGCTCAAAACAAATCAAGGAAATCTAGATTCGTAAAATCCATAATATCTGAAGTTGTCAATGCTGAATCCAGACTCCAGCCGGAAGAAATAGAAACTGTCCGTGGAGAAATTGTAGAAGAGGATGAAACTCCATTGTATAAACCTGCTCCTAAAGATGAATATGTTGTAGAAGCGGAAATAGTAAATGGTGGAAGCAGCTCTTCTGAAGATACCTTTGAAAAACCAATTCCTGGAGAGGATTATTTTGAAGAGGATGAGGAATTGAATATTTTCAACGATGACCTTCCTGACTTAAGTCAGGAGGAATATGATGAAATTAACAATGAAGCAACCAGAATAATTGATGAGGCCATGAGTGAATTTATGAATGATGTATTCGATAAGGAGGATTCACCTACAAAAGTTGATGGTTCATTCGAACATTCCATTGAGAATAAATTTGTCGATGAGGAAATAGATGAGGATGTTGAGGTTGAAAGTAAATTTGCTCACCAGAAAAGTGATGGATATAATGACATTAACGTTCAAGAAAAATCTAATGAAGAGACAATAATTAAAGGAAATGAAACGAATATTCAAGATAATGAGGATGTTAATGTTATTGAGGATATTGTTGAGGATACATCTACATCAGTCGATGATGTAATATACTTTAAGGGAGCAACAGATGTGACAAATCCTTTGAGAAAGAATAATGTCTATTACAATGAACATAATAACAGGTCATTAAAAGATTCCATTAGGGGAATTAAAAAGGATATGCAGTACATTAACAAATCCCTTAATGAAATTGAAAATCCAACTCAGATAGATTACGTTTCAGTTGTTGACAGAACCGAAGAGTATGACCCGAACGATTATCTGTCAAGACCGAGCGATGACGATTCCGATAAGATAATTCAAATGGAAAACGACGCCACAGTTAAAGTAAGAGAAATAATTGGCGAATCCTTTGATAGGGAAGTTCCGAATGATGATGATGTTATAGTGACTGTCAATGAACAATACAGGCGTGAAGAACTTAAGGACCAGGCTCTTGAGAACATCATTCAAAATGCAGATGACGATTACAAACAGATTGAAAAGGAAAGGCATAAAAGCTCAAATAAGTTAAAGGCATTTGATGATAAAAAACTTCCGGGCAAAAAGAAACCGGAAGATGAGATAATCGACTATGTTCAGGCTGATGATATAGGATTGACTCCACAGAATGACTTATATGCAATGCCTATTCCTAAAGTTGCAAAATCCATTAAAGCTATTGTTGATGTTGAAGGACCGATTCATGTCAAAGAGGTTACAGCAAGAGTTAAGGACTGCTGCAATATTAAAAGGGCTGGGTCTCACCTGAAAAAAACTGTTAATTCAGCAATTGGTGAAGCCGAAAAATCTGGAGATATCATAAAAATTGGTGATTTCCTGTATGATGCTTCAAACAATAATGTGGTTATCAGGAAGAGGAACAAACCTAACATTGAACTGATATCTGATGAGGAAATAGCGAAAAGCATTGAACTTGTGCTTATTCACAATCGAAATGTCTCAACCAAACAGATTGCAAAGGAAGCTTCACGTAACTTCGGATTCAAATCCACTTCCAAAAAGACTGCTACCAGAATAAACAGCGTCTTGGATTTGATGATTGCTAACAACCGTGTAAAGATTGTCGATGATTATGTTGAACTAAATTAGGAGGCATTAATGTCAACTAAAGTCAAATCTCCTGATAACTTGCCGAATAAGCCAGGCGTTTATATTATGCGTGATGCATCGGATACCATAATTTACATAGGAAAGGCCAAAAACCTTATCAAAAGGGTAAAATCTTATTTTCGAGAAAAGCTAGACAGGCCGAAAACTCAAATATTAATGAGTCACTTTGACAGTTTGGAATATATTGTAACTAATTCTGAAAAAGAGGCTCTAATCCTCGAGGCCACATTAATTAAGAAATATCGTCCAAGATATAATGTCCAGTTAAAGGATGATAAAAGATATCCTTATGTTAAGATAACCGACGAGAAGTTTCCACGTTTGCTGATTACAAGAAACGTTACTAAAAACGGCATTTATTATGGTCCTTTTACAGATGTAGGTTCCGTCAAGCAAACAGTTAAGTTTTTAAAGTCTTTATTCAAAATCAGGACATGCCGCAATATGAACGGGCCATGTCTCAATTCTCAAATTGATCTTTGTTATGCTCCATGCAATGATGGGATTACTGAAAAGGAATATTCTGAAATTATAAATAAAATAGATCTGTTTTTCCAGGGCAAATATTCCACAATTGTTAAAAATCTAAAAAGGGAAATGATGGAGGCCGCTGAAAATGAGGAATATGAAAAGGCTGCCGTTATAAGGGACCAGATTGCATCCATTGAGGAAATCATGGAAAAACAGTTTGTGGATCTGGTTGATGATGATTTGGACCAGGACGTAATAGCCATTTCCCAGGGCGATGATGAAGTTGTGGTCATTATAATGCCAATCCGAAACGGTAAAATAGTCGGAAGGGATGACTTTTTGATGAGTGCATCCCAATATGATTCTCCATCAGAAATCATGTTTGCTTTCATTCAGCAGTATTATGGATATAACAGACATGTTCCAAAACAGATTCTTCTTGATGAAGACATCGGTGAAAAACAGCTGCTGGAAGAATGGCTAAGCGATTTGAGGGGCAATAAGGTCAGCATCAAAGTTCCTCAAAAGGGTGTCAAGTTACGTCTTGTCAAGATGGCCCGCAAAAATGCCGACATTATCAAGCATCAAAAGAAAAAGATGGAATCCGCATTGATTGAACTTAAAAAATACCTGAAGCTTGAAAGGATTCCCCATGTCATTGAAGGTTATGACATAAGTAACATTTCAGGCAAGTTTGCCGTGGGTTCAAAAGTATCGTTCAAGGACGGAAAGCCCAACAAAAAAATGTATAAACATTTCAAAATGGAAACTCCCGGACCGAACGATTTTGCTATGATGGAGGAGTTATTGACTCGAAGATTAAAAATGGTGGACAGGGATCCTGAACCGGACCTTATAGTAATCGATGGGGGCAAGGGACAGTTAGGCATGGCATGCGGAGTATTGGATAAATTGAATCTCACACATATTCCAATCATTGGTCTTGCAAAGGAATTTGAAGAGATATTTATTCCAAATTCGTCTCGTCCAATTATAATTCCTAAAAATAATCAGGCTCTGCATTTGCTTCAGCAAGTTCGTGATGAATCTCATCGTTTTGCAATAACGTATCATAGAAAACTCCGCAGTAAGAATATTTCTGCCTCTTCACTTGATGATATTGCTGGAATTGGTAAAAAACGAAAGATTAATCTTTTAAAGGAATTTGAAACAATTGATAACATTAAAAATGCATCTGTTGAGGAATTAGCTAAAATAGAGGGCATGAATCTAAAAACGGCTGAAAATGTTTATAATTATTATCACTAATTTTTAATCGGTTATTATAAAAAACAACTAATTTTCCATTAAGTTTAAATATAAGTATTTTTAAAGTGTTTATTATCAATTTAAGAGGAATAAATTTTATGGTAAAGTGTCCTAGATGTGGGTATGAAAATGCATCTTCATCTAATTATTGTGATAACTGTTACTATCCTTTATCTGCAAAAGACCAATCCACTATAAATAAATCAAAAAAGCGTAAAAGATGGAATATTGGTTTTGCTAGAAAGGTAGTACTTATTTTGGGTTTAATCGTTGTGGCATTATTGTTGTTTACTTTAGTGCAGAATGGCACTGAAAAGGCTCATAATGATACATTGAATGTTATTTATGACAACGGAAGTCAACATCAGCCGGCTTCTTATCCATATAAGGCTGTAATTAAATGTGATGGTGATTGGTCAGCTAAAATGGGTAATCCGGGATATCTTGTTGAAAAATCAGGTTCAGGTTCAAGAACTATTTCACTTGACTGCGCCTCTTGGGATGATGTTGAGATTGACGCTCAAAAAGATAGCGGTGAAGGTCAACTTCAAGTTCAGCTTTTGAGAAATGGTGAAGTTGTAGCTGAAAATTCAACTACAAATGGTTCTAATAGTGTTATTTTATATTATGACAGTTAAACTTGATTAACTGCTTTTTCCAATAATTCTATTAGTTCTTCGGTTTGGTAGAGTCTGATTTCTTGCTCATCCTTGTCTTTAAATATTTTGATAAATGTGACCATGTCATTGCATAACTGGTCATACTGAATACTTAGGGTGTTAAAGTTAGACAGTAGTGCAAATGCTTTTTGCTGGTCTAATTTGGGATTGTCATTTAAAATCCTTTCCATATTTGCAAAATGTGTTTCAATCATTATTTTTTCCTGTTCTAAACTGTCTAAATATTCTTGAATTTTATTGTCGCTAGCCATTTTTATCACTTATTTTTAAATATGTACAAATAAAATATAAATAGTTTCACAAATATAATGATACTATTATATAGGGGCATAAATAATGATAAAAGTTGAAAACGTAAGTAAAGATTATGAATTGGATAATGGAACTAAAGTCACAGCGCTTAAGAATGTTAGTTTTGAAGTTGAAGAGGGCGAAATAGTTGGAATCATGGGGAAAAGCGGTTCCGGTAAAACTACACTTTTAAGAGCGTTAAGGGGAGTTGAACACATTGATGAGGGCAGTGTCACTGTAGGTGACGTTACCGTTAAGGCAGGTCAATCCCAGTTCTATTACAACAACCTTAAAAAGGAAACAGCAATACATCTTCAAAGGTCCTTCGGACTATGGCCGGATACAGTGCGCGAAAATGTATTGAGGAAATTATATGCAAGAAATTACTTCGATGAGTCAGATACCAATTTTGAAACTGCAGAAAGTGAATTCGGTGAAGAGGCCGATGAACTTCTGGAACTGGTTTCACTTACTCATAAGGCTGACCATTATGCTTCTGTCCTGAGTGGAGGTGAAAAGCAAAGGCTTATAATGGCTCGTCAACTTGCAAAACAACCTAAAGCTTTACTTCTCGATGAACCAGCTACTATGGCATGCCCTAAAACTAAACAGGAAATATTGGATGCGGTTAAAAAGATTAATAGGGAATTGAATATTACTGTCATTGTCGTATCCCATTTGCCTGATGTTCAAAAATACCTGGCAGACAGGGTAATTCTACTTGAAGACGGTGAAATTGCCGATGAAGGAATTCCTGAAGAAATCTGCGACAAGTTCATGGCAGATATGCAGCCTATTGCAGATATCCAGAATGTCGCAACCGATGAGGATGTTATTGATGCAAAAGATCTCAAAAAACGTTTCTACCTCTTGACAGGTGGTGAAGTTCTTGAAATGGAAGACATCAACTTCAAAGTTCAAAATGAAAATATATTAAGCATAATAGGTCCGAGTGGAGCGGGCAAAACTGTTCTTTTAAGAATGCTGGGAGGCCTTGAGGATCCTGATGAAGGTGATGTCATGTATTACGTTGACGGCGAATGGAGAGACATTGAAATTCCAGGTATAAGCCGTATGAAAATACGCTCCAAATTAGGTTTCATGCATCAGGAATTCTCACTTGTTCATTATTCAACCGTTTTAAGCCAACTGGCTACAAGATTGGGATATAAAAATCAGGATATTGTAAAGGACGCTCAGGAAAGGGCAAGAAAAATAGGCATCGGTGAGGAATTGTTGGATTCATTTTATCTATTGACTGATTTGCCTGAAACCGAAGCAAAACATCGTCTGGAGCAAATCGGTTTGGATGCTGAAATCTTAAATGACCTCTTCCCAAGGTTCCCTGAAACTGCAACCCGGGAAGCCGTAGCTGATATTTTTGAAAATCTTGACTTGGATTTGGATATATTGCCTAGAAGGTCCTATGAATTGTCAGGAGGACAGCAAGTTCGTGTAATGCTTGCATTGATTTTGGTTTCAAGACCTAAATTCCTGCTTTTGGACGAACCGTTCGGTGATTTGGATCCGGTTACATTAAGGGACGTGACAAATTCACTTAAAAAGATTTCCAAGGAATACGGAATTACCATTGTAATGATTTCACACAACACTGACTTCATCAAGGAATTGAGCAACAGGGCAATCTTTATGGATGACGGTAAAATCATTGATGACAGCGAAAACATCGATGAGATTGTGGACAATTTCATTGACTTCTGCCATGCGGATTACTTGAAGGGTGATTGCTAGTGTTTGATGTGATTATGGTTCCCGTTGACGGGTCCGAATATGGATTTAAAGCTGCAGATGTAGCTATTGAAATTGCTCAAAAATTTTCATCAAAGATAGCTGCAGTTCACGTTTTGGAAGAATTTTCATTTAATAGCTATGATTCTGAAGAGGATTCCGGTGATGCAATTCTGGCTAAAATCACCAAAAAAGCGGGCGAAGTTGGTGTTGAAGTTACTGAACACTTGCTTACAGCAGATCCTTTAAGGGACATGAAGTTCATAGTTGACCAAACCCGTGCTGATCTGGTTGTTATTCATGCTCATGGGGAAAATAATAATAGGTTTGTCTCATTTGAAGAAAACAACGTTTCCGATACTCAAATAGGGTCTGTTTCAGAAAGACTTTTAAGAACTTCTGAAGTTCCGGTATTGCTGGTAAAATAATCCCTTAAAACTTTTTATTTTTCTTATTTGTTCCTATAATTTCTATTTTTTTACTATACTTTTAAATATAATAAAAATCTTACTATTTATAAACTAAACTGTTTAGTATAAGGAGATATTATGATTGTTAAAGATTGGTGCTCATTCTGCGGAGAATGTGCAGGAGTTTGTCCAAGAAATTTAATCCAAGTAAGGGAATACTCATTGGTATTTAATGATGAAGACTGTCGAGATTGTGATACATGCATTAAAGCATGTCCGATTGATGCTTTAGAAAAAGAGGAATGATTTATATGATTGAAACTGATGTAATTGTAGTTGGTTCTGGACCTGCAGGCTCCAGTGCAGCAAAACATGCTGCATTAGGTGGAGCAAAAGTAATTTTAATGGATAAGAAATCTGAAATTGGATCACCAAAAAGATGTGCAGAAGGAGTTTCAATTCAAGGACTTGAAAAATTAGGAATTGAACCATCTCCTCGCTGGATTACCAAAAAAATCGAAGGTGTAAGAATACAAACACCTGACGGAACTGATGTTTGGTTAACTGAAGACCAGGTTAAAATCCCTGAAGCAGGTTACATTCTTGAAAGAAAAGTCTTCGATAAGCACATGGCAATGGATGCCGCAAGAGCCGGTGCAGAAATCAGAATCAAAACCTTAGTGACAGGCATTGATAAAATTGATAATGGTTACATAGTCTACACTGAATGCATGGGAGAAAAAATAGACTACAAATGTAAAATTTTAATTGCAGCTGACGGTCCTGAAGGTCACGTTGCAAGATGGGCAGGATTAAGACCGGCAGCAAAACCTAAAGAAATGGAATCCGGAGTACAATACGAAATGTGTAATGTGGAATTTGAAAAGCCTGGAGTAATCGAATTCTACCTTGGTTCATGTGCACCTGGAGGTTACGTATGGATTTTCCCAAAAGGTGATGATATCGCAAATGTCGGTTTGGCAATATTGCCTCACAAAGCTGAAAAAACAGCAAAAGAATATTTGGATGATTTCGTAGCAACTTCTCCTTATCTGAAAAACGCACAGGCTGTTGAATTGAATGTTGGAGGAGACCCTGTCGGTGGTATGACTAAAAAATTATATGATGACAATATCATGGTTGTTGGAGACGCTGCAGGTCAGGTAAATCCATTGACCGGTGGAGGAATCATCTCCGGTATGACTGGTGGAATGTGTGCAGGTAAAGTGGCTGCACAGGCTATTAAAGAGGACTGCTCTAAAAAATACTTAAAAATTTATGATAAAATGGCTCATGAAGAATTGGACCATGAAATCAAAAGATATAAGAAAGTGCAGGAATATCTCCTTACATTATCTGATGATGAGCTTAACAGCATTGGTCATGCTTTCCAGGGTGAGGACTTTGAAAAAATTTCCACAACAGAAATTGTTAAGAAATTAGTTAAATTATCTCCAAAAGCATTACTTAAATTAGGTAAATTCGTATAAATGGTGTAAAAATGATTTTAGTTACTGGTGGGGCAGGTTATATAGGAGCACATACAAATAAGGCATTGCATGCCGCAGGTTATGATACTGTTGTAGTTGACAATCTTTGCAAAGGTTATGAAAACTTTGTAAAATGGGGATTCTTTGAAGACTGCGATTTCGGAAGCGGTGATTTAAGAGAAGTATTCAAAAACTATGACATTGATGGCGTTATTCATTTTGCAGCATTTTCATCAGTAGCAGAGTCTGTTGAACTTCCTCAAAAATACTTCAAGAACAATTATAAAAATACGCTAAACCTTTTAAAAATCATGAGGGAATTTGGTGTTGACAAATTTATATTGTCATCCACTGCTGCTGTTTACGGCAATCCCGAAAAAATTCCAATCACTGAAGACAGTGATTTAAAACCAATCAATCCTTATGGACACTCCAAATTCATTACAGAAAAGGCACTTCAAAGAGAAGCCGACAAAGGTGATTTCAATTATGTATCCTTAAGATACTTTAACGCAGCAGGATGCGACTTTGATTGCGAAATCGGCGAATTGCATGATCCTGAAACACATTTGATTCCTTTGGTATTGGATGCGGCAATCGGAAAAAGAGACAGCATCTCCATTTTCGGTGATGATTACGATACTCCCGACGGAACATGCATCAGGGATTATATTCATGTAAATGACCTTGCAGATGCACACATCAAAGCATATGAATATTTATGCAATGAAAATGAATCAAATATCTTTAACCTTGGAAATGGTGAAGGATATTCCGTTCGTGAAGTAATTGACATGTGCAAAAAGGTCACAGGATGTGATTTTGAAGTAAAAATGGATGAACGCCGTGAAGGTGACCCTGCTATATTGATAGCGGATTCAACAAAAATACATGAAAAACTGGGATGGACTCCTCAATATGATTTGGAACAGATTGTCGAGTCTGCTTGGGCATGGCATCAAAAAGTGAATAAAATTTAGGTAATTTTCATGGAAAATGAAAACCACGAATCAAAAATTGATGTTCGCATAATCGTTCAGGGTTTGGATGTTGCGCAGCTTGTTTCAAAGGCTGTCAACAATATTCAACTTGAAAACGATTATAATATCATTGTTTCATCAATTATTCCAACCACAGAACTGAGCATAGTCAAGAAAGTAGCTTCAGGAGCAGATATATTATTGATTGGTGGGTATGGACATGATGAAACCTACAATATTCTTTTTAATGAACTGAAAACAGATTTCAATCATATAGGTCTGTTTGATTACAATAACATTATTATAGAAGATGAATCAATAGATTTCAATCTTGCTGAAAAGGAAATTCTAAATTCTATAATTAAATCAACATTGTCTTATTCTTTAAATCTTATCAATATCCACACTTTGGAAAACAAGCTGATGAAAGTAACCCATAATTACAATAACCTTTTGGATGACTATAATAAGCTTATAAAGGAAAATGAAGTCTTAACTCAGCAGAACAATGAATTAATTGAAGATATCGATGAGGTAAAATCAGAGTTTTCCGCATTTAAACTGCGCTATGAAGACATTTATTCAAAGGACATACTGGAAATCTTCAATCTGGAGGAGCTCTGGCAGGAAACATTCAGGCAGGATTTAATCGATGAGGACAGAATCGTCATTGCCACTAACAAGTTCCGTCCTGAAAACATTATCGTAGGCCAAAACTATATTGCAGCAGAGTCAAAATCTAAAGCAATCGAATGGTTGAATATTGTCAGAACTGCTTTAATATTTGTGGATGAAAATTCCGAAGATTTAAAAAAAGAGTTGGATGAAACAAAAGAAAAAGAAAAAGTCCCTGAAGTTAAAGACGACTATGATATTCCGAATAATTTTGAAAATTTTTGGGATTAATTAAAATCAACTCATTCTTTTTCATGAGATTTCCATTCAATATATCCGTAGTATAGTTCCTTGTCCTTAACTTTCAGTTCATCAAAAAATTCCTTTTGTTTTTCATCATCAAATTTGGATATGACTTCTTCAATGGCAAGAAACGGAGATAAACGAACTGCTTTGTGGTCCCTTTTTTGTGTTTTAATTTTAATAAGGTCACATATTTCTTTTAAATAATCTATATTTGAAAAATAGATGACTTCCGGACTAGGGTCACGTTCATAATACTTTTTTGGAAGTTTATTATCTTCAAAAGCGTGCATGAATTCAATGATTCTGTCTCTTTCCTGCAATATCTTTTTTAAGCTGCTGTCTTCAAATTCTTTTCTATAATTTTTTGGGTCCAATATCATATTATCACATTAACTAAAGGGCTATTGTTAATATGGTATATTTTCTTTGTTTTTATTTTTTATGTTGAATTTTCAAAAATTGCTGGAGAAATTTCATAAGTTGTGATGATTATATATCTAAAACAATTATTATTTTATACTAGTTTTTAGATAATTATAATTATACTATTTTATAGGGAGTTTATAAATGCAAGGTGAGATGGAAGATAAGTGTGGTATTGTTGGAATTCATTGTGCAGATGATTCTAAAAATGTCGCATCTTTTGTGTATTATTGTTTGTATGCTTTACAGCACAGAGGTCAAGAATCAGCAGGTATAGCTACTTTTAACCCGGAAATTGGTTTGAGTCATTATTGTGGCATGGGTTTAATCACAGATGTGTTTAGGGATTATGATGTCCATAGCTTAATTGGAAGCAGGGCAATCGGCCATGTAAGATATTCAACTACCGGACAATCAAAAATAGAGAATTCACAACCTTTTGTAACTGATTTTGGAGATGGATTTATTGCAATGGCTCATAATGGAGATATTGTCAACTCCGATGAGTTAAAAAAGGAACTTATTGATGAAGGATTTTATTTCAAATCCGACTGTGATTCTGAAGTGATATGTTATATGCTTAAAAAAGAGCATTATGACAATGACAAGGATGTACTGGCCGCTATTGAGGCAGTATGTAAAAAGCTTGTAGGATCATATGCATTGACAATTCTGGTCGACGGTGAATTGTATGGTGTAAGGGACCCTATGGGAATAAAACCTCTTGCTATTGCTAAAAGGGATGATGAATTTATTTTGGCTTCTGAAACTGTCGCATTCGATGTAATCAATGCGGAATATATCAGGGATATTGTACCTGGTGAAGTTGTTCACTTCAAAAACGATGAAATCAATTCATATATGCTTGAAAGTGCAGGAAAATGCAAGCTTTCACACTGCATGTTCGAATATGTATACTTTGCAAGGCCGGACAGTACAATCGACGGCATCAACGTTTATGAAACCAGAATGAATATCGGTCGCCAGTTACATGAATTGTATCCTATCGATGCTGATTTGGTTATTCCAGTTCCCGATTCTTCAATTCCTGCAGCCATCGGATATTCCAGAGCATCAGGAATTCCATATGGTGAAGGTTTAATCAAAAACAGATATGTGGGAAGGACTTTTATCATGCCGACCCAGGAAGAAAGGGAGCTTGCGGTAAGAGTCAAACTGAACCCTATAAAAGATGCCATTAAAGGCAAAAAGATTATTTTAATAGATGACAGTATTGTAAGGGGAACCACTTCAAAACAGTTGCTTGACCTTGTTAAGGAAGCGGAACCTGCAGAAATACACTTTTTGGTAGGATGTCCTCCTGTTATTGCACCATGTTACTACGGTGTTGCAATGGCAACCAAAAAGGAACTGATTGCTGCAAACTATTCTCCTGAAGAAATCAGGGAACAACTGGACATAGACTCATTAGGTTACATTACCCTTCCTGCTTTGGTTAAAGCTATCGGAATGCCTGAAGAGAACTTGTGTCTAGGCTGTTTGAATGAAGATTATCCTACAGAAATTCCTGAAGGACTTGAAGCTGAAACCTACTACAAACCTTAGATACTTATGGTTGAATTATTAGCTCCGGCGGGAAATTTCATTTCTCTACGTGCCGTTTTAGAGAATGGTGCCGATGCAGTTTACTTTGGCCTTGATGACTATAACATGAGGGCCAATGCAAAAAACTTTTCGATAGATGATTTATCTGACGTTTCCGAAATGGCTTCTCAATATGGAGCCAAAACATATCTGTGCACCAATATTATCCTAAATGAAAGGCTGGCAAGTGAACTGGAATCCAAGCTGGAGAAAATTTCATCATCTGATATCGACGGACTTATTTTATCTGACATAGGCCTTATTGAGGATACCGTATCCCACGGTCTTGAAGCTCACATTAGCGTTCAGGAAAATGTCACAAATTCATATACTTTAAAAACACTTAAGAAACTTGGCGCCAAAAGGGCAATCCTATCAAGGGAGCTGTCTTTGCGCGAAATCACTGAAATCACTAAAAAATCACCGATTGAAACCGAGATTTTTATTCATGGTGCAATCTGTATGGCAATTTCAGGGCGATGTTTTTTAAGCTATGGACTTTATGGCAGAAGTGCAAACTGCGGGGATTGCCTGCAGCCATGCCGTAAAAACTGGACACTGACATATGAGGAAGGCGAAGACAATGTCATAAACTTTTCAGATGTGGAAGATGAGACATTCATCATTGCCGGAAGTGATGACGGAAGCTACAGGACCAACTTCTTTTCACCAAAGGACATGTGCATGATTGAATACATTCCGCAGCTTATGGAAAGCGGTGTTGCATCATTTAAAATTGAAGGAAGGGCCAGAAGTCCTGATTACGGTGCAATGGTTACCGGAATCTATCGTGAAGCTATTGATTCCTATGAAAACAACCCTTCACAATATAATGTTAAAGACGAATGGATGGATGAGCTGACAAGCGTATTCAACCGTGGTTTTGACACCAACTTTTATTTTAGCACTCCATTTGAGGTAAGTGAAGACAACCAGTCAAAATATATCAAAAGAGACATAGGGCAGGTTGTAAACTATTACGGCAGGGTTAAGGCTGCTGAACTTAGGATATGGGATGATTTAAAGATTGGGGATAAAATCATCATCCAGGGCCAGACCACAGGCTCAATTACACATACAATAGATTCCATGCAGATTGAAGGAAAATCCGTTGAAAAAGTGGATAAAAACTCTAATGTAGCTATTTCAATGCCTACTAAAGTAAGAAAAAATGATTTTGTTTATAAACTAGTTGAGAGGAATTCGAATGATTAAAAAAATTGCTATCTATGGAAAGGGCGGAATTGGAAAAAGTACTACAGTGGCAAACCTGTCTGCTGTATGGGGTAGTGATGATTTAAGCTGTCTTGTTATAGGATGTGATCCGAAAGCGGACACAACACGTACATTATATGGCTCAAGAATTCCTACGGTTGTCCATACATTGAAGGAGAACAAAAAACCTGAAAAGGAAGATCTGGTTTTTACAGGTTTTAAAGGTATTCAGTGTGTTGAAAGCGGAGGTCCCGAACCTGGAGTGGGATGTGCCGGACGTGGCGTTATTGTTGCAATGAAAAGACTTGAAAAGCTAGATATCTTCAATGATGAGCTTGATGTTGTAGTATATGATGTGTTGGGTGATGTTGTTTGCGGAGGATTTTCAGTGCCTTTGCGTGAAAAATACGCTGATGAGGTATTGATTGTAACATCCGGTGAATACATGTCACTTTATGCTGCAAACAATATTGTTCGGGGTGTTAAAAAGCTTAAGGGAAACCTGAGCGGTATTGTGTGCAACTGCAGAAATGTTGACAATGAGGAGCAGATTGTCAGCGACTTTGCAAAAAAGATAGGAACACATGTAGTTGGAACAATTCATAGAAGCAATTTAATTCAGGATGCCGAATTAGATGCAAAAACTGTTATAGAAAAATACCCTGAAAGTGATGAAGCACAAGAATACAGAAACCTTGCTTCAAGCATAATGAATAATGAAAACATATCCACACCGGAACCTATGAGCGATGATGAATTTGAGGAATTCTTCAAAAGGTATGTGTAATGATGTACTATACCACCTACGCATCACCGATAGGTGAAATGTTAATTGCAGGTGATGGTGAATCCATTTGCAGAGTTTCATTTTGCGGCCAAAAGCATTTGCCGTCATTTGATGATTTCATCAGAAATGATGGACTGGCTATTTTTAGAGATGTAAAAAACTGGCTTGACGATTACTTCGATGGTTTGAACCCGAAAATCAATTTTAAACTTAATCCTCAGGGCACTGAATTCAGGCTTAAGGTCTGGAGGATACTTTCTGGAATTTCCTACGGTGAAACATTGACATACGGTGAAATCGCATCAATGATATCTGAGACAATGTCTGCACAGGCAGTGGGAGGAGCCGTTGGACATAATCCGATAGCTATTCTGATACCGTGTCACAGGGTATTGGGAGCCAATGGAAAATTAACAGGCTATGCAGCAGGCCTTGACAAAAAGATAGAATTGCTGAAACTTGAAAAGATAATGTTTCGGGATTAAACTGGAGGCATATATTTTTCAACTGTTTTTCCGTAAATAGATGAACTTTAAATAGTAACAGTCAATAAAATATTAAATGGCAATGATAATGTTCAATAAATCTTTTTTTTAGATACATTGGTCCGTGAATTGCCCGAACCTTCAAAACAGTAATGGTTCAGTATAAATATTATAGGTGATAACAATGGCATTAGAAGGAGCACAAAGGATAGATGAGTTCATGAACGAGGCACAAGTCTTTTTCTTGGCAACCGTAGATGGGGATAAACCTAAAAACAGACCGCTTGGTTTTCATTTGCTGAAAGATGGAAAACTCTACTTTGGTGTTGGAAACCACAAGGATGTATTCAAACAAATGCAGGAAAACCCTTATGTCGAAATAGTTGCTTTAGTCGAAACCGACTTTTTAAGATATTACGGAAAAGTGGTTTTCGAACCTGATTATGAACTTGCAGATGCAATAGTTTCCGGAAATGAATTCCTTCAAGGAATCTACAATGATGAAACAGGTTTCAAATTAGCTATTTTCCATTTGGAAGAAGCAACTGCTGAAATCCGTGATATAACTGGAAAAATCAATGAATCATATAATTTCTAATTATATCCTTTTTTTCTTTTTTCATGAAACTATTTAAATTTTGATTTACATATTTTTCATCAATGAATGCAAATGTCAGTGATGAAAAAATTTTTACAAAAGACTTCTTTTTGGTATTCGGAGCTCTGCTTTTTTCAGCTCTTGTAATGTATGCATTGATGTCAACAGTAACAGAATATGCAACCTCGCTCGGCTCATCTGCAACCATTGCAGGACTCGTATCCGGATTATACATCTTCGGAGGATTATGTTCCAGAATCTATTCCGGAAATGCTCTCGAGAAGGTCGGCTGGAAAAAGATAGCCCTGATATTCATGAGCATTCATTTTCTCTCATGCATTCTTTATTTTTTTGTCAGTGACGTCAATCTGCTTTTATGTGTGCGCTTCATTCACGGTATAGGTTTTGGAGCAACCGCCAATGCGATAGTTACAATAGCTTCTGATGTGCTTCCCAAGAAACGCTTTGGAGAGGCATTCGGCTATTTCATGCTTGGAACAACAATAGCTGTCGGTCTTGGACCATACATCAGCGGATTTCTATATGATACTGTAGGTCCCTACGGCTGTTTTTTGGCTGCAAGTGTCTTTTCAGGTCTTGCTTTGGTTTTTATTTATTTTGTTGATGTCAGTGAACATGATCCGGCAAACAATCCAAATCAGGTTAAGGATAGTCAAAATAATTATTCAGGAATCGAAAAGGTTTTTGAGATTAATGCGATTCCCGTATCCTTTTTTACAGCCCTGACAAGCCTGGGTTATGTTTCCATTTTATCATTTTACAGGCTGTATGCTGCAGAAGTCGATTTGACTGCTGCATTTTCATGGTTTTTTATAGTATACTCAATTGTCTTGGTGCTTTCAAGACCTGTTGCAGGTAAAATCCAGGACAGAAATGGTGATTTGATTATTTGTGTTGTTGGAATTGTTGCCCAGTCAGTCGGACTGTTCTTAATAGCTGTTTGGCCTTCATCGTTAACTGTAATGATTTGTGCAGTATGTGCCGCATTGGGTTTCGGAACACTGAATTCAGCCTGTACAACAATAGTTACAAGAAACGCTCCCGAACACAGAAGGTCATATGCAGTCTCAACATTCTATATTTTCTGTGATGGAACAATGGGTTTCGGACCGGCGCTGCTTGGACTGTTTGCAGTAAATGGATATGCTCCAGTATACATGATATCTTCTGTGATTACACTATTGGCTCTGCCAATCTGTATTTTGTCCCTTCGTAAATAATTTTTTAGGATAAATCTTTTTCTTTCGCTGATTTATATATAAACTGAAATAAACTAATTTTGAAGATTAAATTCTTCGATTGTTCATCATTTTTTTAATGATGGAGTATGGATATTGTTTGTTAATTAATTATATAGGAGGTAAATTTAATGGTAAAAGACAAAGAACACATTAACTTAGCATTTGTAGGTCACGTTGACCACGGAAAATCTACTTTAGTAGGACACGTACTTGTAAACGCTGGAGTAATTTCCGAAAAACAATTAGTTGGAGGAGAAGACAAATTCAGATTTGTTGTAGACACCAGTAAAGAGGAACAAATGAAAGGTGTAACAATCGACCTTGCCCACCAAAAGTTCTCTACAAAAAAATATGACTACACAATCGTTGACTGTCCAGGTCACAGAGATTTCGTAAAAAACATGATTACTGGTGCTTCTCAAGCAGATGCAGGTGTTTTGGTTGTAGCTGCCGATGACGGTATCATGCCACAAACCAAAGAGCACGTATACCTTTCCAAAACTTTAGGAATCAGCCAGCTTGTAGTTGCAATCAACAAAATCGATTTGGTTGACTACAGCGAAGACGCATTCAACCAATTAAAAGATGAAGTGGCTGCATTAATCAAAACAGTTGCTTTCAATCCTGATGAAGTTGCATTTGTTCCGGTATCTGCATTTGAAGGAGACAACATTACTGAAGCATCCAAAAACACTCCATGGTATGATGGAGTAACATTCGTTGAAGCTTTGGATAATCTGACAGCTCCTGAAAAACCTACAGACTTACCATTAAGAATTCCTATCCAGGATGTATACTCCATCAATGGTGTAGGAACCGTACCTGTAGGAAGGGTTGAAACAGGCGTAATGAAAAAAGGTGAAAATGTTGTATTTGAACCTTCCGGTGCTTCCGGTGAAGTCAGATCCATTGAAATGCACCACGAACAATACGAAGCAGCAGAACCTGGTGACAACATCGGGTTCAATGTAAGGGGTGTAGGTAAAAACGACATCCGCAGAGGTGACGTTGCAGGTCACACTGACAGTGCACCTACAGTTGTAAAAGAATTCAAAGCTCATGTTGCAGTTTTAAACCACCCTGGTGTAATCACAGCAGGATACACTCCGGTATTCCACTGCCACACATCCCAAGTGGCATGTACCTTTGCAGAACTTGTTGCAAAATATGATCCTGCAACCGGTCAGCCTACCGGTGAAAAACCTGATTTTATCAAAACAGGTGACAGTGCACTTGTTAAAATCAGACCAACAAAACCAATGTGTGTTGAAAACGTGAGTGAAATCCCTCAAATGGGCAGATTCGCTATTCGTGATATGGGCCAAACTGTTGCAGCAGGAGTTTGTGTTGAAATTACAGAGAAAAGATAAATTGGAAGGTAATAATTACTTTCTTTTTTATTTTTTTCTCATGAATGGCGATAGTTGTACTTGATTTGCAGAATAATGTAGATTTGATACATTATTCTGATTCTTCTTTTTCTTTCTGTTTTTCTTTTAAGTTTTCAATTCCGATAATCATTTTTATCCTCCATATTGATTTTTTAAAATGACATTTCGGGAATGTCATTTCACTTGATGTTATGTTAATCTTTCATGTTATATAAATATTTAGGTATGCCTAAATTTTTAAAATATAAAAAAATTATTATAGAGTTTTTAAATAAATTACGTTATGGAAGAAAATTTCCTAAACCAGGGATTCGAATATCTAAATAGACTGATAAGTTTTAATAGGAAAATTCACTTAGAACATGATGTTATTTTAGAGGATATTATAGAAATTGATGGTAATGATTTAATTATTGATGGTAAAGGCCATACTATTGATGCTTGCGGAAAAACGCAAATATTTAAAATAACAGGAAAAAATATCCTAATAAAAAATACTATTTTTAAAAATGCTCTCTCAAAAAAGAGTGGAGCAGCAATATTTAATTATAAGGGAAATTTGACATTAACAAATTGCAGATTCATCAATAATGCTTCTTCAAATGGAGATGGGGGAGCAGTTTGCAATTGGGGTGGAGTTTTAACTATTGAAGGATGTGATTTTACACATAACTCTTCAAATAAAGATGGAGGGGCGATTTTCAATGGAAATACGATGACGATAACAAATTGCAAATTTTCTAAAAATAACTCAAAAAGAGGCTCATCGATTTTCAATAAAGATAAATCCACTTTAACGTTAAATGATACTGTTTTTAAAAGAAATAATGATTCTACTTTAAAAAATACTCACATTAACAATGAAATTTTCAATAAGGGAATAATAAATATCAATAGCTTTGAAAAAGAATATTTTAAACGATTTATTAAATTTGGATTTTTGCATTGCTTTTCAAGTAATTCAAAGTCCTTTAAAGATTTTAAAAAGTTAATAACAGACTCTAATGAAGAAATTATCTTGGATTTTGATGTTGAATTCTCAGATGAGGATTCTCCAATCAGCTTGGACATTGACAATTTGGTCATAAATGGAAATAATCATACAGTAGATGCATTAGCTAAAAGCAATATCTTAACCGTTAACTCTAAAAATGTTACATTGAAAAATATTAATTTTAAAAATTCTAATTCTAAAGAAAGCTGTCTGGAAATTACTAATCAATCATCTCTAAATTTAATCAATTGTAGCTTTGAGAATAACATGGCTGAAAATGGTGGTGCCATAAATAATGAAGGAAAACTAATGTTAAATGAATGTAACTTTGAAAATAATGTTTGTGAAATTAATGGAGGTGCAATAAACAATGAAGGAGACATGTCGTTAACGGATTGTAATTTTAAAGACAATATCTCTTTTAAATATGGAGGCGCCCTAAACAATCGCAGATTTCTAAAAATGGTAGGTTGTGAATTTAAATCTAACTTGACTGAATATGGCGGAGCTATAAATAATGAATTATCCGGCCTTACAAATATTAATAAAAGCTCTTTTAAAAAAAATATTGCCAGCAAACAAGGAGGCATAATATTCAATGATGGAAGTGTCAGTATTGCAAATTCTGAGTTTTCCAAAAATATTTCGAATAAAAATTGTCATTTGATTTATCAGAGAGGCGATGAGGATAGTGAGTTAATAATTGAATATGTTAATTTTTCAGAAAAGACAACTGAAAATAATCTAATTCATCTCAAGGAAGGTTTTTGCTTAATCAAATCATGTCAATTTGATGTAAATGAGGATTATTACATTGTCCATAATCAAAATGCACATTTAAAATATGAAAAAACAAGATTAATAAATTCGAATACAAAAGCTATTTTAAATAGTGGAAATTTATCAATCAGAAAAAAGGAAAACATGGAAAGTGCGATTAAAAATAATGGATCTTTAAATTACCTGGATGAAAAACTTCCAAAAGACTGGAAAGGATTTACATATTTAGATAATTTAATTCATTCTGGCCCGAAAAAAATTACTTTGGATTGCGATATTCTAATGCATCTATCTGAACAGGATTTTTATGAAGGTGGAATTGACATTGATGAAGATAATCTAGTTATTGATGGTGATGGCCACTCTATTGATGCAAATAATTTTTCCAGGATATTTTTAATCTCTTCAAAAAATGTAATAATTAAAAATATTAAATTTGTCAATGGCAAATATTTTAAAAACAAACTGGATGGAGAAAATGAGGGTGGAGGAGCAATATATTCAATGCCTAACTCTTCTGTAGATATAAAAGACTGCTTATTTTTACAAAATAAATCAAGAAATTCAGCTGGAGCAATATTGAATAAGTCAAAGTCTTTTAAGATTGATAACAGTAATTTTGAAAATAACCTGGCAAAAAATAGGGCAGGCACCATACTAAATTTCAACTCATTAATTGATTTGAGCAGCGTCAGGTTTATAAATAATTATGCAACATCTTCCGGATGCATATATAATGAAAATTCTTCATTTGACCTAATCCATGGAGTATTTTATGATAACTGTGCTGATAAAGCAGGAGTAATTTCAAATAATGATTCGTTTATTAAATTAAATGATTGTAGGTTTAGAAACAATTCATCAAATAACTGTGCAGGGGTTATTTTAAACTATAAAAATTCTTCTGAATTTTATAATTGCTCCTTTGAAAAAAACAATTCAAATGGTGAAGGTGGTGTGATTTTTAATAAGTCTGGAAATTTGACTCTAGATAAATGTAAATTTACTCAAAATTCTTCAAAGGAAAATGGTGGAGGAATTTTTAATAGTGAATCATATTTATATTTAGTGGATTGTAATTTTACAGGCAATTCTGCAATAAATAGAGGTGGTGCCATTGAAAATAACTTCAAATCGGAAGTATATTTAAGGGATTGCATATTTTCTAAAAACTCTGCAGAGGATGGTGGAACAATATCGAACATGAAAAAATGCAAATTGTCTTTAAAAAATTCCACTTTTGAGAATAATAACGCAAATGATAATGGTGGAGCTGTTTATAATTTTTTTGGATTTGTAAGTGTTGAAGGTTGTAATTTCTCAACAAATGAATCAAAATATGCTGGAGCTTTTGATAATTATTTAGGATTTGTTGTTATTAAAAAAACAAACTTTAGAGAGAATAATGCTAAGGAATCAGGTGGAGCTATTTTTAATGGAGGAATGATGGAATCACTTGAGGATTGTTTATTTAAAAACAATGCTTCCCTATTAAAAGGAGGAGCAATATATCAAACTAAAAGCAGTTCAGCAAGCATTTCAAATTCAACATTTAAATACAATAAGGCATACGGAAATGGGGGAGTGGGCGGAGCAATCTTTAACAATTCCCATTATAATGAATCCGTAGAATTCGGGTTGGATTTAATTAACTGTGATTTTTCAGATAATTGTGCTAATGATAATGGAGGAGCTATTTTAAACAGAGGCTACATTAATTTGAATAAATGTAATTTTGCCAATAATTATACTGTTAAAAAGGGTGAACCTATAAAAAATGATGGCAGAAATGTTAAGATTTCCATTAAAAACACCAAAATTAAATAAGATATTATTTATATTTTTTAAAAACATAAGTAAGACTATGAAAAGGCTTGCAATTTTTGATTTTGACGGAACATTGTTTGATTCCGTGTGGGATGTTGTAATCTGCTTTAACAGGACTCTGGAAATTCATGGTTTTCCTACATTGACACATGAGGAATATCTTGACAGATTGGGTGGAAATATCGATGAAATTGTATCTCTAGTTTTAAAAGACAAAAACACTGCCGAAAATATGGAGCTTGTAAAAACTACTTATGCAAAAATGTATTCTGATTCGCCTAAGGACAATACCAAACCATTTGCCAAAACCCATGAAGTACTGAATGCACTGCAGGAAAAAGGAATATATCTTGCAATCAACTCAAACAGAACCAATGATTCCATTAGAATGTATGTTGATGAATTTTTCAATGACATTGACTTTAAAGCTATTGAAGGGCACAACCCGCCTTATCCGTCAAAGCCAAGTCCCTATGGCGTTGAAAGAATAATGGATCAATTGGAAGTCACAAAAGAGGAAACGATTTATATCGGAGATTCGATAACTGATATCAGAACATCTCAGAATGCTGAAATTGATTGCATACTTGTCAGCTGGGGTTATGGCAGAAAAGAGGCGTTTGAAAGTGACTATCCTATAGAAACTGTTGATGATGTTTGTGATTTGCTTAAAATAATTTAATATTGGTATTGTTTTGCACTTAAAATTTATATATTGCCTTGTAATTAATTTTTAATCTATAAACGATAGTTTTATTAATGATATGGAGTATATTGTATTTTAAGTAAGATTTAAAGCTTTCATAGTATTTTTAAAGCAATTTAACGAATTGAAAGCAATTTTTTAAAATGAATGCAATAATGGTGAAAATTATGTTGGAAAATTTAAGCAATGATTATAAGTTAATTTCTCCAAAAACGGTTGAAGAATTTTTAAATGAAAACGAAATAGCCAATGAGATTATTATTGCGATGGACCCTTTTTTACATCAGTTTTTCCCAAATGCAAATTTTTCTCTTGAAGTATCAAATCAGATTAATTGGACAACTGAAACAAAATTACTTTTAAATGTGGGGGTTTCTGAGCAGGTATTCTTTAATGGAATGTTGGATAATTTTAATGAGATATATTCCAGAATTGAACCTATTATTGAGGACATTCTATGTCCTGTGGTATTATTTCCACAAATAAATAACAGATCATTTGATAAGATGAGCAATAACAGTGCGATTAATTTGATTGCCAGAACAGCATATTTCAACAATGATTATGATGGTAGTGTTGAACATGAAATAGGATTAAGGGATATACCGAAATCCCAACAGAAACGGGAAATCATTGAATACTGCAATACTCATGAGGATATCTTTGCTCAGGATATTGAAAGAGAGTTGCAGATAGATTTTCATGATGTATGTATGATTCTTGATGAGTTGGAGGAAGAAGGTAAAATACGGGAAGTAATATCATAAGTTCAAAAGCTATATTAGTCAATTTCAATATATTTAATGTAAGTGATAATATGTTATTCGTGCAATACCCGAAATGCTCAACATGCAGAAAAGCAAAAAACTGGTTAGATGAACATAATATTGAATATGAGTCAAGACATATAATTGAGGACAATCCTTCAGCTGAAGAATTGCGCAAATGGTGGGAAATATCAGACCTTCCTCTCAAGAGATTTTTCAACACAAGCGGCATGAAATACAGGGAACTGAAATTAAAGGACAAGCTTCCAGACATGTCTGAAGACGAACAATTGGATTTGCTTGCCACTGACGGCATGCTTGTCAAAAGGCCTGTTCTTGTGGCTGATGATTTGGTTTTGGTTGGTTTTAAGGTTAAGGAATGGGAGGAAAAATTAATATAATCAAGAGATAGCAGGAATTTTTTGATTTTACCAATTTTTTTTAGGGAATATGGGATTTAAGGATTCGGAGGATGGTGACAGCCCAATGCTGTCTCAAAAAATTCTCTGTGGAAATCCATGAAACCTTTTTTTGGGATTAAATATGGGTTCGATGTAACAATAGTTTTGTAATTGCTTCAATGTTACTCATTCGGGGAAGCTATGAGTTCACATTCATGCATGCTATAAGTTATTTTTTTTAGGATGGTTTCAATTTTCATTCCATTGTGTTTTTTCGATGTTTTTTGCTATCTCCTTGGATTTGAAAGCACAGTGTTTGTAACTTTCAATACAGACTTGGGCTGACAGTATATAAAAGCTTTTTGTAACTGTTTGGTAACCATGTGAAAACCGAAAAGTTTATATGCTTTAAAAACAAGTCAATATAGCCGACTGATTTTAAGGAGGTATTATCATGAACATCACTAAACATGTTAAATCATGTCCGATAGAATTGGTTGTAAAATTAATCAACAAAAAATGGGTAATTCAGATAATGCGTGATTTATTCTATGGTAAATCCCGTTTTCACGAATTCAATGAGGATAAGCCTGATCTTTCAAACAAGGTTCTAAGCAACTGCTTAAAGGATATGGAAAGCAACGGTTTAATCCAGCGTATTGTTGATAAATGTGATAAGAAAAACGTAAAATACATATTGACTGAAAAGGGCAAATCATTAAACAAGGTTTTATATGAAATTGCCATGGTAACTGTTGACAGTGAAAATTACTCCGAAAAACTCGCCGGTGAACTGAAGGCAAGTTTTAAGGAAAACTTGTTATAATATGGGGTTGCGGTGTGAACCCTAAAACTACTTTTTTTTGATTTTGAAAAATTTCTAAAATTCTGTTTAATTTAGCATTAACTTTAAAAAACAAGAGAAACTAAATTAATATTGAATAAAATATTTTAGGGGACAAAATATTGTTAGATATAAAATTATTCAGAGAAAATCCGGAAATCATCATGGACTCTGAAAAGAAGAGATTTAGAGACACAGAAAACGTTGAAAAAGTAATAGAATATGACACCTTATGGAGAGAAGGTGAAAGAAAACTTAATTCATTAAGATCTGAGAAAAATAAATTATCCAAATCATTCAAAAAAGCTAAAGAGGAAGGAAATTTGGATGAAGTGATAGCCAGATCTAAAGAGGTAGCTGCTGAAATCAAAGAACTGACAGCTAAAAATGCAGAATACCTTCAGCTCAGAGAAGACTACAGATACAAAGTGGGAAACATCATAGACGAGGATGTTCCAATTTCAGACACTGAAGATGATAATGTTGTAGTCAGAACCTACGGTGAAATCCCTGAACATGATTTTGAACTTTTAAACCATGTTGACCTTATTAAAAAAATTGACGGAGCAGACCTTGAAACAGCGGCCGAGATTGCAGGTGCCCGTTTCTACTACCTTAAAAGAGACATCCTTCACCTCAACCTTGCACTGATTCAGTTTGCACTTTCCGAGTTGGAAAAGGAAGGATACATTCCAATGCAAACTCCCTTCTTTGTAAAAGGTGAAGTTGCAGCTGAAACTTCAGAATTGGGCGAATTTTATGAAACCCTCTACAAGGTTGAAAATGAGGACATGTATCTTATTGCAACCGCCGAACAGACTCTTGCGGCACTTCACAGAAATGAAATCATACCTCCTGAAGACTTGCCGTTGAGATACTGTGCACTTTCAACCTGCTTTAGAAAAGAGGCAGGATCCCACGGAAAGGATACTCTTGGAATATTCAGGGTTCACCAGTTTGAAAAAATAGAACAGTTCATCTATTCCGCTCCTGATGATTCAAGAAACCAGCATGATCACCTGATGGAAGTCACAGAAAGGATATATCAGAAATTAGGCCTCCCATATCAGGTAATAGCTATTGTATCATCTGCTTTAAATGACAATGCGGCCATCAAATACGACCTTGAAGCATGGTTCCCTGGTTCAGGTGCATTCAGGGAATTGGTATCATGTACCAACTGTAAAGATTATCAGGCGCGTAAAACCAAAACACGTGTTGGTAGAGCAGGTTCCGGTGATGCGCAGGCTCTTCACACCTTAAACAGTACAGCTATTGCAACTGAAAGGACAATGTGCTGTATTTTGGAAAACTATCAGCAGGCCGACGGCAGCGTTAAAGTTCCTGAAGTGTTAGTCCCTTACATGAATGGAAAAACCGTTATTGAAGCTAAAAAATAGTCTTTTTATAAAATGTGACTGTTAAGTAGGTAGTACATTACCTACAATTCTTATCTTTTTTTTAATTTTGTCATGAAACTAATTTTCATTTTTGAGATTTCTTTTACACACTTCATTTAATGTTTGACCAATGTAAAATCAGGAATTTCTGATTTGAATATTGTAAAATAATCTTTGTATTTTGATGGATTCAAACAGAAAACGTTTCTACCAATATTATTCGAATCAATAGGAATTGTTTTTATCTATAAGAACAAATTAACAATCAAGTAGAAAAGTTAATAAATAATATGTTTGAATATATAATATTAACTGATAATTGGTGTTAATATTGAAAATTTATAGATTGATGATAATCAGTTCATTATTGATTATCCTACTCGGCGGCGTAAGTGCTGCAGACAACACACCTCATGATGCAATCATGAATATTTCATCCGGCAATCCATTTGATGATTCATTCAATGGGGAGGATGTTAATGAAAGTGTGCAGGAATATGATGCCAAACACGATAATGAAAACCCTCCTTTTGCTGAAGATATTGAAAATCAATCTGTTAATAGTTCAAATAACTCTTTTTCAAAAATAAAAGTGCCTGCAAAGGATTTTCCAGGACCAAATCCTAATGAAAAAAGTTTATATGATAACCAATACTATTTATTCCGAGGCGATTGCTGGGTAATCAACAACAATTTCGAATCAACAGCCGCAGTTACCAGCCAAAGTTTCACTGATTTAACTGTAACAGGTACTTTCAGAACTCAAAGCGACATGGTGGGATTGTACTGGTATTCAAAAGATCCGATTCAGCATCCATACATCAGTTACGGCAGCCGCAGTGATTATTCCAATGTGGTGCTTGAATTCGATTATCAGATGTCAGGATGCACTGATTTTTCAAAAAGCATTATAAGCATTGCAATAGAGACCAACAACGGTGAAACATATTATCTTACAATGAACAAATTCATTAAAAAAAATCATGTAAAAATTGATTTCAATAAGTTGGCCTTACTTCCGGGCAATTCCTATTTTGACAAGAACGGTCGATTAGTAACCGTTAAAAAACAAACAAAATTGGATGTGACCAATCTTAAATCAATCATGTTTGTATTGGTGCCTGTTAACTTTGTCGACCATCCAAATTATAAAATTATGAAAAATGCGGATTTCACCTGCAGGATATCCAATATTAATGTTGTCAACGGTGCAATCCGTACTGAACAGTCTGCATTGGAGCCTCATCAATACCGCCTTTGCGAAGACTATGATGACATATTCAACATGAATCCTTTAAGGATATCTAACGAAATGAGAAAATTGGGATATGTCGGTTGGGTTGACCTCTATATTGGAGCTTCACACTATTATGAAAAGTATGGGACTGTCGGTGATGTGATTGCCGGTAGCGGGTTTACAAATAGCCGTACTGAAAAAATGGTTTTGAATAAAAATGTGCCATTGAATAAAGCATTTAAAACCTGGCTCGATTGCTATTCACGCCAATTGAAAAAGAATAATGTGGAAAATCTTATTATCAGCGTTTCTATGGAAAATCTGCAATCACCGCACAGTTGGAGGCAAATGGATTGCAACGGAAATTTTGCAGTCACCGATTGGAATCCTTCAACATTCATTTATAGTCCATGCAATGATGAGGTTGTCCAGTATATGCAAAGAGTATCTGGAGCCTGCCTGGATATTGTCGTTGCCAATGGTTTTAAACCTATACTGCAGATGGGTGAAATTTGGTGGTGGTGGAATGAACAGAAATTGCCTAATCAGTCACCATGCTTCTATGATGATTCAACCAAAGCTAAATATCTTGCAGAACATGGTACTGCCATGCCGGAATATGCCAATGTCTGGACCGCAGATTATGATAATGCAACTATAAATTGGCTGAATCAGCAACTGGTAAAATACAGTGATGCCCTACGCAGCGTCGTTAAAAGCGACAAATATGATGAAGGATTATACATAGCACTATTCTTCCTGCCAAGCATTATAGGCAATGATAGAGTTCCGCCAATGATTACCGATGTCAATTATCTGCCGGATGCATATTCTCCATTTAAACTTGATATTCTCCAGATTGAGGATTATGATTGGGTAATCTTTGAAAGCATACATCATAGGGAAGCTTTTGCAATTGGTTATGATTTAGGCTTCAATGAATCCAATCTGCATTATTTTGGAGGTTTTGTTTTATATCCTGAGGATGCGGCAAAATATTGGCCATTGATAGAAAAAGCATTGGAGGATGCTATAGAGCACAAATTCAAGGAGGTTTATATCTGGTCGGGCACACAGGTTAGAAGGGACAGCAAAATTCTTGGATATGATGAATATGCAATACTGGAAAACCTATTGAGAACCAACACGCCGGGCATTGTTTCTCCAAAAATAACTGCTCCGGAATATGTGTGCGCTGGTGAAATCTTCTCAATTAATATTCGCACAAATGCATGGGTTAATGGTGCTTTTAAAGTATATGAATATAATAATGGCAAGAAGGGAAAACTTCTGGCTTCAAATAAAATAACTAACGGACATTCAGCAGTTTCACTGTCAAGCGATAGTATAGGTTTAAATAGATTTTATTTGGAATTCGACTATGTTAAAGGAGAATATCATTTAATTCAAGAGATTTATATAGTTGGAAACTCACCAAATGTCAATGTCATTGTTACCGGTGAAATTGAAAGCGGATCTGTAGCAAATATCACATTTAATGCTCCTGAAAGTCCGAATGCTGTCATAAATATTACTGTTGATGGAATAGTTCATAAATCCTATTTGGTTGACCATGGAAAGTTCAGGGCATCAATTTTAAGATTATCAAATGGATATCATAATGTTTTAATAAAATACGAAGGCGGAAAATATGTCGGCGGCAAATTTATCGGAGATGCTTACTATAAAACATTCACAGTTAAAGTCGCAGCCAAATCAATCATTGAAACCAGCAATGTAACTTCAGAGTATAATTCTGCTGTAAATTTGGCTGTAAATTTAAAAGACAGCAAAGGCAATGCTTTGAATGACAAAATCATTAAAATATCTTTAAATGGCAAAAACTATACTTTTACAACCGATAAAAATGGGCATGCTTCATTGCAGATAAGCCTATTGCCTGGAGAATACATTGCAGAACTATTTTATGCAGGGGATGATGTTTATTTATCTTCATTTGCCACATCTAAGATTGTTGTAAAAAAGATTGCTACAGGATTGGCTGCTAATGACATTAATTTGATTTATGGGGATTCTGCTAATTTAGTTGTAAGTTTAAAAGACGGCAAAAATAATGTAATGGAAGGAAAGGACATTATAATTACATTAAATGGGATAAAATATACATTAACTACCGATAAACAGGGTAAAGTCTCATTGCCAATAGGCATATTGCCTGGAAAATACACAGCAAAAATATTGTTTGAGGAAGATGACGCATATCTTTCATCATCCGTCAATGCCAATGTTGTTGTAGACAAGAGTGCAACCATTTTAACAGTCAATGAGGTCACAAACAATTTAATCATTACTTTAAAGGATGCAAAAAATAAAGCTTTAAAAGGAAAAGACATTTCAATAAACTTAAACGGCAAAAATCATACAATCATTACAGACAATAACGGACGGGCCACCTTGCCAATAGACCTGCTTCCGGGAGAATATGTCGCAAAAATATCATTTAAAGAGGATAATGCCTATCTGTCCTCATCTGCAACAATCTCAGTCATCATAAATAAGATTGCTACATCTTTGAGTTCAAATAACCTTAATTTCACATATGGAAACCCAAATAATCTATTCATTACATTAAAAGACATTAAAAATAATGCTTTGAAAGGAAAAGACATTACCGTTAACTTAAACGGTGTAACTCATACTGTTGTTACAGACAATAACGGACATGCCTCACTGCCTATTGATCTGCTTCCTGGAAAATACACTGCAAAAATACAATTCAGGGAAGACAACATTTATGTATCATCATTCGTCAATGTTGATGTTCTTGTAAACAAGGTTCCAACAAATCTGATTTCCAAAGATGTAAGTTTCACATATGGTGATTCTGCAAATTTATTAGCTACACTAAAAGACACTAAAGGAAATGTTTTAAAAGGAAAAGTTATTGTCATTAATTTAAATGGTGCAAATCATACGGTTGCTACTGCCGATAACGGTCAGGCTGCACTGCCAATAGATTTGATGTCTGGAAAATATGCTGCAAAAATCCAGTTCATTGAAGACAGTATTTATATGTCTTCATCTGCTGATGCGAATATTGTAATAAACAAGGCCGCAACAGCTTTATTTGCTAATGACATTAATGTTACATATGGTGATTCTGCAAAGTTATTAGTTACACTAAAAGACAGTAAAGGTGCTGTATTGAAAGGAAAAGCTATTATTGTTAACTTAAATGGCGTAAATCATAATGTCTCTACAGACAGTAATGGACAGGCCGTACTGTCAATTGATTTGCTGGCTGGAAAATATGCTGCAAAAATCCAGTTTAGTGAAGACAATGCATACCTGTCTTCATCCGCTGATGCGAATATTGTAATAAACAAGGCTGCAACTGTTCTATTCGCTAAAGATATTACTGTTACATATGGTGATTCTGCAAAGTTGTTCGTTACACTAAAAGACAGTAAAGGTGCTGTATTGAAAGGAAGGGATATTTCTGTTAATTTAAATGGTGTAAATCATAATGTCGCTACAGACAGTAATGGTCAGGCTTCATTACCTATTGATATGCTTCCTGGAAAATATGCTGCAAAAATCCAGTTTAGTGAAGACAATGCATACCTGTCTTCATCCGCTGCCGTTGATATTGTTATAAATAAAGTTGCAACAACCTTAACTTCCGAAAACATCAATGCAGTATATGGGGATTCTGTCAATATGGTTGCTGCACTTAAAGACAGTAAAGGAAATGTCTTAAAAGGCAAATACATTGTCATTAATTTAAATGGCGTAAATCGTACAGTTGCCACAGACAATAACGGTCAGGTCGCACTGCCGATAGACCTGTTGCCCGGAATATATGTGGGAAAAATCCAGTTCAAGGAAGACAGCATATATGAGGCATCAGCCACCAGCAATAACATAAATGTAAGTAAAGCCACAACTGATTTAACATCCAATGACATCAATATCGTATATGGTGATTCAACAAATCTAATCATTACTTTAAAAAGCACTCATGGCAATGTATTGGTTGGCAAATCAGTCACTGTCAAATTAAATAATAAGAATTACATTAAAAAAACAAATGCAAGCGGACAGGTACTGATTAACGTAAATCTGCCAGCCAACAAATACGATGCAAAAATCGGATTCGCTGGTGATGACACATATTTATCTTCAACTCATACAGCTAAAGTGATAGTTAATAAGGCAACTTCAAAAATTACTGCATCATCCAAAACATTTAAAGCTAAATCCAAAGTTAAAAAAGTAACTGTAACACTTAAAAATAAAAATAAAAATAAAGCTATTAAAAATACGATTGTCAAATTAACTGTCAACAAAAAAACCTACAAAGTTAAAACTAATTCAAAGGGTATTGCTATTTTTAGTATTAAACTGGTTAAAAAAGGCAAATATGATGCGGTATTTAAATATGGAGGCAGTTCCAATTTCAAATCAGCAACTAAAAATATTAGGATAACCATTAAATAATTTTGTTGTGATACTTATCATCCCATTTTCCATAACTTTTTTTTAATCATGGATTTCAAATTTTTACAAAAAATTACACTTGTCATAAACATTATTACTGTTTGTTGGGATAATATTATGTATTGGAGATGATTTATTTATGAAAACAATTGTCATTAATGCAAGTCCGAGAAAAACATGGAATACTGCTGAAATAATGCAGGCCGCCCAAAAGGGAGCGGAATCCGTTGGGGCTGAAACTGAATACTTCAATTTATATGATCTTGTTTTTAAGGGTTGCAGGAGCTGCCTTGTCTGCAAACTCAAAACAAAAACCAAAGGAAAATGCTACTGGAATGATGACCTGACTGAAGTAATCGACAAGATACTGGCATCAGATTGCCTGTTGATAGGCTCGCCGATTTATTTTGGCCAGCCTACAAGTGAATTTCGAGCTTTAATAGAACGTCTGATATTCTGCATAATGTCCTATGATGACGGATCAAGCTATTTTACAGGCAAGGTCAATGTCGGAATTTTCTACACCATGAACGCTCCACTTGAGTTTTATGAAAATTCGATGAAGGACAGTCTTGCTACAACAGAATATCTGTTTTCATTTCTAAATGGTGAAATAGTAACCTATCCTGTTTGTGATACAATACAAATCAGTGATTATTCCAAATTCAACATGGCAGGCTTTTCACAGGAGCTTAAGGAAAAGCAATGGATACTGCAGTTTCCAAAAGACCTGGAAAAGGCATTTGAAATTGGAGCGGAGCTGTCAAAATGAAGATGTTGTTACTGTATGGTTTCATATAGAACAGGCAATAAATTTAAGGGTAAAGTCAATGTGGGGCTTTTCTACACCATCAATTATCCTATGGATTATTTTGAAAAGTCTGTCAGGCCTCATCTTAAGCAGTCTGAGGATTTGCTTAAAGTGTTGAATGGTAATGTTGTCATCGATACATTTTCTAACATTTCCAAAAACGATTACTCCAGTAAGGATGCCGATTTGATTCAAGCAAAAGAAAAACAGTTATCTCTTGATTTGAAAAAGGTTCATGATATTACTGCTGAATTGAGTCAATGATTCGGCCATTATTTTTTTGAATTTTTCATGTATACAAATTTTAAAAATGAATACATTTATATACTACCTCTTCACAATATAATAGTGTATACAAAAAACAATTTTGTAATACAAATTCTGAAGTGATAACATGTCAAACCAAAAAAGAACAAGAAAATTTGAATTCGGAAATGAAAGATTTGGGGGATCATACACTCCGGGCGATTTTGAATTCAATTTCCCGAATGATATGTCCCGCGAAGAATTTGAAAGAATGTTTTCAAGAAGAATGAATGCCCTGCACAAAAGAGGCAATGACTTTGCTGAAGAATTCTTTGACGGTGCTTCAAAGGCAAGAAAGGAAAACCTGAAGCCATTGAGCATCCGCGTAAAACCACACACCAAAGATTTTTTCAAAAACAAATCAATTCTCTCACCAAGGGAGGTGCTTGAAATGTATGAGAATTTCAACAACGGATCAGAAGCATTCATAAACTCACTGATTGAAGATGAAAAGCAGCTTGAAAAGGAACTGGCGGAAGTCCAGGAAAAACTTCACAACGCCAAACTCTTCAAGGAAAAGCTGGGTGAAATGGAACCTGAAATCGATGTCATGACCGATGAGGACAAACTGGCCAAACTGCATGCCATATATGAAAAGACCAATGTCAAATCCATCGGAAATGAAACATCACCTGAAAGGGCAATGAATGAAATCATCCGCATGATTCAGATATACAATACCCAGGACGTCAGCGTTTGGGGAAATGACTATCTGCTTTTGACAGTATACACAAACGCCCAGCCGGTGTTGTTCTACTTTAAAAATGAATACAATAGTGAGGATATTGGAGACATCATAAATCATGTCAACAAGTATTGTGGTGACAACAATATCGGATTCAGATTATTTGAAAACAGTAATCTTTAAAAAAACTTTCGGAAGTGTGCACATGTGCACTTTCACACTTCCAAAATATTTATTTCTTTTCAAAACAAATTATTGACCGGGTTCGAATCCTAGGCTTGGTTAATAATTTTTTTTAATTTAAATTGGTGATGGCTTAATGTATGGTGGAACATCTTTTCTTATTAACCAAGTCTATTCTAAAATCATTGCAATTCCTTCAATGATTAGGACAATTCCGATGATAATCGCAATGTAGATTGGTTGATTAAGGGAAAATGCTCCAAGAACTATTGCAAGAATACCCATTATCAGCACAAGCACTGATGTGAATTTGGAAAATCTTGTCATTTGGGATAATAAACCTGTTATTCCGAACACTATCATAATGATTCCGACAATATAGAATTGTAAACCTATCAGGAATGATAATGCATCAATATAGAAGATAAACAGGAATCCAAAGATAATGGCTATGATTCCAATGATTATGGTTATTGTGGAATAAGTATTCATATGATTTCTCATGTTGAATCCCATGAATGCTGATGAAATACCAAAGAACAGCAAGCTTAATCCGACAATTAGGGAAACAAATTCCGCTGAAAACATTGGAAATATAATGAAAATCAATCCCAATATGACAGACAGTATTCCCGCACTTTTTTGAATGCCCATTATTCCGCCTCCATTAATTTTAATTAATTATTTATATAATCAAAATGTTATTTAAAAATATGGTAGAATTTGAAGAAATTATTAATACAAGAAGAAGCATTCGTGAATATAGCGACGAACAGGTAAATGATGAAGATATTCTAAAAATACTGAAGGCAGGAATGCAGGCACCAGGATCAAGACTGGGAGCTGAGCCATGGGAGTTTATTGTAATCAAAAACAAGGAAACTCTTGCAAAAATTGGTGAAATAAAGCCTAGAGTAACCAATGCTCCCGTAGCTATTTTATTGGTTGCAAACATTGAAAGAGCATTCTATAAAACAGTATGGCAACAGGATATGGGTGCTGCATGTGAAAACATGTTGCTTGAAGCTGTAAACCTTGGCTTAGGTGCCCTATGGAATGGGGTTGCACCTGAAGAGGAAAGAATGGCAAAAATAGGTGAAATCGTCGGAATCGATGATATTACAAATCTCAAGCCATATTCAATAGTTACTATAGGATATCCTGCCGACGGATGGGAAAACAAATTCATGGACAAATTTGACGAAGAAAGGATACATTATGAAAAATACTGAATACGATTTCCAGACAGTCATCGAAAGAAAAAATACAAACTGTCTGAAATGGGACTTGTTTGATGATGATCTGCCGATGTGGGTTGCCGATATGGACTTCAGAGTAGCTCCGGCTATCGAAAATGCAATTATGCAAAGGGCAAACCACCCCATATACGGCTACACAGTAGTTCACGATGAGCTTTTTGAAGCATATATCAACTGGTGGGATAGGAGATATGGCCTTAAAATGCAAAGGGAGGACATGGCATATTCCATAGGAGTGATGCCGTCAATATCCTCAATGATAAGATGCCTGACAGATGTCGGTGATGAAATATTAATCCAGACACCTGTATATCATGTATTTTTCTATGTCATTGAAGACAATAACAGAAAAGTCCTGGAAAACCAACTGATTTATGAAAACGGCGAATATAGAATAGATTTTGAAGATTTGGATAAGAAGCTCTCAAAGGTTAAGATGATGATACTGTGCAATCCTCACAATCCTGTAGGTAAAATCTGGTCTGAGGGTGATTTGGACCATATTGGGAGGCTGTGCAAAAAGCATGATGTGATTCTGATTTCTGATGAAATTCACTGTGACTTGACTGATCCCGGAGTTAAATACAATCCATTCAAGCCACGGGATAATGTTGTCAGGTGTCTTTCCCCTTCAAAGTCATTCAATATTGCAGGTTTTCAAAGCTCCATTGTGCATGCAACAAACAGGGAGTTGCTTGAAAAAATCAAAAACCAAATGCACATTGACAACTCATCTTCCTGCAATGTATTTGCCACAGCGGCCGTTATGGCAGCATATGATGAGTCTGAAGAATGGCTTGAAGAGCTTAAGGATGTTTTATATGAAAATAAGCGCATTGTAAAAGAGTATCTTGAAAGTGAACTTCCGATAATAAAATTGGTTGAAAGTGATGCAACATACCTGCTGTGGCTAGACTGTTCAGCCTTGAATGTGCCTTCAAAAGTGCTTTCAGGATTTTTGAGAAACAATCAGGGACTGTTTTTATCAGCAGGTATTGATTTTGGAAAAAATGGAGACAATTTCCTAAGGATGAATATAGCCTGTCCTCAGGAATTGTTGCGTGATGGTTTGGGTAGGTTAAAGGCAGGAATCACCGCTTTAACCATAATCAAAAAATAATTTAGTTTTGTTTAAGAATCAGTAACTGTAATTGTACTTTTTGCAGTTGCTGAGTTCATATATGAGTTCGCTTTCACTGAAGCAACAATGTTATGCACTGAATTATTCAATCCTTCAGTTGAAATGCTTACTTTTCCATTTTTATTTGTTTTTAAGCTATATGTTTTGTATTTTTTGCCGGTGTAGACTTTTACAATAACTTTAACGTTTTGCATGGCCTTGCCGGTTTCTTTGTTTTCAACGGTAATTTTCATGTTTTTGACAGAATTGGAAGTTGTTATTATTGTTGGAGCTTTAATAGTTAGTTTAGCTTTTGAAACTTTAGCATTTACTGTTTTTTCGTTGGTATGGCTGCAGTATTTCTCAGCATTTTTGATGACAATCTTATGGGTTCCTATGCTTAATCCGGAAACGTCATATTTCGCATATCCATTTGCATTGGTTTTTAAAGTGACTGTTTTTGATTTTTTGCCTGTGTAGACTACTAATGATACTTTGGTTTTTTTCATAGGTTTATTTGTAAAGTGGTTGACTAGTTTAATGTTTAATGTCTTTCCTGAGTTGTAGGTTGTTGCCAAATCATTTGCAATGGATTTTATGTAAGTTTTTCCGATGGAAAATTTCATGCTTACAGTACTTTTCTTGATGTGTTTTGAACTGGTTGTTGCGGTCACGCTGTAGGTTCCAGGTATAAAGGGCACATCATAGCTTGCCAGTCCTTTGGAATTTGTTGTTATTTTTGCTGTTTTCCCGTTTGAAAACTTAAGGTTAAGGTTAACTCCGGATGCAGGTTTGTTTGTTTTGAGGTTGGTCAGTTTCACGGTTAATTTGGTGTCCTTGTAATATGCACTGTCCTGACTTAAACTGATGCTTGTCGGAATTCCTAAAACGTTGATGTTGTACTCGCCGATGGTAAACTCGTCACCGTTGCTCTTGAGTATTTTTGCCTCCACATAATATTCTCCGGGATTCTTTTTAAAGTCAAGGTCAATAGCTCCTTTTGAATTTGTAGTGACATTCTTCCAAAGTTCGTCATCCACATAAAATCCTACTTTTTTGTCTGCAATGCCATTTCCGTTGGTAGTGTTGGTAATCTCCACATGCAATTTGGTTTCACCGTAATAAAATCCTGTCTGTGAAAACTTGTATTTTGTCTGTGAAACGATTTTTTCACTATTGTAATCTCCAATAACTTCATCTGCATTGTCTTGGGTGAGGATATCACCGTTTTCGTTTAAATCATCAATGTTTTGGGTTTCAACAGCAGTTTCGTTCAGTTCAACTGCACTGACTGATGAAATGCCAATAATGAAAATTGATAATACAAATAATATAACAATTAGCTTTTTATTTGACATAACTTAACTATATGTATTTTTGAATATTTAATGTTATGTCGGATTTTTTTAGCTAAAAATCGAAATCTTTGATGAATGGGCAAATACTGTTAATCTGTCGAATCAATGAACTGCTGTATCAGCCAGTCTGATATGCTGATGTCAGACCCGTATCTTATTATTTCATCTTTTTTAAACCATTTTGCCTTTAGGATTTCATCCCCGTCCACTTTTATGTTGCCGGATTTATACTCTGCGGTAAATCCAAGCATCAGTGAGTTTGGAAACGGCCAGGATTGGCTTTTTTGGTATTTCAAATTTCTGATTTTTATGCCCACCTCTTCCATGACCTCCCTGTGGACTGCCTCCTCTATTGACTCGCCGGGCTCTACAAATCCTGCTATCAGCGCATATCTGATATTGTCATGGTAGCTGTGTTTTGCCATAAGCAGTTTGTCATCATTTCTTATTGCCACAATAATTGCAGGAGCGATGCGCGGATAGTGCACCTGACCGCATTGGGGACATTTTAACATCATGTCCTTTTCATCTAATTGTGTTGGTGTTCCGCATCTTCCGCAGAACCTGTGTGATATATACCAATCGTTTACAAGTACTGCCTTTCCGGCAATATGGTAGAGGTCATGGCTGATTTCATAAACATCTCTCAAATCATAAAATGACTCACTATTTTCAACATTAACGACAAATGCTTTTTTGCTGTCATAATCTCCAATATATAAACAGAAGTTAACGTTAAAATCTTTCAGTGTTTTTGGCAATTTTTTATCACTATTCAGGTATAATTCCCTATTTTCATTAAAAACAAACAACATATCGTTACTGTCGGGGGTAATTTTTTCATTAAAATCGATGCGGTAGTTTTCATAGAGTGATTTTTCTATCATATTATCAGATATGTATTTTAATTAACTTAAAATTTATATTAATCAAATGATATAATGTATTATGGTGATATTTAATGGTATCTGAAAATATGGAAAAAGCTTTAAATGGTCAGTTAAATGCTGAAGTTTATTCAGGATATTTATATTTGTCCATGGCAGCTTACTTTGAAGATGAAGACTTAGCAGGATTTGCTAACTGGATGAGAGTACAAGCAGAAGAAGAATTGGAACATGGAATGAAATTCTATGACTACATCATAAGAAGAGGAGCTTCTGTAACCCTTACTGAAATTGAAGGTCCGCAAACCGAATGGGACTCTCCTGTAGCAGCATTCGAACATGTTCTTGAACATGAAAAAAAGGTATCCGGTCTTATTGACGATTTGGTTAACCTTGCTATTGAAGAAAAAGACCATGCAACCAACAATTTCCTCCAATGGTTTGTTGAAGAACAAGTCGAAGAAGAAGAAAATGCAATGGAATTAGTTGCAAAAATAAGACTCGCCGATGGCGACAACAGATTAATTTACGAATTAAACAAAGAATTAGGTGCACGTTCACCTTCAGAAGACTAGATTTTATCTAGTCTCAACTTATTTTTTTCAGGTGTTTTCAATGAACTGTCCGGAAGGTCCAACCAGCAAGGCTCAGATAGATTCCACAGAATATGAATCAGAACTGATAGGCGAAAACGAATTGGGTAGCGTACATATTCACGGTCCTTTTGGAGATGTTGAATCGGATGTAAAAATAGCTTATCTGATTGGAATGCATCCGCTTGAAAGCAAATCACACAGGGCGCTTTTTGAGAAATTAACATCCAAAGGGGATTTGAAATACTGCTATTATATCTATAACATTAATGTCAACGATAAGCAAAGCGAATCTGAAGGGAGAAATGAAGGCCAGCTTCTGGCTCAGGAATTTGTCCGTGATGATATTATTGATGAGGAATATGATCTGTTTTTGGACATTCACTCAAACCGTGGTTCAAGGGGGCCTGGAGACTATCAGATAACTAATTTTGTTTTTGCTCCGGGCTTTGATGAGGGATCCTCAAAATATATGGATGAAATCATTGAATCCGTTGATGGTGTTATTTATTATGCTCCTGAATTCCGGTCAAGTCCGCCGTTTATTACAGAACCGACTGCAAAGGCGGGAATTCCAACACTGGTCTATGAATGCTATTCATATGAGCCTATGGATTTGACATTAACGCTGGCATCAAAACTTATAAAATGTGTCGACAATTTAAATTTTAAATAGTTGTTGGATTAAATATAGTTTCATATGAGCACCAGAAAGCGACTATTCTATTTAATTATAATTTTTCTGACATTTATTGATATTCTATTTTTGGGATATTCAGTATTCTTTTCCGTTTCTTCAACGGTAAGATACAGTGCTGTCGCTTTTGATTTGATTGTATGTATTATCCTTTGGATCGAATTCTTTTACAGCTATATGCATAGCAAAAACAAAAAGAAATACTTAAAAGATAATTCATTTAGTATTTTAGGAATGTTTCCTATAGATTTTGTATTTTTAAGGGCATTGAGACTGGTCAAGCTTGTTCAATTAATTAAATTATATGTATTGGCTCGTGAAACAACAGGAAACATTTCAAAGTTTTTAAAACATACTCTTTTGGATAAGATTATTTTCATTGCCATTCTGTTTATTTTCATTGTTACAGTTTCAATTCGTTTATTGGATCCGGGTATCAACGATATTCCTACTGCAATATGGTTCATTGTTGTTTCAATGACCAGTACAGGTTATGGTGATGTTGTTCCGGTTACACATTCGGGAAGACTCATAGGAATTATTGCAATGATTGGAGGGATTCTGATTTTCGCCACCATCACGGCTGCAATCTCTACAATATACATGTCTAAAATCTCCAGGTCCCATCATGACAATCTGGAGTCAAAAATTGATGATTTGTCCAGTGAAGTTGAAAGACTGAATAAAAAAATAGACGAGTTAAAAAAAGAATAAAGGAAAAATAAAGTATTTTTTTCCTTAAAATGAATATATCAATGTTAAAACCAACGGTATAATCAAAGTAAGATATACTGTTGCGGTTACAACATCTGTTTCTTTTAAATCGGCTTTAATAGAATTAAAGTTCATGAGTTTATATTATGCAATCTACTATAAAATACTTTTTATTTTTTTTAAAGTTTAATTGATATAATATGAAAAGATTTATTATAGTATTTAAACAAAAATAATAAAGGAAATATTTATTACGGAAGTGAAATGATGATTATAAAAGCACCTTCAAGAATACATATGTCCCTTATTGACTTGAACGGGTCATATAGAAGAGTCGATGGTGGAATTGGTCTAGCATTGGCTGACCCACAATTTGTATTGGAAGTCGAGCAGATAGAAAGTGGAATCGAACTTGAATTTGCAGACACCGTTACAGATGAAGAGGCTATTTTAGAATGTAAGGAAAAAATTCCTGATGCGGCAAAAAGAACCATAGAACATTTTGACATTGATGCCGGTTTTAAATTTATTGTTCATGAAACATATCCTCCACACTCAGGATTCGGTAGCGGAACCCAGATTGCAGTTTCAACAGCACATCTGATAACTGAAACAATGGGAATCGAAATAGAAAGCCGTGAATTGAGTACAATTGTTGGAAGGGGAGGGACCTCTGGAATCGGAACATACACTCACGATTTAGGAGGATTCATCCTTGATGGAGGACACAGCAAAGAGGAAAAACCGTTATTCCTGCCTTCAGGCGCATCCAAGGCAAAACCTGCCACCCTGATTGCAAGATATGATTTCCCCGAAGAGTGGAATATTCTGATAGCCATTCCCGAAATCGAAAAGCATGTGGAAGGTGATGATGAAGTGGATGTGTTCCAGACATACTGTCCTATTCCAAAAGAGGAAGTTGAACAGGTATCTCACCTGATTTTAATGAATCTCGTTCCGTTCATGCTTGAAAAGGACATCAAAAACTTCGGATGGGCTGTAAGCGAACTTCAAAAAGTTGGTTTCAACAAGCTTGAACACTCACTCGATGCTAGCTACCTGCCTGCAATGAAAGCCATTGAAGATGCAGGCGCATATGGTGTCGGTATTTCTTCATTCGGTCCTGTACTCTACACAGTATTTGATGAATCAAATGAATTCATTGTAGAGAAAACCAAAGAAATAATTGGTGAAAACGGAACCGTGTTTGTAACCAAAGCACAAAATCATGGATTTGTTATTGAAAAATAACATCTCTAATCTTCTTTTTTTATGAAAAACAATCCTAAGATATTGTTGTACATATTGATGTTGGCAACACTGGGAATCAACACTCCTCTCAGTATCGTCGGCATTATCTCACAAATTTCAACATATTTCAACACTTCAATCGCCGTTTCAGGATTGTATGTAAGTTCATTCACATTTACAATTGCCATTTGTGGCCTGTTTGTTCCCGCCTTATTTTCAAAATTTGAGAGAAAGACAACGTTCATATCAATATTGGCAGTATTTGCAGTTTCAAATCTGGTCATCGTATTTTCCACGAATTTATATGTGTCATTAATATTCAGGATTCTTTCTGCAGTGTTTTATCCTGCATTCATCTCAATTGCCCTGACATTCTGTGAGGAAATTGCTCCTGAAGGTGAAAAGCAGGACTACATCACGAAAATATTGCTTGGAATATCAGTAGGAAGCATTGTCGGGCTTCCTATAACTACAGGTCTTGGAACAATATTAGGATATCAGGCGGCAATGTTTTGGATATTTGCAATTAACTTCATGACATTGATTTTGATAATGACATTTTTCCCAAAAGTTCCAGGAAAATCAAAGACATTTGAACTTCCGGTATCTGCTCTAAAATCAAAAGAGTTTATCCTGGCCTCATTGGGCATAGTCATGATGCCTATAGGGGCAAGCATGGTCTACAATTACATGCCCTATTTTCTCCAGACAGTAAGCCATATCTACACCTACAAATTAAGCATTCTCCTTTTCATATATGGTGTCGTTTCAATTTTTGGAACATGGCTGGGAGGAAAATTGATAGTTTACAGGGACAAGGCCACTTTGATGATTTTTCATATTGTATGCGGAGCGGTTTTTGTACTGTTCTATCTTTTTGCAGATTATCTGATTCCTGTTTTAATCCTGTTTCTGATATTCGGTATTCTTGACGGAATGGGATATAATCTGATTCAGTATATTGAAACATCGGTATTGCCGGAAGATCCTGAAATTGCAAACGGAGTATTTTTAAGTATTTTAAATGGTGGAATAGCCATAGGAATTGCAATCGGAGGGTTTTTGGTCAATGATTTCGGAGTGATGTCAATATTTGTTGGTGGCCTTATATTTTTAATGCTGGCATTTGTAATGCTTTTCTATTGCATATACGTTTTGAAAATTAGCTTAAAATATAGTTGAGAAGTTGGATGAAAAAACCAACTTCTGAAAGGTAGTGTTTAAATTTCGAATCCGCCGTCTGCTTTGATGATTTGACCGTCAATGAATGAAGAGTCGTCACTTGCTAAAAACAATGCAAGATTTGCGATGTCTTCAGGTTGGCCGCATCTTTTAACAGGGCATTGGTCAATCATTTGCTGAAGTGCTGCAGGTCCGCCGATACTGTCCACCATTGCTGTGTGGATAAGTCCAGGTGCAATTCCGTTGCATCTGATTTCAGGACCTAATTCCCATGCCATTGATCTGGTTAATCCCATCATAGCATGTTTACTGTCAACATATGCTGCAAATCCGTGGTGTGCTCCAAATGATGCTACAGAACAGGTGTTGACAATTGTTCCTTTTCCTTTTTCTTTCATTACAGGTGCAACGAGCTGTGTTAAGACTAATGCTGAGGTGACATTAACGTTAAACACTTTTGTCCATTCATCGATACTTACATCCATCAATGGTGACATTGAAAGCACTCCTGCATTGTTGAACAGTACATCAACGGTTCCGTATTCGTCCATAGTTGCTTCAAATACTTTTGGAACTTCATCAAGGTTTGCCATATCTACAATTACATAGATTGCTTCACCGCCTGCGGCTTTAATGTCGTCCACTACGGCTTTTGCTCTTTCTTCGTTTCTTCCAGTTACAACAACTTTTGCTCCTTCTGCTGCGAATAGTTTTGCAGAGTCTCTACCCATACCGGAGGTTGCTCCGGTTACGATTGCTACTTTACCGTCTAGTTTTCCCATTGTATCACCTTTTTAACACCATGATAGTTCACGATGTCTATGATTTTTTATTTATTTTAAAAAGTATTTAAATTTTAACTAAAAAAGATAATTTTTATTGAAAATTTTAAAAAATTAAATAATTATTCTGAATATCTTTAAATTTTGTAATTTTTGTCGTTTGTAAAAAATTTTTGATATAAATTGTCATTTAAAATTAATCTGTCCCCAATAATTGTATCCGGATACATTATTTTTTAAGAAAAATTAAAATGGAGTATAAATAAATTTTGGTGTTTAGTGTATGGGGATTTTTAAAAAAAAAGAATAAGAAAGGAGGTTATAGGTTATAGACTTCATCAGCCTGAACGATAACTATGTCCTTTTCTTTTAATGCATCAATAAGTTCCTCGAGTTTATCTGCATGAAGCAACAGGATAGCTTTTCCTTCCTTTTCATGTGTAAATGCGTAAAGATATTCCAAATCTATTTCATTTTCTTTGATGACTTTTAAAATAGATGTCAAACCACCGGGGGTATCGTTCATCTCAACGCCGATGATTTCGGTAATTTTAACAAGGAAACTGTTCTCTTCCAAAGCTTCTTTTCCCCTTTCAGGATTATCGACAACAAGTCTTAAAATTCCAAATTCGGAAGTGTCCGCCATACACATTGCCCTGATATTGACATCGGCTTCTGACAGCACTTCAAGAGGTTTGGATAAACTGCCCATTCTGTTCTGTAAAAAGATTGATAACTGTTTGATTTTCATGTTCATCACCTAGTGTAAATTCCTCTCGTCTATTACTCTTTTGGCTTTTCCTTCAAACCTTGGAAGTGTTTTAGGTTCAACCAATGTTACTTTCACGCGTATGCCTGTTTCATTTTCGATTGATTTTCCTATCTTTTCCTGAACGGCCATCATCTCTTTCACGCCGTCAAAGAAAATGTCCTGTGACGCTTCGACTTTGACTTCGATTTCATCAAGGGTTCCAGGTCTTGTAACTATAATTAAATAATGAGGCTCTACATCACCAACCTTAAGCAATGCCTTTTCGATTTGTGATGGAAAAATAGCTACTCCTTTGACCTTGATCATATCATCTGATCTGCCTGTAATTCTGCTCATTCTGGCATGTGTTCTTCCACAGCTGCATTTCTCATAGGTAATTTTGGTCAAATCCTTTGTCCTGAATCTTATTACCGGCATTCCTTCCCTTTCAAGATTGGTTAAAACCAGCTCTCCCGGAGTGTCTGCTCCTAATGTTGTGCATGTATTGGGGTCTATAATTTCAGGATAGTAGATGTCTTCTGCAATGTGGAGGCCTTCCTGCGCTTCACATTCAACTCCCACACCGGGTCCCATAAGTTCTGTCAGACCATAGATGTTGAACGCTTTGCATCCGAATAGCTCCTCAACCCTTTGTCTGATTTCCTCTGTCCACATTTCAGCTCCGAATCCGATGGCCTTTATTCCCAAATTCTTAGGGTCTATTCCGTCTTCCAGTGCAACTTCTCCAATGTGAATTCCGTATGACGGGGTGAATATAAGTCCTGTTGCTCCGAAGTCTTCCATGATTTCGATTTGTCTGCGGGTCTGGCCGGTTGAAATAGGAATGATTGCAGCACCGATTTTGTGGCATCCGTAGTGTACACCGAATCCTCCGGTAAACATTCCGTATCCGTGTGTGTTCTGAAGGATGTCCTCCTCTCCAAGTCCCATCATGGTAAGTCCACGTGCTGTTGTTTCCGCCCAGGTGTCCAGGTCCTTGTCGGTATATCCTGAAACGACAGGTTTTCCTGTGGTTCCTGATGATGAATGCAGTTCCTTAATCTCAGAGATGTCCACTGCAAAAAGCCCGAACGGATAGCTTTGCCTCAAATCATCTTTTGTGATGAAAGGAAGTTTTTCGATGTCTTTTAAAGTTTCAATATCTTCCGGAAATACTTCGGCTTCTGTATATCTATTATTGTAATAAGGAATCTTATCAAATGCTCTTTTTACAGTAGCCTGAAGTTTCTTCAATTGTAATTCTTCAAGGTCTTCCCTTGGCATTGTTTCAATTTCTTCATTCCAAAACATTTTTTGCCTCATTAATTTTTAATGTTTTTATATATAATTTCCATTCACTATAAAATTTTCTTTTGATTAAACGTAAAGTGTCAATCTTTTTAACCATGAATATTAAATATAATATTGATGTTAGTTTGCATTCGCATCGACATCTTAAAAAATTTATATACTTTATTAGAGTAATATTAAATTGTAAAATTTTAAGTTTAATTTGAACGGGGAAATTGATATGGATATGATGAGTGTATTGTGGCAGGTAGGTATTTTTGCATCCGTACTTGTATTTGGAGTAAAAATAGGACTTGCATCCGGTTTGGCAAATCTTTCTAAAAAACTGTTTGCAGTTATTTGTATTTTATACGGTGGTGGAGTTGTTTTAATATCAGCCATTGCGTCTTTATATGCAGACCAGCTGATTCAGGCCATTTACGGTTATAATTCCATTTTTTATATCATAATGGCTTTAATCATGATTATTGCAGGACTCTTTACCATAAGGGAATGGAAATTACATGATAAGAATACGTCTACTGCGACCTCCCTTGCTATTATTGCTCCTTGTCCATGCTGTTTCGGTTCAATTATCGCAAGTGTTTTGATTGTTGCACCAACAATCGGTGTCAGTTCACTTAATCTGAGTTGGTATGCTGCCGCCGCATTGGTCGGGGTGATGGTCGTTACATATTTAGCATCAAATACAATCATTAGATTTACTACAAAACCGTATCCGGTTATCCTGGGAAATTTCATGCTTTTGCTTGGAGCTTATTTCCTGCTTTCAGCTATTGTGATTCCAAACATTGCAGGCGCCATGAGCAAGACCATGAGTCCGATATCAATAGGCTCACCTCAGGACATACTGATGATTATTTTAGCATTTGCTATTCTGATTGTTGGAGGTATGGTTTTAACTAAAAGAGGTAGAAATATTCTAGAATAAAATTTTAGGTGAAAAATATGGCTTTAAATATTCCTGGTGGAGAATTTTTAACCGGCTCTCTTGATGTCATATCACAAAGCTTAACAATTCCAGTACTTGTGATTCTGCTTGTAATTGTTATAATATCAATTATTTCATTGGGAGGAGTAATAGCCGAGTATACTTCAAGGAAAAAGGTTCCGATCGGAACTATCAGAGATTTGATTTATGACATTAACAATGCAGGTTCAGTCGATGAGTTGAAAAACATTATTGCAAACGCCAAAATACCGAAAGCTCAAAAGAAGGCTCTGACTGAAATTGCAAATTCCGAATCCTTAGGAAATGATTCACGTGAAGCGCTGGCACGTAAATTATTCGAATTTGAAGAAGAAAAAACAATGAGTAATTTACAGAAGACAGATATAATTACACGTATCGGACCGACTCTGGGACTTATGGGTACACTTATTCCGATGGGTCCCGGTTTGGCGGCATTGGGTGCTGGAGACATCAACACCCTGGCAAGCTCCCTGACAGTTGCGTTCAACACTACCATTGTAGGTATCGGTTCCGGTGCTTTGTGTTATGTTATCGGAAAGATAAGGTCAGGATGGTACGACAGGTACCTGTCTGATCTGGACGCTTTGATTGATGCAGTTCTTGATTACATGAATAGACAGTGATTTTATGGTTAGAAAACAGGGAAGACGCAGGTCCAGACGTGTGGAAGAAGATCCGATGGCAGGTACATCCAACCTTGTGGATGCAATGCTTGTTATTGCCGTTGGATTTTTGGTTTTTGTAATCATAAGCTGGAACATGCAGGCAATGATTGATCCAAGTCAAAACATTCAGGAACAGATGCAGCAAAAGACAACAACCGAAGTTGATCAGGGCCAGCAGCTGAATGATACTCCGGACACTTCAAACAGCTCAGGACAGGGTTATACCGAGATGGGTAAGGTTTATAAGGACCCTGCAACGGGCAAGCTGATTATGGTGGAAGGTTAAACCTTTCACGCCAAACTTTTTTTATTATTTTTTTTATAACTTTTTTTGATTTTAGTGTAATCCTTATATGTTTTAAAATATAAACATAATATTTGATTTTAATTTGATGGTGATTTTATGGCAGGGAAAAATGTTTACAGAGTTGTATTTATTAATTTCATATCTTCAATAATCATTGCCATTGTCACCTGCGATATTTTCTATGCATTTGGCCTTAAGGGCGGAATGTATTTGGGTAACCTGTTTGGCCTTTACTTTTTGGTCGTTTATGGTGTAAACAACCTTGTGGAGGCAAGGAAAATACCTAATAATTCTTTCAAATTCATTTTAATAATAGTATTTATCATATTGTTCGATGCGATATTCCTATTCATCACTCCGTTGATATTCGGACCTGATGCATTTCCTGCAAATGAATTATTGAATATCAACTATAATGGTGTTCAATTTGCTTTAAAATTATCTAAAGAACTTTATCTGGTTCTGTTTGCAATTATAATGCTTATATTTAATATTATAATTGACAGGCGTAATCAATACGTTTATTATGAGGAATGAATCTGCATTTTTAGAATTTTTCAAGATGGATTTGGAGAAGACTTTTACATTTCAGGTTTGATTGTACAAATTCAGCTTCCTTTATTTTGAAGTTAGCTGCAGTTAAACTGATGGTTATTAATTTTAAATGGTGTTTAATAATATGGAATTCTGTCCTGATTGCGGTGCGATGCTGATGCCAAAAAACGGCAAGATTAAATGTAGATGCGGTTATGAAAAGTCATTAACAAATGAAGATATTGAAGACCAGTATAATATGGAAGGGGAAACCAATCCGGAAATGAAAGTCATTGTTACCGACAGGGACAATGTGGCCTTGCCGACTACAACAATAACTTGCTATAAATGCGGCGGAACAAAAGGATACTGGTGGACAGTACAGACAAGATCTGCCGATGAGGCACCAACCAATTTCATACGCTGTGCCAAATGTGGAAACACATGGAGAAGCTCCAACTAGAACATATGCTTCTCTATAAATTAATCTTTTGTAACTAAAATTTTAAAATTTCTTATTTTATTTATCTTTAAAATGCAAGAATACCACAACTTCTGCAAGTTGTGGATGAATTGCACTATGGGGTGTACTGTCTTTTTTAATTAATTTTATTGTGTTTTATTTTATTTGCGTTTTTTTGAGGCTATTTTATGTCATGAATTTTTGTTCAGTATACTTTTTTGTTATTGGATTTTTAATAATTGCTTGGGGTATGAAAAATTGTTTTGGTTTTGAAAAATTGCTCTGAGTTCGTTATTCGATTACTTTTCAAATGCTCTCTCTCATTTTTTATATAGGAGTAATTATAAATGAGATATTATTCAATTAA
>ONJC01000031.1 GCA_900318035.1 uncultured Methanobrevibacter sp.
TGTTGCGTTTAAAAACAGCCAGATTTTGCAGTTTTCTATTTTTGGGTTGTTTTTGTAGTTGGTTTCGTTGTGTCCGAACCAGTTGTAATCTGTGTTTGAGGTGGTATCAGTTTTATAGAATCCAATTTCGGTGGCGTTATTGTTTAGGAAAATATTGTTGTTGACAGTTAAGTTTTTACCAATATATTCATTGTTGATGTGGATGGTGTTGTTTTGTGCGTTGTTGTTTGTGAATATGTTGGAGGTGATTGTTCCATTATCACTACTTTCCCAGTTTATTGCTCCTCCAGTGGTTGCGTTGTTGTTTGTGAGTGTGGTGTTGGTGATTATTCCATTATCACTAAGGCTCCAGTATATTGCTCCTCCATAGGATGCGGTGTTGTTTTTGAGTGTGATGTTGGCGATTGTTCCATTAGGACTGTTCCGCCATTCTATTGCTCCTCCATAGGTTGCGTTGTTGTTTGTGAGTATGGTGCTGGTGATTATTCCATTATCACTACTTTGCCAGTATATTGCTCCTCCATACCATTGTGCAGTGTTGTTTGTGAGTGTAGTGTTGGCGATTGTTCCATTAGGACTGTTCCACCATTCTATTGCTCCTCCAAATTCTTGTGCGTTGTTGTTTGTGAGCTGGGTGTTGGCGATTGTTCCAAGTGTGGTGTTGGCAATTGTTCCATTAGGACTTTCTAACCATTCTATTGCTCCTCCATGGTTTGCGTTGTTGTATGTGAGCTGGGTGTTGGCGATTGTTCCATTAGGACTTTCTAACCATTCTATTGCTCCTCCATGGTTTGCGTTGTTGTATGTGAGCTGGGTGTTGGCGATTGTTCCATTAGGACTGTTCCACCATTCTATTGCTCCTCCAAATTCTTGTGCGTTGTTGTTTGTGAGCTGGGTGTTGGCGATTGTTCCAGTCTGCGTTGTTGTTTGTGAATATGCAGTCGGCAACCTTACAATTGGCGCTGTTTTCCAAATATATGGCGCCTCCTAAATTTGCGGTTGCGTTTGTGAATGTGGTTTTTTGTATTGTTACGTTGTCTGATTTGATTTGGAATATTCTTGCTTTTCCTGTGGCGTTTATTGTGTGGCCGTTTCCTATGATTGTAACTCTGCGGTCGATTATTATTCCATCTTTGAGGTTGTAATCTGTTGTTTGGTTGTATGTGTAATCCCTGTCCAAAATTATTGTGTCGTTTTTGTTGCCGTTTATTGTTCTATTCAAATCTAGGAATGTTGTTCCGTCGGTGACTGTTAGTATTTTTGTGTATTCTGCATTTTCTATTTTTGCGGTTATCATGTCTGTTCCAATAGCTGTTGGCTGGAATGTCACTGCTTTTCCCAGTTGTGCATTTGTGGTGAGTCCGCTGGTTGAAGTTACAGTTAGATTAACTGGTTTTAGAAGAGTGCTGTCGTATTCTAATGTGTTTTCGTCGGATGAGTTGTACATCCACAGTTTGAATGTTATGTTGGTTGTGTCCAGTATTGATGTTGGGTTTGATTTTGCTGTTGCGTTTAAAAACAGCCAGATTTTGCAGTTTTCTATTTTTGGGTTGTTTTTGTAGTTGGTTTCGTTGTGTCCGAACCAGTTGTAATCTGTTGTCGATGTGGATGGTGTTGTTTTGTGCGTTGTTGTTTGTGAAGATGCTGGAGGTGATTGTTCCATTATCACTATAGGTCCATTGTATTGCTCCTCCAAAAGTGGTTGCTTTGTTGTTTGTGAGTGTGGTGTTGGTGATTTTTCCATTTGGACTGTTGTACCATTCTATTGCTCCTCCATGTTGGTTTGCGTTGTTGTTTGTGAGTGTGGTGTTGGTGATTTTTCCATTTGGACTGTTGAACCATACTATTGCTCCTCCAAATGTTGCATTGTTGTTTGTGAGTGTGGTGTTGGTGATTATTCCATTAGGACTTTCGTACCATCTTATTGCTCCTCCATCATATGTTGCGTTGTTGTTTGTGAATATGTTGGAGGTGATTGTTCCATTATCACTAGTTCCCCAGAATATTGCTCCCCCAGAGGTTGCGGTGTTGTTTGTGAGTGTGGTGTTGGTGATTATTCCATTAGGACTTTCGTACCAGCTTATTGCTCCTCCACTTTGGGTTGCGGTGTTGTTTGTGAGTGTGGTGTTGGCGATTGTTCCATTAGGACTGTAGTATCCACCTATTGCTCCTCCGATGATTCCATTGTTGTTTGTGAAGATGCAGTCGGCAACCTTACAATTGGCGCTGTTTTCCAAATATATGGCGCCTCCAATATTTGCGGTTGCGTTTGTGAATGTGATTCCTTGCAGTGTTATGTTGGTTGAATCAGTAATGTTGATTATTCTTGTTTTTTTCTCTGCATCGAGTATTGTGGAGTTTCCGATTATTTTGAGGTTGTTTATGCTGTTGATCTTGATTTCGCTTGTTCCGGTGTATTTGCCCGGTTCCAGGTATATTATTGTATCGTTGTCAATTTCCTTTTCAATTGCGTTGAATGTATGTTCTGTGACTGTTTTTGTGTTTCCAAGCATTTCACTGCTGGTAAGTTCCAGTTTTTCTCCGGTGTTGGGTGCTGATGAGATTTCATTAATTTCTTCGGTTGTGTGTTCATCTACCATGGCCATTGCTGTGGTGTTGGCGTCGCTTGCGCATACGCCTGCAATGGAGAACAGGAAAACTGTTATTATTAATATGATCATGCCCTTTTTACAATTCATTCTTAAATACTCCATGACTTTTTAACTGATATATAATATGTTTGAATTCCACATATAATTGTTTGGATATTGCGAATATTTTTCATTGGATTCGGAAAAAATGTGAATGACATATAGTGCGGATTGGAAAATGAGATTTTGAAGCGGCAAAAAAGGAAATGTTTGGAAGATACCGGCGTTCTACTTTTATATTATCTTCATAAACTTTTCAGTTTACTTTAAGTCCATTGGCCTTTTTCTGTAAGGCAGCACCCCTGTTTTTCACTGCCCACCGGATTTTTTAACTTTTGAACTGTTTTTGCTCAGATATGCCTGAAAATGACATTGCTTAAAGCCGGGTTTTCCAAGTCAAATATTGACCATATTCCATCATAATTATTTTGAAAATTTTAAATATCATTCAAGACTTAAATAAATATTAGAACTAAGACGAGTTGTAATATCATGTTAATGAACGAGGAGACAAAACTGAACAAGCACCATTACAGAATTTTCGCCATGAGCTGGGCAGGATGGGTTTTTGATTTCTATGACCTTGTCCTGTTTACATTCCTGGTATCCCAGCTTCAGTCCAGCCTGCACTTTTCGGCAGATATGCTTTCCCTATGCCTTGGCCTGTCACTTTTTGCCACAGGCTTTGGAGGAATCATCTTCGGAGCCCTGGGAGATAAGCACGGCCGCAAGAAGGTACTGCAGTGGACAATCATAATATATTCGATAGGAACCCTCCTGTGTGCCTTTACATGGGACTTCTATTCACTTCTGATATTCAGATTCATCACAGGCCTTGGTGTCGGCGGAGAGTGGGCTACCGGCCAGACCTATATCAGCGAAACATTTCCGGACAAATTGAGAGCCAAATTCGGAGCATTCATGCAATCCGGCGCACCGGTCGGAGTGATTTTAGCTTCAATTGTCGGGGGACTTGTGACACCCGTCATCGGCTGGAGAATGACTTTTCTCGTTTCAATCATTCCTGCACTGACAATAATATTCATAAGAAAATATCTTGAGGAATCAGACGTCTGGATTAAAAACAGGGACAGATACGTCAACAAAAACATCCTGCAGGAGTTCAGGGAACTCATCAGCAGAGAGCACAGAAATATATTCCTGATATCACTCATACTGTGCATATTCGGAATGTCAGCATACTGGTACACATATTCATGGCTTCCGACCTATCTCGAACAGGAAAGGGGCATGGCACTGCTGAGCACAACATTCGGAGTTATCCTGATTCAGTGCGGTGATTTTACCGGCTACACCACCTTCGGTTTTGTGGCCGAAAAGCTTGGAAGGCGTCCCGCATTTACGATATACAGCTTCATCATGGCGCTGGGAATATCAATGATAACCCTCTTCTGGAATCAGATTGTCCAGGTTCCGAATCTTTTATACGTATTCATGTTCCTGACAGGTTTTGGAACAGGATTTTTCGGAGGATTCGGATCTCTGTTCTCAGAGCTCTTCCCGACAAGAATCAGAAACACCGCTGTGGGAACAGTATTCAACCTTGCGCGTGGAGCCCAGTTCATAACGCCGATAACAATAACAACAGTTGCGGCATACTTTGATTTGAGCTATGGAATAGCCATTGCTGCATTGTTTGCCATGCTCGTGGGCATTTGGATTTGGACATTTCCTGAAACCAAGGGAACCGTCCTCAATAATCTCGATTGAAAAAGTGGATAAACATCCACTTATCATTTAATCGGCCGGCCAAATGATTCGGGGCATGCTTAAACACTATTTTACTTTAACTTTATTGTGCAATTCATCCCCGGCTTAAAGAAGCCGGAGAATTCTTGCACAATAAAGTTAAAACAATCCCAAACCATCATTAAAAAAACCAGTCAATCAAGAAACCGAAGTCACGTTGGTCGTGTTAACCCTTGAAATTGTCACGCCGGCCCAGGCGTCAATCTTTTCTGTTGTTGTGTTTAAAACAGGATCGCTCCAGCTTATGATGTAGATGTTTTTACCGGTATTATTTGCAATCAGCCTGTCGATATCTTTGCCGTTGAATGTGTGGAAGTCATAGAACTCATGAAGCCTTTCCAAAGTTTCGCCGAATACAATGCGGACATTGAGGACATGTGTATCTGACTGGTTTGCATAACTTAAAAAGTACATTATCATGTTCTGGTTATTGATTATGAGCATGGAATTGGAGTCGTTTGTGATGCTGTCAAGAACCTCCTTCTGATGGAGTCCGCTTTTATACAAATCATCATTGGTTGAAACCGTTGCTGCAGCTCCGATTAAAAGAAGCATAGCTATCAGTGCTGCTGAAACCATAAACATCCTTCTGTCTTTAATCCGGGCAAGCATTATTGAAATTGTAAGCCACATTACGGCTGCTGCAGGAAGCAGGTATCTCGGCATCAGTATCGGCCTGAAGACGACTGAAAGGAAAACCGCCAGTGCGATTGTTCCGAGATACACTCTCGCTCCGCTTAAAATCAGAAAGCGTTCCTTTTGCCCGACACCCTGCGAATCCTTTTTGTAAATGTAAATGAGGCCGGCCAAAGCCAAAACTGCAACAAGACCCACCGCCAGATTGTCCGCATATGCGATATAGCCCACAGACTTTACCAGCATCTCGGGATTGACCTGGCGAATCCAGTAGGCTGCGTGAACCTGAGTCATCTGCCTTATGAGTGACGGTATCCACGGAATGTAGAGTATTGCAGCTGCTGCAACTGAAATCACCCACATTTTGAGTTTGTCCCTTTCAAATTTAATAATGTAGGCAAGAAGTATGATATATATGCATGCAACGCTTATTGCGGCAAAGTAATGAGTGTATGCGCACAGCACTGAAAATACTGTCAGCACAATCCATGATTTTACGCCTCCCCCTTTGATGATTTCGCCAAATGACAGGAATGCAACAATAATAAATAGAATCGCCCAGCCGTACATTCTTGCTATCAGGAAGTGTGCGAAAAACTCGCTCATCACGGAAAGTGAAAAAGCAAAGAGTCCTGCTGTCAAAAGGCCATAATCCCTTCTTATTTTTGTTGCAGATATTGCAAGAATCAGGATGTACGGTATGACTGACAGAATCCTCAGGCCATGGAGGCTGTCCATTCCTACAGCTTCGGCCATCATTACTGCAATCTTTGCGAGAATGTAGTAAACCGGAGGGTGCACATCCCAGCTGGTAATGCTTATGACGTCGGCTATCGGAAGGGTGAGGACACTCATCGTAAAGTACTCGTCAACGTGCATGATGTAGTGATTGAGGGGCGTGAGAAACATGTATCCCAGCATCATCACGCTCAATGCGAAAAAGATTATCCCGAAAATATCCCTTTTGCCAGTGATTTCCATATGGATATTTTTGGGCGATATGATATTAATAGTTATTATTTTAAGTCGATTAACGAGTGAAAATATCAAAGTTTTCAACTAGAATATATTCAGAAGAATCCATTTTAGGTTCGTGTCATTCCTAAATGATTCCTTTAATTTTTAAACTCAAAAAACCTCACATTTCCTAAAGTATCTCCAATTACAAGTTTACCGTCTTTGAAATTGATTGCAGTTGCAAAAATATCCAGGAAATAGGTGTATGTACACTCTCCATCATTAATATCCCAAAATCTTACGGTATTATCTTCACTTAAACTGATTATTTGAGAATCATCAACATGGAAATTGGTGATAGCCTTTTGATGAGCTTCCAATTTGGTTGATCGGCTTTCCTCAAATATCACAATGGATCCGTCGCCATATCCTGCAATTAACTTATCATTCAGGATTTTGATTTTTGTAACCGGACTTTCAATATTCGCATCAAAGGTATTTCCGCCCGGATATTCGACAATGCCGCCATCTTCAAATCCGACAAAGACATTATCTGAATTGAACTGGGTAGCCAATGTGGTTGCAGTGTTATCCAATTTGGTCTCATCATCAGCTACTGTCAATTTATCTTTCTCGATAAATACGATTCCTGAACTGTTTTGAGCCACATCAATGACCTGATTGGAGGTTATTTTATAGTCTTCAGCTCCTAAATCAGCAGATTTATCATTTCCACTTTCAGCATGCCACATATCATCACTGACATTGCAGGCAGCTATCTTATAGATCTTTCTACCGTCCTTTTCTGTTTTGACACCTGCAAATACCAATCTTGAATCTTCACGATTATATGAAATAGAATTGCATCTGAAATCGTTTGAATACTTATTGATGAATTCTTCATTATTCAAATCCCAGGTGAAAATCTCACCGTTATCCGATGCAGTTATCATGTTATCATCATCGGTTTTAATTGACAATACTGATTCGGCATGCCTGATATTTTCTTCCTCATCAACTTTTTTATTCAAGTCAATTACGCTGATATCATTGTTTTCATTTCCGACTATAACCCACCTGTCAGTTCCATCGGTGAAATAGTCAATGGCAGTTGGCGATTTGATACCTGTTTGAATATCTTTTACAGCATCGAATTGAGGGCTTTTAGGTTGTGGAATGTCCCAAACCCTCATCACACCCATATCGGAGATTGTTATAATTTCATTTTCATCTTCCAGTGTAATCGCCTGTGTGAACTTGTCATTTGGGCTGCAGACATACGCTTCAGCAATGCTTTCCCCACCGCCGGAGTTTTTAAGAGTATTCCAGAATTTCATTTGCCCGTTTTCTGAAATTAAAGTTAAAAATCTTTTGTTCAATCCCATGAATCTTATCTCTTCGGAGGAATCCAATTTTGTAGAAGACTCATTCTCATCGTTTTGCTGATGCTGTTTGTTATATGCCTTTCTCATTTCATATACGTCCCAGCCGTCAACTTCACGCTCATCACAAACAAGGATAGCTTCGTTTCTTCTTGGAACCAGTATCTGATTGTAGTTTTTCTCTTCAATATCCTCTTTTCTCAGTTCTTTTGTGTCCAAATCAATTGAAAATACTCCTGTGTGTGAAGATGCATAAATCTTGTTATAGGTCTTTGAGAGATAAATGTCTGTGATTTCAGCGTCAATTTCAGGATATCTATTATCGCCGTCCTTAAATATTGACCTGTTATTGATATCCCACTTATTTATTTGACCGTCACCGGATGCGATTAGCATGTATCTGTCATCATCGCAAGGAATGATTTTAATGATTTTAGAATCCAAATTGGAATCTTCGAAATCATTGTTTTCCAGGTCAAATACATTTAATGTTCCGTCGGAATTTGCCAAAATAAGCAGCTTGTCTTCGGTGACCTGAATGGCTGAGGTTGATTTTGTTCCGTTTACTTTTGGTCTTTTTATGATTGAACTTTTCGGAGAGTAAAGACAGTTGGATTTAGGCTTTAAAAGCATGGTGGAGGAATCTTCATTTTCAATTTCATCGATGATAGGTTTTATGATTCCGTCATCTTTCAAATCGACCATTCTTCCGTATAGCTGAGTCGGCAGCTCTTCCTTATTTTCCGCCAATATCGGTGCAGACAATTCAAGTGCCCTTCCAATCAAAACGACCGAATGATCATCGTCACCTTCAAGGAACTGATGAGCGCTGCCGTCTTCAAAGTCCTTAAACTGATAATCAACAATCAGATTGTTTATGTCGCTTAATTTCAGTTTGTTTTTTATGAATGAGTAGGATGACAATACCTTTTCCAGTCTTTCAAAGTCTCTTGACTCATTGACATGGTAGGGAAGTTCATTATATGATCGGATATTTTCTCCTTTAAAGTTATAATCGTCATTATCGCTTCCCAAAGCATCCTTTAAGAAATAATCAGCCAATAAGGCATTTATATTAATCAGTTCACCATTATCATCAGCGAAGTAAGACTTCAAATATTCATTTTTAGCAATATAATATTCGGAATACCTTTCCCGGGCGGCCAACTTGAAACTTTCATAGAAAAAGTCATCCCTGCCCTCCTTTCTTGCCATGAACTGTTTTACCTGTCTTAAATTAAGGTTAATGGTGTCCAGGATATATTCCTCATCCAGACCGGTTTGAGCCTTAATAATGTCTGTCAGCTCATCTCTTGACAAACCCACTCTTGCATTGGCCAAAAGGGAGAATATTAAAGGAACCAAAGGTTCACCATCAGCCAGCTCCTCATCCTTTTCCAACCTTTCCAGTACATGATTGAATGCGGTTTTTGGAGATCCCTTATTGTCTGAATCGGGATTTTTCTCAAAGTCATTGTTAATAAAATTCTGAATTTCCTCCTTCAGTTTCTCAAATGAGGCAAAAACCCTGAGTTCGGAAAGCAATACCTTTAAGAAAAGAGGGTTTTTTGATGCTTCAAAACCGCATATTGTTTTAATATCTTCCTTATCCAATTCCTTTAAGTAATTTTTAAGATAAGATTTGATGATTCTGGTTTTTTCTGTTTCACAATCCTCCAAAGCTTTTAATTTAAAGCTATAGTTTTTATAATCACCGCCCAAATCATCTTCATGACCATCTTCAAAATAATCGCAAAAGGCATCCTTATTTTTTATGCTTTCAAGTTTTCTTGCATAATATTCATCGTCATCATCCTCCTTGCAGGAAATAATCATCTTTAGATTGGAGGTTTTTGGTGCTGGCAACCATTTTAACATTTCCAAACCGTCAGGCATCTGATTAACTGCGTCAATAATAATGACGGATTCCCCTTTCTGAGATATCCTGTCTAAAATATCAGGAATAGCTTTTTTAAGTTCATCAACATTTGATGGTGCTGTGAAATCCTCATCTTCATTAATTTTAGATTCCCTAATGATTGTATCCCACAGCAGGAATGCCTTTGAACTTAAATTGGAAGCTCCGCAAAACCTTTTATAAATGATTTTTTGATTATCGCTATCGGAACTGTTTGAAAACCTGCCCTCAAGCATATTGGCAAAATTTGCAAGAAGCATGGTTTTTCCAAAACCCGCATCAGATGACACAAGACATATCCTGTTTTCATCCCTGTCTTCAATATATCTGGTGAGGATATCAATGTCATTTTTTATTTCAATGTAACCTTCACTGTTAAGGTAGGCGAAGTTGTCCTGCTGGTTCAATTCATTTTGAAGAGTTTCCTCCTCTTTAGAAGAATATGCCTCCTCTTCAAAATTTTCAGGAAATTCAAGTCTTAGCTGCTCCTGCAGTTGTTCGATAATGACTTCGCTTAAAGGCCTGTCGATTTTTGATTCAATATCGGCGCTTTCCTCAAGAAGGGAGATGTCCTCATAATTTTCATCTTTAATCTCTTTAAAATTAGTTAATCTTCCTTTCCATTCGTCATTGACATAACGCTGAACAACCCTGTCTCCAACTTTACTTGTAAGGGCTTCAATTGCGGGGATTTCCTTGGTTTCATCCCAATCCCCGGTGTATCTTGTTATTTCAATGTGAACTTTGTTTTTATCCCCATCAGGAATCCTGTCCTCAATTCGTTTTCTTTCAATGATTTCATCAACGATTTTTTGGGAAGATTCATCGGCTTCCTGGATAATGTCTTTGGTTTTATCGGATAAATTAACGAATTTGGCAGTTTTTAAATCAAATTCCCCTTTTTCAATGTCTACAAGTTCATAATTTGTGTAAACTCTCTTTTGAGCATCGCTGATATCATTTAAGGAGGATTTGTCCCTTATGAAAAATAGCGAATGTGTTGTTGGCAGATGCTGCTTATCTTCATCATTTTCAAGGAATTCCTTTAACGGACGAAGCAATGCATGTTCAATTTCCATTTCAGTAGCGGAACGGGATTCATACTCTTTAATGTCCTTATATCTATTCACAGTTTCTTCACTGATATCTCTGTTAAAATCAGGAATCCATCCCCTTCTCTGGGCTAAAAAGCATAGGAAAAACGGACGGCTTTCATCAATGTTTGAAAGGCATTTTTCAATTGTAGTGTCCTGCGGGGCCTCCTCTGGAACTCCCCATCTCAAGTCGATGGTCGACAAATGAATTTTATATTTTTCACACCATTCCTCAAGTTCGGGAAAAACCTTCTTGATGAGGTAATCCCTTTCCGCATGCATATCTATAAAACTGCTACTGATGAATATTTTTGCATATTTCCATTCCATGACAATCCCCGAATTTATGTTTTATATGACTTTTCAAGTTATGTTAAGCTTTTAAACATATTTATCTAAAACCTAATTAATAAACCTAACAGAGTCATCAATTAAAGAATCTGATTTGTTTTAATCTAGTTAGATAAGTGATAGGGATATAAATTATTCTAACGTGGAACTTTTTTACTGTTTTAACAAATTTCCTTTAATTTTGGCTATTGTAAAGATCATCCGAAAAATAAATTTGAACTATTTGCTCAGAACAGAAAAAAGTTATTTGTTAATGAAAGAATAATAATTACCATCAAAGAATTTAGAGTGGTTTAAACTGAGATATTTATTTTACATGCTTACTTTTTGTTAGTATATATTTTTTTGAAAATGTTCTTAGTGGGAAGTAAATATACAATTTTTTCATGATGTTTATTAGATAAAAAAAATTTAAAGGAATTTTATAACAGCTTTGAATAATTTTAAAGCTCAAAGCTGAAGCTCACAGTGGTGAATTTCATGCCACTGTCTCTTATTTTTTTGGTTTTGATGTCAACATCACCGTATTGCTTTAAAAAGGTGTTGATTTCACTTGAGACCGAATTATAGTTTTTTCTGTCATATACCCTGTAGTTTCCCATGAACTTGACGGAGTCACTTCTATTTAAAACATTTACCCCGTCCATCCTGAATGATTCGCCGTTTTTCTCAAGAACGTAGTTGACCTTGTCCACTATTTCCGCCTTGATTTTCTGGTTTTCATCACCACCAATCATTATATTTTCTTCCAATTGCCTTTTTGATGCTTTCAAAGCAAGCTTTAATTAATATGTCTTTTTTCTTAATTATTATATCTTATGAAATCGATATTTCGGATTACTCCTCATAATACCTGCAAAAGTTTCTGCTGTATATCGCATCATGGCCAAGGGCACAAGAGGAATAATCATGGTCGGCATCCATCTGATCTCCCTCATAATATTCCATGTAATATCTGCAGCTGTAATCACAGTACCATCCGTCATCTCCCTTAACTCTTTTGGGCCGATTTTTAAAAGCTTCAGCCTCCTTCAAATGTTCAATCAATTTTTTAATACATTTTTTTACATTCTTGTTTTCCGCATATTCCCACTTGAGCCTTTCTCGGTATTCAAACTGGGATTCGCCGGCTGCGGGAGCCAGAGAACTTCTGTAGTTGTCGCTGCATTTCGGAGTCCATTTTGCCTCCACATCCCTAAATTCAGGTTTACGGTAGCTGTTTTTAGACCGAAGGGATTCCACCCTTTTTATGTCAGCAATGAAACCTGACCCGCATTTCGCACATGTGTATTCATCAGGTTTTATAATATAAAGGCAGCTTATGCAGTAATCAGGCGATACGACCTTCCATCTTGAACATATTTCACGCAGATGACCGTCCACTTTTCGGCTTTCCGATTTATAATCCCCAGTAGTGGCCGCCTGAGTGAGGCCAAGCCAGAGCACAGGATTTCTTCCAACGCCCTTTGTGAGACGCCGATTCAGGGAGGTATTTCGCAGTTCATGTGGAAGCCTTTCCGGAAAAATATGGTCTTCAAAAAGGCGGTCGGTGTATTCATAGTCAAATATTCTTGAACTCCATAGCTTTTTTCCGCAGTCTGTGCAGAATCTGTTTGAATATGCATTCTTCACGCCGCATTCGGGACATTTTATATCTGCAAGGCGAAATCCGCATTCGCATTTCGCCTGGCCTTCCATGACTGGCCTTCCGCAGTTAAGACATTTCGGCTCAGGGACATCACTGATTAATCCTGTCTGGCTGTCGCTGAGCAGCTTATGGCCGCAGTAAATGCAGAATTTGTTCAAATCATTTGTCTTTTCACAGATGGGACATAATATCCTATCAACCATTATCATCACCAGAGCTTAATTATCATCTATACAAAATCGAATAAACCGTCAATCGCCGAAACATCCCCTGCAGATAATTCCAATGGAAAATTTTTGATTTTCAACAGGAAAAACACTATAATTCGAAATTGAAGCTTACAGCTGTGAATTTCATGCCGCTGTCACGGATTTTTTTAGAATTAATGCTGACGTCCCCATATCCTTTTAAGAAATCATTGATTTCTTTTGAAACTGCATGGTATTTTTTTCTGTCATATACCCGGTAATTTCCCATGAACTTGACTGTTTCACTTGTTTTTAGAACGTTTACCCTGTCCATTCTGAATGATTCGTTGTTTTTTTCTAAAATGGAGTTTACTTTTTCCACTATTTCCTTTTTGATTTTATCCTTTTCCTCATCGCTGATCATGATATCACTTCCGGTTTTCCAATCACCGGCCGGAGGGGTTTTTTAAAGCCCTTCATTAGCCAAACGATTTACATTAACATTTCTATATTTCTTCATTTTTAAAAATTTGTGTGACGGCATGAACCGGCAGATTCCACAAAGCTGCACCAGTCACAGGATTAATCTAAACTCCCCGACCGGCAGGCATATCATTTTTGAAAAACAGAATTCAATGTAGAAACATGATATGATTATCCGAAGGAGGCCATTATATGCATGATTTGAAAAAAGTTGAGGAAAAGTTTCACGAATACCTGAAGACACGGCTGAATGAGAAAACCTATCGCATTGATGAAATCAAAATAACTGAAGAGCTTCTTAAAAAGCAGGAAGCGTTCTATATACCTTTCGGATGGATATCCTATTTTTTGGTTATTGAAGATGGAAAACCTGAGGTGTATGCGAATGCATGCTCAAGAATGGATCTTGACATGATTGCCATTATTGATGAAAACGGCTAGGAGGATTATGACGTGTGGGGCGGAGAACACCCCGACATAACCGGAAAATACAGAAGTCATGCAGGGAAAGTGAAAAGGTTCAACTACGATAACCTGAAATTCATAAGCGATATTAAAAAATAGTTTGAACAGAAAAAAAATAGAAAAAATAGTTATTTAAAATAAACTAATATCTGAATTTGATTTTAAACGCTTTTATCGGAACGCAATTGATATACCTGTGATATGGTTGGTTAGTACCTCCATGTCTCCATTTTGGCCACCATTTCCATCTACCATTTTCTTTGTATTGATATTTTGAGAGATAAGCACTATATTTAACCCTTTTACCATTTTTGTAGAACATAATATCTAAATAAGTCATATATCCATATGCATAACGCACTTTCCACAAACGAGCATTAATTTTGTATTTACCTATTTTTTTAGTGGTCCATTTGTATTTCACTTTCATCTTGACTATTTTGATATTTGATGATTTCAAAACAGGTTCCGCTTCGGGAGAACCTGGATTAACAGCACCAAGCACCACTTCACTATTTACAGATGCATTATTTGCACTTAAAACCTCAACAGTGTTATTGATGCTTGACTGAAGAATATGATCTTCGTTTGATTCATCCACTTGCAGAACTTCAGATTCAGTAGAATTTAATGCTTCATCATTATTGTCTACACTAACTGCCTCATTATCTTCACTAACACTTACAACATCATCAGTTGCATTATCAGCCGCTGAAACTGCAGAAACGGCCAATAGACTTACAAGAAATATTAAAAGCAAGAGTATCCTCCTTTTTAACAATTTAAATCCTCCATATATTATATCTGTAGTATTAAATATGTTAATAACAGATATAAATACTATTGTTTTCCAGTGTCAAAAAAACCGTCAGTCAACATTACCGTCATAATTTTCTTTTAAAATCATCTTTCGTTATGCATATGGAGACATTAATCGCTTTTATGAATTACTGGATAGGTTCCCATTTGTTGTTTCCCAAATGCCTCATTTTACCTCCGGGACCGTCCATGACCTCCCCGGTTTCAATTACTTTGCCTGCCTGCTTGCTGTAGAATGCACCTGAATCCACATCTGATGAAGAACTTTCCTGACTTACGGCAGGAGCGCTTGCCTGCACTTCCTCAACCTTCTTTTCAACCTTTATCTTTTTGGTTGCATTGGAAGGATTGTATTTATCGTTTCCACCATAGCTAATGGTTACGCTATATTCACCGGCTCCTTTATCAATTTTCAGTTTTCCAACACCATCCCCATTGGTTTGGACTGTAAAATAAGATTTTGCATTGTCCTTATCGGTTAGCGTTATGTTTACTGTCTGATTTTGTAAAGCCGTTCCGTTACTGTCAGCCAGCTTTATCTTTAAATATTCCCCTTCAGACAGTGTTGAGTTTCCCTTGAACTTCAATTCTGTGTCCTGTTTTGAGAAATTGAACATTGATGAAGCCATTGCAATTAGAATAACAGCAATAATTACAATTAACACTGCAATAATTATTTTCTGTTTATCCATCAAATCACCTATACATATTATTATAACAACATAACTATAAAAACATACTGCCGCACCAAAAACTAGAAAAAAGACCATGATTGCTAAAGTCACAAAAATATAGGCCCTGTCTAAAAAAAGACATCTTTCGGGCAACAATACCCTAATTTAAAAACATGCAAAAATAATCTGACAGAAAAAATCCCATTCAGCTATTAAAAAATAAGCCAAAGTAGAGAACCTAAAAATAAGGAAAATTAAAGTTTAAAAAAGAGATTAATCGTCGTTGAGATTGTGGGCTACCTTCTCACCCTTGTCTGTCAATCTATACAGCCTTCCCTTTTTGACTTCAGGATTTATGCATTCAACAAGCTCATGTTCCTTCAATTCACTGAGAACCTTTGAGACATGATTTGTCCTAATCCCAGAATCCCTGGCTATAACGGTCGGAATCTTAACATCACCGTCCAAAGCCTTCATTACATTCAACCTATATTTTGAGATTTCCACATAACTGATTTCCGTTAACATTTCATCTGATAATTCCATACTTTTGAACTTCCTACATATTTAAAATTATAAATAGGGGCGAATAATTTTTAGAAGCGATTGCCCGCAAATATACTATCTAAAAGTTTTGTCCGAAAAATTATAGTTAAAATTATGTATGCAATCATATATAAAAATAAATCTTTTTTAAACACAAGTAATACCCATTAAACTAATAAGAAACAATTAAATTTGCCCTAAACAGAAATACTGTCCTGAAAATGAGGGCAGATAAGATGCAAGATTTAAAAAAAATTGAAAAAAGTTTCATGAATTTCTAAAATCAGAACTCAATGAAGAAAAACAGTCCTAATCAATCAGACTGTCAATCCTGTCAAAAAGCTCATGATGGGTTTCAAAAAGATTCCCGAATTCCTCATCATTTTTTGACATCAAAACGATTTTCAGCTGCTTTTCCTTTTTAAATATCTTTAAGCTGTCGGATTCGTGAGCCTCACCGAATGCATCACAAATCATGGATTTGATTTCATTGTAGGTTTCTTCTGTGAGGTTATACATCCTGTTGTGGTTGAATATATCCATTGCATGTATTATTCCGTTGTCTGCCATGTCAATGCAGGAAGACAGCCTTATTTTTGTGTCCATATAATACGGAGCCTCTATCTTGTCCCGTCGAAGAACGATTGAAATCTTTGATATCACATGGTCATCGCTTGAGTTTTCATTGATGAATCTTATAAGCTGAAACTGTTTTATGTTGGCATTTTTGTTCATAAAAGTCATAATATTATATTGTTTCCGGAAATATTTAACTTTGATTTTGATACTGGAAAGCACCAATTGAATCACCGGCCAACATTCAAGCTTTAATTTAACGTGAAGTATTTTACATTAACATGAGCCTTTTGCAATATCTGACCGGTATGGCAGTGTGCCTAAGACAGACGATTCCAAAAGGCATTTTGAAAAACTCCACATATACAATCCGGCATTTGCAGAAAGATTTGAGGAAAATATAATGTACATTCAGATAAAGAAATTATTCATTGTCTGCTTCGTAATCCACATCACCGTAGTCATAATTGTCGGCAAAGGAATAGTATCCGGGTTCCTCTTCAAATGCCCTGACGCTGACACATCTTTTGTTAATTCTTCTGTGTTCCCTATCAAACATGACTTAACACCTCTTAATTACTGTTAATTGTTTCTTTATCACTGCAGGTATTTAAATCAAATGAGAGAGCATTTGATGAGTAATGGGTTGTAAAAAAAAAATTAATTAAAATATTTCACTGATGGTTTTTTCACCCATATCCTTTGACCTGTCGCTCATTACTGCAAATGTAATTTCAATCGGGTAATCGGGATTGTCACAGATAAAATCACGGCAGGCTTCAATAGCTACCTTCCATGCCTGGTTTTTAGGATAGCCGTATATTCCGGATGATATTACGGGAAAACCTATTGAACGGCAGCCGTTCTGCTTAGCTAAAATCAGTGATTTTTCATATGCACTGTAGAGAAGTTCCTCCTCGCCATTGTCTCCGCCATGCCACACAGGACCAACCGCATGGATGATGTATCTTGCCTTAAGATCAAATCCGGAGGTGATTACTGCATTTCCTGTTTCACATCCTCCAATCTCTGAGCATGCATCGGCCAGCCTGTGAGGTCCGGCTTTTTGAAATATCGCTCCGCACACGCCACCGCCATGCGCCAGATTCCTGTTTGCCGCATTTACAATTGCATCCACATCAAGTTGTGTTATATCTATTTTTTCAAAATCTATACTGCTTTTCATCATATCACCTGTTTACATCAGTTATCATTCCAATTGCAAATTGTATATCGGCATATCTGTCCAGATACATGAAATATTTTCCACAGGCACAGTATCCAAACCTGTCGCAGAGCTCTGAGGCAGAGGAAGTAAGATTGAATTTTGTATATCTGCTGTTTGCCACATAACCTGCCTTTTCATCCCCGGCATATACTGCAATTGCATCGCTGTCAAATTCATTGTCATGTTCCCTTACAAGCCTTAAAGTCATGCCAGGTGTGAGATTCACATTGCGGTAATGGTCTCTTCCGGTAATGGTGAAAAGCTCACTTTTGTCAAACCCCTTAAGGATTTGAAGATTTGTCTGAAATTTCCTTTCATAATCAATATAGAAATCAACTGATTCCATGAGCCTTTGATATTTTTGAGGGTCCTCCTCACTGTTTGTATTTGGAAGGGCGTTGATTGCTCTTAAGCAAGTTCGTTTTGCATCTTTAAGCATGAGAGTTCCGTCAGACAACTTTTTTGACTCTTCAAGCAAATTGGATGCCCAGTCATAGAGCATTCTTGCCTTATTGTCACAGACAAGAGGGGAAAAAGCCAATCTCAGTGACCTGTCGTAACATTCTTCGGATTCCACATATCTTTTCATGGCTTCAAGAATAATTGCCTTCCTGTTCCAGTGCTTTGAATTTCCCCCATCCAAATCAAGTGCCATATTAATGTATCTAAGCGCTTCGGCCTCTTTAAAATCCATGTAAAGGTCCCATGCCTTTTTGGAATATTCATCGCTTTTAGACGGGCGTGAAGTTGTGAAAGACTCATCTTCGTCGTCATCATCATCCCCTCCGTGACCCCAGTTTTGGGCATCCATAAAGCCGTCGCCCCAATCCACCGGATCTCCAATATGCCATTCATCCATATAATCACCTTAATACATGGTAAATATTGTGTCTTAGTTGTTAATAACCTTTTCACTTTAAAAAAAAATGCATTAAAAAAATTGATATTGATTGTGAAATGCAATCATTAGAGTTTTAAATGAACAAAAAAAATGTTTTAAAAGAGGATAATTATCTATCCCCTTTTTTGTCGAGTTTACTGGTTTTGAGTCTTAAGTTGCCATAACCGCATTTTCTGCATCTTTTAGCATTAATTGAGTTATGGGAATGGCATTTCAAACAGATTTTAACTTTTAAATTTCTGTTTGATGCAATCTTTTTGTTTTCCGGAGTCAGATTTCCTTTTATCAAATCCTTCATATCAATACCCCCTATAATCATCAGCTTATCTGCTGTAAACTTAAATTGAGAATCTCTATAGTCACTAAATAGTTTTTTTAGATTCGGAAATTCAAGCCCGGATTATTGAGGATTGAAACGTGAAATATACATGCAAAACCTAAGGATAATGCATATGCTTTCTGTTTTATGCAATCTTTTGTTTTCCGGACTAATTTCCCATAACATTATTTTTCATTTTAATACCACCTTCACTCATCAGCCTTACCGGCTGTAAACTTAAATGATAATCTATTTCCAAGAGTATATAAATCAATTAAAGGTTTTGCTTTATAGGGGAAAACTGATAATCCTTTTAATAATGACTGCACTGATTTGCCATTAAATTCCACCCACTATTTGTCTGAGTCCTTCAGGCTTTCGTAAATTATGTTTTTAACGGTTTTTCAAGAGAGGTTGATGTCATCGACTAAATGCATGCCTCTCGTACACTCGCTTGTCGTTATCATTATATGACAATATTTCTTTTTAAGCACTTTAGAACGTCAAGTGCAAATCTGGTGTTCATATATTCTCCATGGTTTTGATTGATGGCTGAAATGAAATGTCTGCATAAGAGCTGCCGGTATCTGGCTGTAGCTATGGCTCCCTTTAAGGTGTGCTCCGCAATGCAGAGAGGAGTCTTCATTCATACGATTGAAGTGCAGTCATGACATGTTGACCTGTTGGTCCCCATTTGCTGAAAAATCTGCGATTGATTCGCTTTTGCCGTCATCTTTAAGTCTCAGGCTTTTTTCCACATCCATCGCCAGTGCGTCGCAGTCGGCTTTTATGGCATCGAGATGCATCAGAATCCTTTCCCTTTCCTGATTTATTTTTCGGATGTTTGTGTAGGGATATATGCATTCCTTAAACATTGAATAATCGACTGTTGTGTATGGATACTCGTTGAGCTTTTGGCAGACGTTTTTCAGAATGCTGTAGAGAAACCTGTTCATCTCCACTTTCACCTGCTCTTTTATCATCTTGTCGTTGCCAAGATTATCCTTCATCAGTCGGTATACTTCGTTTTTTGCAAAAGGCAATTTTTCTTTTGGGTTAGCTATTTTTTCTTCAGACATAATTATATTTTCCTCGCGTGATGGCCGGACACATGAAAAATCACTTACATGTGTCTAATAATATATTTGTTTCAGGTACTATATAAAGGTGTCGATTTAATTGAAGAAGCAGTTATTTATTTTACTACTTAATGAAGTAAACTACAAAATAAATGAACCTAAAATAAATAATTATTATACTACAATATTTATGAAAAAACCGTCTGATTAAAACATTAGTTACCTGCGAAAATATACATTAAAACAATCGGATATTCAAAATAACAATATGAAAAATCAGGCAAAATGCAGGTTGGGAGATGTCAGATCCTCCAGTTAGTTTTGAGCCGGCAAGCGCAATTGAACTGTTCGAATTATTAAAAGAAGAGTCAATTAAAAGTGTATACAATAGATTTTTTAGTTAAATCCCAATAGCTACATTTAAAATTATAACATAGCATATAAAAAAAATAGAAATGGAACAGGTTAATCCACATGATGAAAAGCGATAACTAACTTTTTTGCAAATATCCAATCATACATGACTGCACAGACTCAAATCCCTGAAAAAATAATTTAAAAACACTCGGTAAAAAATCAAAACTTCAATAATCATTATAGGCTAAAAGAGCCGGAAAAAATAAAGAAAATGTTATATGAAATCACATTTTCTCTGTTTTCAGTTATTTACATGGTACGTATGACCGCCTGCATCAACGGTCCCATGAATGTTTCCGTTACTGTCCATATATGAATCTATCTGATAATCACCATAGGCAGTGTGGCCGGTCTGGTGTGATTCAACGCTTCCGTCATCATATACAGTTCCATGAGTATCCGATGAACCGTAATCCCCCTCATAGTGTGATTCCACATCATGGCCATTTGAAGATGAGGAATAGCTGTCGGAAGAGTGATGCGAACTGCCTGAACCGCTTCCTGAAGACGAATATGAACTGCCCGAACCGCTTCCTGAAGATGAATGTGAAGAGTGATCACCAATATAGTCTGATGAGTTGTGAGGTGCCAGTGCACCAATCACACCACCCATTGCAATCAGAAGAATAACAACAACTGCAATCAGTGATACGATCTTTCTGTTTGTCGTCCATGACCTGAAATCCTCTGAAATATTCGGGTTTTCATGCCCGTTTGCCTTTTCAACCTCAATGTAGGTAACATACATTGCAAATACCCAGATGAATATGGCGATTATCCTCAGATAGGAAAGGCCAAAACCCAAAACATTGCATATCAGGCAAACTGCAAACAAGAGGATTCCCTTTTTGACATTTCCGGCATATGCAACTCCGATACCTGCCAATATGAATGAAAGTATCATGGCAAGAATCATACTCTTTTCCTGCTTGACTGCCACAGGCTTTAATTCTCGCCCGCATCCCCTGCAAAAATGGGCATCATCAGGGTTTTGTTCTCCGCATTTTTCACAAAACATATATTATTATTTGATAAGAAAAGTATATATAAGTGGTGATTATATGAAGTGCCCAAAATGCGGTAAGATATACAATGACAAAACCAGCCGATTCTGCCAGGACTGCGGCAGCAGACTGATCATAGAAAAAAGAACCGTGACTCCAGCAGTAGTTCCAACAATGGACCCTGAAAAAGGTTCCCTCGATACCCAGCTGGTCAACAGAAAGATTTCAGAGTATTCCCATGAAGCCAGACTGGCAGACAGAGTATACAAATCCTATGTTACAAACGGAATCTCAAGACTTGACAAGGTAAACGGAAGATTTTTAGCAACACAAACCGTTAAACTGGATATCATAATAGAACAGAACCAGCAGATGATTCAGCAGAATCGTACCATAATCGATCTGCTTCGAAAAATAAGTGAAAAATAGCTTTTGAGGATGGAAACTTAGAAAAAAGTTAAATTACCTCCATCATTCAAATATTTCTTCAGTATGCTGCAGACACTCACAAGAAGTCATTCACACATAATCTTATTGCCTGTTTTTTTGAACCTCTCCTGCTTGTAGAATCCGGAGATTCTTAGGCCATGCCTATTTTTTCGTCAAAGCATTTCCATTCATAATAATATGTGGATTTTCCTTGACTATTAGGCATGAAATCTACTAAGC
>ONJC01000032.1 GCA_900318035.1 uncultured Methanobrevibacter sp.
TTTGGTGCTCTTTTCGGTAATGGTACTGGTTTGAATTTAACTGGTTTTGATTTAAGCGGTCTCTTTGGCGGTAATGGTACTGGTTTGAATTTAACTGATCTTATTGGTAATCTTTTCGGTGGAAATGGTACTAACGCTACATTTGATTGGAGTAGCATCTTCGGAGGCAATACTACCGGAAACAACACTAATACATCTTCCTTTGACATGTCTGGAATAATTGATATGATCACCGGTAAAAAAGATTCCATCAACAGTACTGATTTGACCACTTATTACGCTAAAAAAACCAATTTCAAAGTCACTGTTATGTCTGGAGATAAACCATTAACCAGCGGTAGTGTTGTATTTACAATTAACAATAAAGAGTATGCTTCTAAAATTGGAAGTGATGGTGTTGCAACTTTAAGCCAAAAATTAAAACCAGGAACATATTTCATTACAACTGAATATGCTCAGACTATTGTAAAAAACAAAATTGTAATTAAAAAATCCATCATTACCAAAAACGTATCCAAAAAATTCAAGAAAGCAGGTAAATTTACTGTTAAAGTTTTAAATACAAAAGGTAAAGCGCACGCTAAACAAACAGTAAAAATCAAATTAAAAGGCAAAACCTACACTGCTAAAACTAACAAAAAAGGTATTGCTACTTTTAAATTACCTAAAAACTTGAAAGTTGGAAAATACACTATTAAAACTACCTGTAAAGGTTTAACAATATCCAATAAACTTACTGTTAAAAAATAAGTAAATTTATTTTTTAACTATTTTTTCTTTTTTTTAAACCAACTGCAGACAATCAATTAAAGTTATGTATTAATCGGTTGGTTTTTAGTGTTATACAAATCCAAATTAATTTCTTTTTTTCATAACTTATTTAATACATTAAATTAAAAATAATTATTAAATAAAAGTTTATGGTGATAATTTATGAAAGCTGTAATTCCAGCGGCAGGTTTCGGTACTAGATTTTTACCTGCCACCAAGGCACAGGCAAAGGAAATGTTGCCGGTTTATGATAAACCAACAATTCAATATGTTATTGAAGAGGCGGTAGCTTCAGGTATTGATGATATCTTAATTGTTACAGGTAGAAATAAGAGGTCCATCGAGGATCACTTTGACAAGTCATTTGAACTTGAACAAACCCTGCAAAGTGCAGGAAAGGATGACCGTTTAAGGCAGGTTCGTGCAATCACTGATTTGGCAGACATCTGCTATGTCAGACAAAAGGAACAGAAGGGACTTGGCGATGCGATTTACTGTGCTAAAAAGCACATCGGCGGTGAGCCATTTGCTGTTCTTTTGGGAGATTCAATTACAAAAGGCCCAACTCCATGCACTAAACAGCTGATTGATGTTTATGAGAAATATGACTCATCTGCAATTTCTCTTGAAGCGGTTCCAAAAGAAAAAGTGGAAAGATACGGTATCATTAAAGGAACTGAAGTTGAACCAAATGTCTATAACATTGAAAAACTTGTAGAAAAACCTCTGGCTCATCAGGCACCATCCAATCTGGCTATAATGGGCCGTTATGTATTGGCACCTGAAATTTTCGATAAGATTGATGAGACAGAACCCGGTGTCGGCGGTGAAATCCAGCTTACAGATGCCCTTCAGAAACTTGATTCAATTTATGGCGTAACCTTTGAAGGAAAAACATACGATATAGGAAACCGTTTCGAATGGCTTAAAACTTCAATCGAATTTGCAATGGATGATGTGGAATCCAAAGATGCACTGATTGAATATATGAAAGAAATTATTAAGGAAAACGAATAGGTTATTTTATTCAGATAACCTTTCAAAACTTTTTTTGATACTATGCAAAATCGATTAATCAAAAAGACTGGTGATAAAATATCTCCGTTGGGCTTTGGAGCCATGAGGCTGCCGTTGAAGAACGGTAAGGTTGATCGAGAACTTGCACGAAAACAGATTTATCATGCGATTGATAATGGAATTAATTTTATAGACACTGCTTATCTTTATGGTGACAGCGAGACATTTTTGGGAGAAATCCTGCAGGGGGAGTATAGGGATAAGGTTAAATTATGCACTAAACTTCCTTCCATCAACGTCAGAAAATATGAAGACATGGAAAATATTCTGGATGAGCAGTTAAAGCGCCTCCAAAGGGATTCCATTGATTATTATCTGATTCATGCCGTTGATTTGAAGACAATAAACAGACTTTTGAAAAAGGATTTGCTTAAATTCATCAGCAAAGCCAAGGCAGACGGTAAAATAAAGCATGTAGGTTTTTCATATCATGGTCCCAAAGAGGAATTTGAACTGCTTGTTGACGGATATGACTGGGATGTTGTTATGGTTCAGTATAACTATTTTGATGATAATGTTCAGGCAAGTACTGAAGGTATCGAATATGCTGCATCAAAAGGAATGGGCATTTTTGTAATGGAGCCTTTAAAGGGAGGAATCCTTGCAGGTAAGATGCCTGGTGAAGCTGAAGAGATATTCAGAAAGGCAAATCCAAATAAAAGCAATGCACAGTGGGCTCTTGAATGGGTTTTAAATAACAGAAATGTCACCTGTGTTCTCTCTGGAATGAATTCAATTGATCAAATTGATGAAAATATAGCTGTTGCAGAAAAAATCACTCCTCTGTCCTTGAGTCTTGAGGAAATGGAAACAATTGAGTATGTAAAAAGGGTGATTAGAAATTCACTGAAAATTAACTGTTCGACATGCGGATACTGTATGCCATGTCCTCAGGGGGTTAATATTCCGGAATGCATGAAAATTTACAATGAAAAGTATCTTTTTGAACATAAGGGTTTATTTAATCAGTCTTTTATGGATTATTATCAGTATGTCGGGGGGATTATGGGAAATGAAGGCAATGCGGGTAAATGTAACGGTTGCGGCAAGTGTTTAAGAAAATGCCCTCAAAAATTGGATATTATAGAAGAACTTAAAAAAGTTAAAAAAGAGTTCGAATTCCCGGCAATGAAATATGGGCTGATATTCGTTAGGAATATTGGTTTTCCGATTTACAGAACTCTAATAAAACTTTTAAATCGTTAATTTTTTCTTATTCTGTCAGTTAGTTCTTCCCATTCCTGAGATTTTACAACATCAAAAGAATCTCTCCATACTTTTTGGCGAACGATATTTGATATTTCTGTAAAAACCCGGTTATTTCTCTGTTTTAAAAACAAGTCATAGTAATCATATGGCATTCTTATCACTTCAAATATTGATTTAATAGATAATATTGTCTATTTTGATATTTAAGGCTTGTTGAAGTCACTTCGTAAAATTGTCGTCATTTAACCATCTTATTTAAAGTTTTCGGTAATTCTATAAGATTATATACTAAAAAAATAGAAATATTAACAAAGGTGAAATTAATGAAACTTGAAGAATTATTGGCTCCATGTCCAAAATGCGGTTCACAGGATAAAGTGGCCAAAAGAAAATTATTGGACAATCACAGAGCACATGCAGAAATGGAAGCAGTAAAATGCTCTGAATGTGGTTATATTTTCTTTGTAAACGATGATATGGACGAAGATGAGAAAAAACAGCTGTTAAGAGAATTAAATAAAGTTCACGGATAAAATGACATTTCATGTAATGATTATTCCAACATTAAACTGTCCATCAAACTGCAAATACTGTTGGGGATCTGAAAATAAAAAGGAAATGATGGATTTGGAAATCATCGACCAGATTATTGACTGGTTAGCTGATTTCAGAGACGATAAGGTTCACTTCACTTTCCATGGTGGGGAACCTCTCCTTGCAGGCTATGATTTTTATGAATATGCTTTGGATAAGCTTTCAAAACTGGAAAATTTTGAAGGATTTTCCCTTCAAAGCAATATCTGGCTTTTATCAGAAGAGATGATTGATTTGTTTGTCAAATACAATGTTGTCGTAAGTACAAGCATTGACGGACCAAAGCAAATCAATGACTATCAGAGGGGAGACGGCTACTTTGACAAGACCATGGGCAAATATGAACTTGCAAAAAGCAAAGGTCTTACAATCAACTTTGTTTTGACAGTAACTGATTACTCCAAGGATTTCTCAGACGAATTATATGAGTTCTTCAAAGGAGAACAGATGAGCCTGAAGATTCATGCAGCCCTTCCGTCACTTAGGGGAGACAATGCCGACCCATGGGCACTTGACCAGGAAGAGCACGGCAAGCTGCTTGTTGATTGGTTGGATAAATACCTTTATGACCTGGATAAGTTTGCAATAATGGATCTGGACCATATCTGTAAAAGCACCCTCAGAAGAAGAGGAACCCTCTGTACATTTGCAGATTGCATAGGAACAACACTTGCAGTTGGCTCTGACGGTTCAATCTATCCATGTTACAGATTTGTTGGAATGCCTGAATACGTTTTGGGCAATGTAGCTCAAAATCCAAGCTTTGACGATTTAAAGGAGTCTGATGCATGGGCGAAACTTCAGGAATTCAGGGACTTTGTTGATGAGGACTGTAAAAAATGCAGGCATAAGAAATACTGTGAAGGAGGATGTCCTTATAATGCAATTGTAGCATATCAGACACCTCAGGCGGTAGATCCTCAATGTACTGCATATAAAATGATATTCAGTGAAGTTTCAAAAAGAATGAATAAGGAATTTGCCAAATCAGCCTTTGGAATGGGTGCACCTGCCCCAAGAAAGGAAGGCGAACAGTTCAGCATAATGGATCTGGCGATGAAATAGGAGGTTAATTATGATTTGTGATGACTGTGAATATTTGGAACTCAGAAATAAGTACAAGATAGTATGTAAAGTTCATGACCATCTTTTGTTGGACGTAAAGGAATGTCAGAACTTTTTGCCGAAAAAAGAGGAATAGATGCCTAATTTCTATTCTAATTATTTTTTTTTAATTTAACATCCGTATTTTTAATCTTTAATTTGATGGATTATTGATTCGTTTTTCTATTTTTTAAGCCTAATTCTAATGTTGATGTTGCAATGAAATGAATCATTAAATGTTGGGGAAATTTTGAAAATGCAAAAAATATTTCACACTATTTTTTCTCAAGTAATACTGAGTATTTAAATTAACTCAAAAAAAGTAATACTTTTATATACTTCTTGTTCCAAAATAATAATTAGTAATACTGAGTATTTAAATGAACTCAAAAAAAGTAATACTTTTTGGCTGTTGGTAATTACTGAATTTAATTTTTTTGGAAGTTTTTAAAATTTGGGGAAAACTCTTAAAAAATTTTTTGAGTAATACTGAGTATTTAAATAAATTCAAAAAAAGTAATACTTAGAGGTGTTTAGTGTGATAGATGAAATAACTGACTTCATGTTTGGTCTTAAAATGACCATAATTTCAGGAATATTCCTGTTAATCGCAGTTATTTTTATGATATTTGGAATTGATGTTCCAGTTTATTTAAACCCTGCATGGGGGACAGTAATAATTAGCGGCATTCCTATGCTGCTTCTGGCTATGACCAGATTAATCCGTGAAAAATGGATTTCATCTGCACTGCTGATTGCGATAGCTATGGTGGCATCCCTTTTAATAGGTGAGATATTTGCTGCAGGTGAAGTTGCATGGATTATGGCTTTAGGAGCTCTTCTCGAAGATTGGACTGTTGAGAGAGCTAAAAAAGGTTTAAGAAATTTAATTAATTTAACTCCGCAAACTGGAAGAAGAATTGTAGACGGTGTAGAGGAAGTAGTGCCTGTTGATGATATAAAAATCGGGGATACTTTAAGAATTCTTCCAGGTGAAAGCGTTCCGGTAGACGGTGAAATAATAAGCGGTACTTCATCACTTGACCAGTCAATCATGACTGGTGAATCATTGCCTATAGACAAGGAGGTTGGCGATGAGGTATTCTGCGGAACCATGAATATGTATGGTGCAATTGATATAAAGGCAACCAGTCTGGGTGAAAACTCTTCACTTCAAAAACTGATTGACCTTGTCAAGGCTGCTGATGAAAAGCAGGCACCAACTCAAAGAATTGCAGATAAATGGGCAACATGGCTTGTTCCTGTTGCATTGATTATAGCTATTGTTGCATGGCTTGCAACAGGCAATATTGAAAGGGGAGTAACTGTTTTGGTAGTATTCTGTCCTTGTGCATTAATTTTAGCAACTCCAACTGCAATCATGGCCGCAATCGGTCAGGCAACCAAATATGGCGTACTGATTAAATCAGGTGAGGCACTGGAGACCCTGGGCGGTTTGAATACTCTGGTATTCGATAAGACCGGAACATTAACTTACGGTAATTTAGAAGTTTCTGATGTTATTTCTCTAAAAGAGGACTTGACCAATCTGGATTTGCTTAAAATCACAGCTTCATGTGAGAAATTAAGTGAACACCCATTGGCGAAAGCTATTGTAAACAATGCAAAAGAAGCTGAAATTGATATTGAAGAACCACAGGACTTTAAAATGTATCCCGGAAAAGGTGTTGCATGTATAAATTCCTATGGTAAGGCTTATGCCGGAAACTCCAAATTCCTATCAGAAAACAATATTGATGTAAATGTAGACACACAGCTAAATAAATTAAAAAATGAAGGTAAAGCCTCAATTATTGTTGCATTGAATGGTGAGGTCATTGGTCTGATTGGTTTGTCCGATGTGATACGTGAGGATTCCAAGAAAATGATTGATAGCTTGCATGAGCTTGGAACCGAAACAGTATTGCTTACAGGGGATAACACAGAAACTGCTAATTACTTTGCATCACAGGTTGGAATAGGCAAGGTTTATGGAAATTTGCTTCCTGAAGAAAAGCTTTCATGGATTGAAAAATTCAAAAGTGAAGGCAAGCAGGTATGTATGATTGGAGATGGTGTTAATGATGCACCTGCACTCAAAACTGCTGACGTAAGTGTAGCGATGGGATCAGTCGGAAGTGATGTTGCAATCGAAGCTGCAGACATTGCGCTTTTGGGTGATGATATAGGCAAGATTCCATATCTTAAGAAACTGTCAAATTCCACCTTATTTACTATCAAGGCAAACATTGCAATTTCAATGACAATCAATGCATTAGCTATCGTATGTTCTGTATTGGGACTGCTGAATCCTGTCACAGGAGCTATTGTCCACAATGCAGGTTCATGCCTTGTGGTTTTAAACGCAGCATTATTATACGATAGGCACTTCGATGATTCAATCAAAAAAATCGACACTCAGAATACGGAACACTCACATTATCACTTCCACAATGACGGGGAGCATTCCCATTCCCATGAGGGTGTTGAAATTCTTGATGAAATCGAAACTGAAAATGGAATTAAACATATGCATGTTCACAAACATGCATTGGACAGACAAAGTTGTGAACCATATCACAACTAAAATCTTTTTTTTTAAACCATCACAATTATTATATATTTTAAATTATAATCTTATTGTAGGTATTACTATGAATGATAAAATAATTTTAGGACTTCCAAAGGGAAGTTTGAATAATGTAAAAAGAGGCAATACTTATCAATTGTTTGTTGATGCAGGTTATGAAGTCAAAGGATACGAACCAGGTGATGAATCTTATGAAATTGATATTTTAAACGATGATGATATCGTGGCTTTTATAACTCGTCCGCAATCAACTCCTGTAGAGCTGAACAGGGGAATGGTTGATATTGCTATTGTAGGTGAAGACTGGGTTAAGGAAGAATCTGTTTTGAGGCAAACAAACACCGTAAAAATAGGTGATTTGGATTATGGAAAGACACGTCTGATTGTTGCCGTTCCTAAAGAGGCACCATATGATAATTTATCAGACTTTTTCAGAGCAAATAAAGACAGAAAAACTCCTATTTTATGTTTCACAGAATATCCTAACCTGACCAGAAAATTCATTATGGAAAATGAAGTGTATCAGGAGCTTTACGGTGATGCAGTACCGTTTGTCCAGGTCAGAGGTTTAACTGATGGGGATAATGAAATGGTTCAGGTCATTAACTCTGACGGCGCCACTGAAGTTTACATTGCAAAGGGTGCCGACTTTATTGTGGACAATACCCAAACCGGAAGCAGTCTAAGAAAGGCAGGTCTTAAGGAAATTGAGACCATAATGCATTCCTCAGCAGGTCTTTACGCAAGTGAAAAATGCAGTGAAGAAAAACTCGCCAAAGCTCAGATGATTTACGAGCAGTTATTGGGAGCTATTACCGCCAAGAAGTATTTCGATGTAAAATTCAACATTGCAAATACCAAAATTGAAGATGTTTCCAATTATTTGGTTGAAAATAAGCTTTGTGCAGATGAACCTACAATAACTCAAGGTTCTGATTTCTCACAAATCAATGTATTGATTCCTAAGGCAAAATTCCCTGAAATGGTGGATGCAATCAAAGGATTTGATGCGACTTCAATCATCAGAAATGATTTGAAACAGCTGGTTGAATAATCATTTCAACCAATTATTTTTTTTAAACACTGTTCAAAACCGTCCCAAAAACCATCATGATAAATCATTAACATTTATATGGTATACATTACATAAATTAATATATTAGATTATAATGATGGGGATTAAACATGTTAACATCTGTTCAAAAAGAAATTTTACAAACCTTAATTAATCTATATCAATCTTCAAATGGAAAATCAATTAAGGGTGAAGACATTGCTGAGGTTATGGCAAGAAATCCGGGAACAATCCGTAATCAGATGCAATCACTTAGAAGTTTAGGTTTAGTTAAGGGAGTACCGGGTCCTAGAGGAGGATACAAACCAACTATAGAAGCTTACCATTCTTTGAATATTTCAGTTTCTGATGAGGATTCAAAAGTTCCTATCTATAAAAATGATGAGCGATTGGAAGAGGTTTCCGTTGCAAAAATCGAATTTACAAGTGTCCCCCAACCTAGTGAATGTGAAGCGGCAATTAAAGTTTTGGGAAGTATCAAAGACCTGAATTTAGGGGACATGATTAAAATAGGTCCAACGCCTGTAAACAACCTTGGAGTGATGGGTGAAATTGTCGGACGGGATGACATGGACAATATTCTTCTTGTGAATACCAAAACCATTAGAAGCATTCCTAAACTTTCTGTAGGTGAAATTGCAAGCCGTAATGTAATCTCATTTAAGATGGACTGCAATATTAGGGATGCGGCCAAGAAATTAATCGCCAATGAAATTGATGGCGCGCCGGTCATGAAGGACGGAAAAGTGGTTGGTGTATTTACAGTAACTGACCTTGTAAAGGCAGTAGCACAGGATAATGATGACAAGACTGTTGGAGACGTAATGTCAACCAATGTCGTTATTGTAAATGAAAATTTAAGAATAGCTAATGCCATTGAAGTAATGCTTAAAAAATCAATTTCAAGGCTGATTATAGCAGACAACGACAATAACCTTTTGGGTATTGTAACAAGAACCGACCTGATTGATTGCATTACAAGTCTGGATCAATTCCCAATTAAAACAAATTAATTTTATTTTTTCAAGTGATTTAATGAAAGTTAACCAGATTAATGTAGATAAGAATATGAGCGTATCAGATTTAATGAGTCAATTTGATGAATCTGGTGTTTTAGGAGCGGGCAGAGTAGCTCGAGCATGCAATATATTGGCAGACATGATTAAGGATGAAGACATGAATGTGTTTTTAAGTCTTGGAGGTCCTTTAATCCCTGGGGGCATGAGAAACATAGTCACCAAAATGATTAATGAGGGTCATGTCGATTTGATTGTTTCAAGCGGAGCCAATATTACCCATGACCTGGTTGAAGCATTCGGCGGTTCCCATTATCGCCATGAAGGAAAGGATGATGAGGAATTGAATGAGGAAGGAATAGGTAGGATTGCAGATATCAATGTGGGTGCTGACGATTTTACAATCTTTGAAAGTGAAATAACAAAAGTATTTGAGGAAATATCCAAAAACAAAAAGATTGTTTCTATTCAGGAATTGCTTCATGAAATTGGCCTTTTGGTTGAGGATGAAAACTCCTTTGTAGCAAGTGCCGCCAGAAACAATGTGCCGATATTCGCACCTGGGCTTATTGATTCAATGATGGGTCTGCAGTTATGGATATTTTCACAGGACCATGACTTTACAATAAGCGCCGCAGGAGACATGCCGTTATTGTCAGACATCGTATTTTCATCTGAAAAGGTTGGAGCAGTACTTTTAGGCGGAGGATTAACAAAGCATTATACTCTTGCTTCCAATGTCATTACAGGAGGCCTTGATGCGGCAATTCAAATTACTATGGACAGACCCGAAGCGGGCAGTCTGGGCGGAGCTCCATTAGAGGAGGCAAAATCATGGGCAAAGGCAAGATGCGGATCAAGTCTTGCAAGTGTTGTCGGTGATGTTACTGTTATTTTCCCGTTGATTTATGCTGTCGCTCTTGATAAAATAAGTCGTGATTAGCTGAGTTACGTTATTTTTGCACTATTTTTTATTCTATCCTGATGAAGTGGGCCATGAACTAATCTCAAAAGTCATACAAAATAAGTTTCTGAATCTGTTTTTCGAATACTGATTTGATGAAAATCGTAATTGTTTGAAGTTTTGAATTAAAAAAAGAAATTTAAAAAAGGAATTCAAAATTCCTTTTTACATGTTTATTCGGTGTCAACACCCATTTTACCAGCAATTCTAGCAATGAGTACTGTGACGATTACTGCAACAATTGTTACGATGATAGCATAAGTGAATAAACTTGGGAGTGCGTCTCCGGTACCGATAAATGATTCAATTAATTTTTGAATCGCGCTGTTCCATGCTTCACCTGCAACGAATGCGAATGCAGTAGTGATTAAAGCCAAAATTGTTTCCATAATCATTTTTGTTACTTCGTTTGCCATATTTTTTCACCCTATTTTAATTTTGTGTTCATAGATAATAAGAACAATATCATATTTATGTTAACTAATTAAAATATTTTTAGTTTCAATCAAGGGAATTAATTAATTCTTTGCATGCTTCCTTAGGATTGTCTGATTCGTAAATGCTTCTTCCTACAATGATGGCGTTTGAAATTTCTAAAGTTTTTTTGCCGTCTCCACCCTGTTTGCCTACGCCAGGGGATATAATATATGCATCTTTACCGACAATTTGGCGAATGTCGGCGAGTCTGTCAAGCCTTGTGGCTGGTGCAACATAGTTTGTAATTCCCATGTTAACTCCCATTTGAGCTATTGCATCAGCATTTTTCTGCAGAAACATCTTAGCTCCCGGATGGGACATTTCAGTCAGTAAAAACAGTTCTTTTTCATATTTGTTTGCCACATCAAGACATGCCTGCACGCTGTCAGATCCGACAAAGCCGTGGCATATTATTGCATCTGCTCCTGCTTTAAATGTTTCATCACATATTTTGGAGTTTGTTGCATCGATATCCGCCACTTTGAAGTCACATATTACCTGAAAGCCAAATTTGTCCTTTAATTTGTTGATTATTTCAAGACCTTCTGCAAGCGCCAGGGGATATCCTATTTTTATAGTGTCAATGTAGTCTTTTATTGAGTCGCAAATTTCAATCGCTTCACTTTCACTTCCTACATCAAGTGCCAAAATCAGGTTGTTTTTTATTTCCATAGTATCCTCTTTGTTCTTTTAATTAATAAATTTATTAGGTTTACCTAAATTTAGTTCATGGTATTACTAATAATATTTATATATAATAAGGTATATAATATCATTATCAATAAAACTTTAATAAATTTTAATTATAATTTAAATTTTTATTGAGTTATTTATCAAATTGTTTTGATAGGTTATTTGGAGGAAATTATTTATGCATATTATGGAAGGATATTTACCATTGAACTGGTGTATTATATGGTTTGTCATATCATTCATCGTTGTAGCATTTGGTTTATATCAAATCAAGAAAATCGTAGATGAAACCCCTGAATCCAAAGCTTTACTCGCTGTAAGCGGTGCATTCATGTTCGTCTTATCATCTTTGAAATTACCTTCTGTTACTGGAAGCTGTTCTCACCCTTGTGGTAACGGATTAGGTGCAGCATTATTTGGTCCTGCAGTAACTGCAGTACTTGCAACTATCGTACTTTTATTCCAAGCAATCTTACTTGCACACGGTGGATTAACTACTTTAGGTGCAAACATATTCTCTATGGGTATTGTCGGACCATTAGCAGCATGGTTAGTATATAAAGGTTTGACTAAAGCTAATATTTCATCAACTATTGCAATTTTCTTCGCTGCATTTTTAGGTGACTTATTAACTTATGTAGCTACTTCATTCCAATTAGCTTTAGCTTTCCCTGCTCCAAGTTTTGGATCAGCATTAACTAAATTCTTAGTTATTTTCGCAGTAACTCAAGTGCCATTAGCTATTGGTGAAGGTCTCTTAACTGTAATTATCTGGGACAGATTAAAAGCTTACAAACCAAAATTATTAGATAAATTAGGTGCTTTAGCTCCTAATGAAGCATAAGGTGATATAAATGAAAACATCAACATTAATTATTTTAGCTGTTGTCTGTATCATATTGTTCGTAGCACCATTGATAATGTTTAATGGTCATGGAGAAGATGACGGATACTTTGGAGGATCTGATGATGCAGCAAGTGAAGTTATCGAAGGAACAGGTTTCCAACCTTGGTTTTCATCTATATGGGAACCACCTAGTGGTGAAATAGAAAGTTTATTATTTGCTCTTCAAGCAGCTATAGGTGCAATCATTATTGGTTATGCATTTGGTTACTGGAGAGGACAAAGTAAAGAAGAATAATCTGATTCTTCTTTTATTTTTTCTTTTTTTTAAAGTGATTTTATGAAATTTGATATGGATTATATTGCACATAACAATGAGTTGACTGAATTCAATCCTTATGTTAAATTGTTTTTAACAATTATTTTGTTAATTGTTACATTAGCACTTGATAATCTATATTTCGATGTATTCATATTTGTTGTAATGTCTATTGTAATATTGGCCATTGCTAAAATCAGCTTCAGATCATATTTTAAGTTTCTAACAATTCCAATGGCGTTTCTTGTTATAACATGTATCTTTTTACTGTTCTTCTTTGGAAAGGGGGAAGTAATATATGAAACAGGAATACTGGGCATAGTTGTCACTAATGATTCATTTCATTATGCGGTTTATACATTTATGCGTGTATTGGGTTGTTTGCCTATTTTAGGTTTTTTAGCACTTACAACACCAATATCAAAAATTTTGCACTGTCTTAGGTCTTTGAAAATTCCTAAAATCATGATTGAAATTGCACTTTTGATGTATAATGTTATTTTCATATTCCTGAATGAAATTGATACTATGCAGAAGGCACAAAACTCTAGATTAGGATATCATTCATACTGGACTTCATTCAAGTCTTTAGGTGCTCTTGTAAGTACAATATTTTTAAGGTCTCTTGATAAAAGTGAAACATTACAGCATTCTCTTGACTCCAGAGGGTACACAGGTGAACTTCCGATTTATGAACCAAGAAAATAGAGGAATAACATGTTAGAAGTAAAGAATATTAAATATGCTTATAATTCTGAATATCAGGCTCTTAAAGGAGTTAGCTTAAAAATTGAAAGGGGAGAAATGGTTGCTCTTTTAGGTAAAAACGGTGCAGGTAAATCAACTTTGTTTCTTCATTTGAATGGGATTTATGAACCTGATGAAGGACAGGTTTTCATTGATGGTGAAGAATTAAAATATGATAAGAAATCTTTGCTTAAATTCAGACAAAAGGTCGGAATCGTTTTCCAAAACCCTGATGACCAGATATTCGCCCCTACAGTAGAAGAGGATGTTGCATTTGGACCTCTCAATTTGGGATTGTCCATGGAAGAGGTTCAGGACAGGGTTGAAGATGCACTGGCTCGTGTGGGCATGTCAGGATTTGAGAAAAAGGCACCTCATCATTTAAGTGGAGGTCAAAAGAAACGTGTCGCTATTGCAGGAATTCTTGCAATGAAACCTGAAGTCATGGTTTTGGATGAACCTACAGCAGGTCTGGACCCTCAGGGTGTCGTTGACTTATCCAAGTTGTTAAGGGAACTTAACGATGAAGGTATTACAATTGTAATTTCAACTCACGAAGTGGATTTGGTTCCGAACTATGCTGAACGTGTCTTTGTTTTAGTTGATGGTCTGTTAATTGCTGAAGGCACACCTAAAGAGATTTTTGCAAAACCGGAAATATTAGAACAAGCTAATTTGAAAGTTCCTATTGTCACTGAATTATTCCAGGATCTTGAAAAGGAAGGATATGACATGAATGGGGACTATCCGTTAACAATTGACGAAGCTAAGGATAAGTTTTTAGAACTGTTAAACAAAAACTAATTTTTTTTTTAAATCAAATCTTTTTTCATAATTATATCTCCTAAAGTATTACTCACAGTATTAATTCATAATACTTTTTGATTATTAACTAAACATTTATATTATTAAAAACATATTTTTTCATAAGGTGAATTTAATATGAGAATTGGAATTTGTGATACAACATTTGCTCGCTTTGACATGGCTGCAGCAGCTATTGATGAGCTTAAAAACAATGCTTATGATTTAAAAATTATCAGACAAACAGTTCCTGGCGTAAAAGACTTGCCGGTAACTGCAAAAATTCTCATTGAAGAGGAAAACTGTGATATAGTAATGGCACTTGGAATGCCTGGACCTATGGAAAAAGATAAGATGTGTGCTCATGAAGCGTCAACAGGACTGATTAACGCGCAATTAATGACAAACACTCACATTTTAGAAGTTTTTGTCCATGAGGATGAGGAGGAAGATCCTGTTGAACTTGCAAAACTTGCAGAAAACAGGGCTCGTGAACATGCACAGAACCTGATTAAAATGATGTATCACAGAAAGGCAATGAGAAAAGAAGCGGGAATGGGAATGCGTGAAGGAAAAGAGGATGCAGGACCATTATAAAGGTGTAAAATGGAATATGAGATAACTGCCGAAGATAAGGATGCAACCTATGTGGTTCTTCCGGCATATAACGAAGCGACAAGAATCCAGCCTGTAATTGAAGATATTGCAGCGAAAGGATATAATATGGTCATTGTCAATGACGGTTCAACAGACAATACTCTGGATGTTATTCTCGAATCCAAAAGAAAATATCCAAATCAAATCCATGTCTTTTCTCTGATGATTAATCGTGGGGTGGGTATTGCTACACAAACAGGCTTCGATGCAGTTTTGAAATTCAATCCTAAATATGTTGTCAGTATGGATTCGGACGGACAGCACTCAGCTGATGATTTGGATGCTGTAATAATGCCGTTGGTTACCGGACAAGCCCAGGCAGTTATAGGTGTAAGGCCACTTGAGGATATGCCCAGAAGCAGAAATTATGCAAATGCCATAATGAATCTTTTAACAAAAATTTTTTATAGGGTGGATGTAAGCGATTCACAGACAGGTTTCAGGGCCATTACCCGAGAGGCACTGGAAAAAATTACAATTAACGCTACAGGATATCTCATATCTTCTGAATTCATACGTGAAATCAATGACAATGATATTCCATTTGCAGAAGTTCCAATCAAAACAATTTACACTCCGGAAACTCAAGCAAAAGGAACTAATACTACTGCTGCAATAAAAATATTGCTTCAAATGATTAAACATCAATTTTAAGGTGATAATATGTTGTTATATTCTTTAATATTTCCAATAATTTCTATCATGGCCATAGTGTGGTTTGTATTTAGATATCTGAAGGGAAAAAATTCCATATTCACGACAGTATTGTGGACTCTTTTTTGGATTATTGTAGCAATATTTTCACTTTTCCCAAATTCAAGTAATCAGTTTGCTAAATTGGTGGGCATAACCCGTGGTTTAGATTTCATTATCATTTTAGTATTCATAATATTGTTCTATACAGTCTTAAGACTTTACTTTATTGTGGATAAACTTCAGAATGATTTGAATACCGTTGTAAAACAGGTAGCAATACAAAATGAAATTACTCTTGATGACGAAGAGGAATAGGTCATGTTATATTTTAGAGGATGTACTGCAAGGGAAAAACAGACAGACATTGCAGAAGCTACCGAAAGACTTCTTGAAATTGCAGGTGTTGATTTTCATACATTGGATGATGAAAAATGCTGCGGATCTGTTTTGCTCAGAACCGGTTTTATTGATGAGGCTCAAAATCAAATCAAAAAGAACACAGAAATTCTTAAAGGCCAAAAGATTATCACTTCCTGTGCAGGATGCTACAAGACATTAAAGGAGGACTATGAAGGTCTGGACGTTATACATATCTCACAGCTTTTGGATGAACTGATTAGTGAGGGCAAACTTAATTTCTCCAAAAAGGATTTGAATGTCACTTATCATGATTCATGTCACTTGGGCAGACACTGCAATGTTTTCGATGAGCCTAGAAATGTGATTCAATCCGTTGCAGACATAACAGAAATGGAAAATATCCGTGAAAACAGTCTGTGTTGCGGTGCCGGTGGAGGCGTAAAATCAGCTTATCCCGAAATAGCCAATCAGATGGCATCTTTAAGGATTGCCCAGGTAAAGCAAACCGGCTGCAAAACACTGGTTACTCCATGTCCCTTTTGCAAGCTGAATCTTGAAAATGATGATATTGAAGTAGTTGACTTAACAGAATTTTTAGTAAAGTACGGTGGTGTAAATGGAGAGCAGTGAACTTGAAACAATGAGAAAATCCTTCAACACTGTCAAAAAAAGGTCAAGCTCCATTAAGGATTCACCATCCACCAAACGGTTAACTGAAAGAGTTCTTGAAATCAAGAAATATTCCATTGAAAATAATGAGGAGCTATTCAATCAGGCTTTGGACTCATTCAAACGCAATGACATAGACTTTAAAATGGCCAAAACATCAAAGGATGCCTTGGATATCATTGATGAACTGCTTGAAGAATATGAATGCACCACAATAGCTAAAGCCAAATCAAACACTTTGGGTGAAATCAATCTTAAAAATCATCTCAATGACGCCAACATTGATGTTGTTGAAACCGATCTTGGAGATCGGATTTTGCAGCTTAAAAAAACAGACAACAAGCCTGTTCACCCGACAGGACCTGCTTCTCATTTGAACATATCAAAAATAACTGATATTGTCAATGATTCACTGGACACAAATGTTAATCCTGAAGCCAGAGAGATTATGGAAACTGTAAGGGCAGATGTACTAAAACGCCTTGAAAGTGCCAATGTAGGTATAAGTGGAGCCAATGTTATAGCATCTGAAGAAGGGTCCCTTGTAATGGTGCACAATGAGGGCAATATTTCGATAGTTTCACTAAAAGATTTGCATATAATTGTAGCTGGAATCGATAAAATAGTGCCTTGTCTTGAGGACGCAATATCGGTTGTGAAGCTTGAAACAATCTTTGCAACTGGAAACTATGTGACATCATATATGAATGTAATTTCAGGACCGTCAAAAACAGCAGACATTGAGAAAAAACTTCTGAAAAACATGTACGGTGCTGAAAAGGTTGTAGTAATACTTCTCGACAATGGAAGAAGTGATGCAACTGCAGAATGCCTGTACTGCATAGGCTGTGGAAACTGTGTAGTCCACTGTCCCGTATATAATGCAGTGGGCAATGAATTCGGATTTAACAACTATCTCGGCGGCCGTGGAGTTGCAATGTCAAAATTCATTGAGGATGATGAGACATGCTATAATTCAGGTCTTTACATGTGTACTTTATGCGGGCTGTGCACTCTAAACTGTCCGGTTTCAATTCCTACAAATGAAATTATTGAAAACATGAGAAAGTTATCAACCGATGTAGGTTTTTACCCTAAAGCTCATGGCATCATCAAGGACAATGTCAGGGATAATGATTCTCCTTTTTAATTCTATTTTTATATTTCATTAAAACTCCTAAAAATCAATGAACATCTTAAAAATTTAAATAAAGTTCTAAAATGAATATTCAAATCGAAAAAATAAGTAAAATTATCAAATTAAGGTTATTAACAAAACCATTTAAAAAATAGTTGAAACTTTAATATATTATAAAAAAAGAAAAAGTAGGAGTTTAAAACTCCTTAAAATGTTTATTTTTGTTTTCTTCTGATTAATGGAATTAACAACGCTAACAGTAGCAATGTAATAGGATTACCAGTAGCATATTTATCCTGTTTTATGTGTTTAGGCACATGATGTTTATGATGAACAGGATGTTTAGTAGTATGATTTTTAGGTTCAGGAGGTACAGTATCATTAACAACTCTAGTAGTATTAGTACTGTTAACAGTATTGTTAGTAATATTATTACCAGCGATCACACTATTAACCTTGAATCCAACACTAGTAGTATTGAAAACAACAATGAAACTAGCAGTCTCACCAACACCTAAAGTTTTACCATAGACAAACTTGCCATCTCCAACATATGTCCAATCATTATTAGGTAGCATATGATCAAATACAAGACCTTCAGAATACTCCCTATCAATCACATAAACACCAGTCAAGTTACAATCACCTGTGTTTTTAACAACAATTCTAAATGAAACTTGTTCTTCAACTTTGACCTTCTTATCAAGAGTAATCTTTTGAACACTCATATTAGGATGATACTCAGGTTCAATAATGATAGTGAAATTACCTTCAGTCTTTGTGAAATTGACTGTACGGTTTCCATCTACCACACGGATAGTATAGTTAATTTCATTACCATCTTTATAAATAGGCAAATCATCGAAAGTGAATTTTGAATTTTTACCTGGGAACAAAGTGGCATTAGCAATTTCTATACCATCAGCATAAACGACAATCACAACTGGCTTTTCATCTTTTTTGTCGCTATTTCCCCAAACTTTAGTTATATTAACAACAGTTATTGCAGGATTATGGACGTTAGTAACACTGAAATTATATGTTGAATCTTTAGACACGGCAGAAGTGTAATTATTAACACTAATTTCTTCAATTGAATACTCAATCAAATTACCATTGTTATAAATAGGTAAGTTTTCAAAAGTATGTTTCCAATTATTGGAATTATCTAAAGTAGCGGTACCAACAATATCACTGTTTGCAATTAAGATGACATTAACACTTGAAGGTCTTACGCCGTCTTGGTTGTTTGCATCGATCCAGATTTTTGTGACGTTTAGTTTTGTCACTGCTGGTGTGTGAGTGTTTGTTATTGTCCAGTTGTAAGCAGTATTTTTTGTTACTTCTGATTTGTAGTTGTCTACGATGGTTACTTCTTCAATTGTGTAATTGATTTGTTGGCCATTATTGTAG
>ONJC01000025.1 GCA_900318035.1 uncultured Methanobrevibacter sp.
TAATTAATCGTAGAATTAGAATAAATAAAGCAATATCAGCAGAAAAATATAAAAATCGTGCTAAAAAAATAGAAAAAAATCTTAGCTTGACAGCATTGTTCTTTTTTAGTAAATTTTAATTAAACTAAAAACAAATTTATTATCATGATTAATTCAGTATTTGTACCAGGACATATCACTGGTTTTTTCACAATACAAAACCATGAAATCAAATTAAAGAACGGTTCATGTGGCGTTGGATTTTTACTATCAAAAGGTGTAAAAACCACTGTTTCCGATTCGGATGAACTTGTCATCAGTGTCAATCAGGGTGATTCGACTGTAATTGATGAGGTCTTATCAATTTTGGAGCTTAAAAATACTAATTTTAAAATCACTCAGGATATACAGCTTCCAATCGGAGCCGGTTTTGGTACTTCGGCGGCATCAGCATTAAGCCTGACTCTTGCATTGAACGAATTTTTGAATTTGGGATATTCGGAGGAATTATGCGGTCAGATTGCACACATGGCTGAAGTCAATTTGGGTGCGGGATTGGGTGATGTAATAGCTCAAACAGGACATGGTTTAGTTTTAAGGACAAAACCCGGAGCTCCAGGGATTGGTGAGATAAAATCATTTAAAAAAAATGTGTTTATTGGCTGGAAAACATTTGGAGCGATTAAAACATCAGACATTATTCTTAATCCCCAGTATAATGAAATTCTTTCAAATTCCGGAGACAAATATCTGGAACTTTTTGTGGATGATCCGACCTTGGAGAATTTCCTGGATTTTTCATCTAAATTTTCACATGAGATAAACCTGATGTCGGATGAGGTGAAAAATCTAATTGATTATTTTAAATCTTCGAGCGATATTTTAGGTAGTTCCATGGCTATGTTGGGAAATACGGTATTTGCATTTGCATATGACGAAGATGCATTCAAAAAGTTAGAAGTTGAAAACTTACATATAGATAAACTCAACAATATAGGGATAGTTTATGATTAAACTTAGTTACGATGTAGAAAATTATAGAAATGATCTTGTGGATTTGGTTGAAGATGGCGACACTGTGATTGAATTGGGTTGTCATGTCGGCAGAACAACCAGACTGATTATGGACAGATGCAGTGTAATTGCCGTTGACAACTCTCCCGAAGCAATTGAAGCAATGGCAAAACTGGATGTTGAGTTTATAAAAGGTGATGTTCGCCTTCATGATGTCCTTGCCGAAGTATTTTCCAAAGTTCAAAATTGTGATGTGCTGGCAGTAGATTTGGGCGGAGGATATCATCCTGACACGGTTTTTAAAGTTTTCTATATTTGGTCTTCAACATTCAAACCAAAACATACTGCAATCAGAAATAGGGGACTTCTGGAATTCTTTAACTCGGCCGACGGCAGCGGTGAAGATTATGAGTCAAGTATGGGTTATCTTGAAAGCTACCATGATTCAGGAATTCCTCCTCAAATTAAAGAGTTCGCCTTATGGACGCCCGAACTAAAAAAATAGGAATTTTTAATAGGTAAATGTGTATTTCAATGTGGTGCTGATTCAAAATTATAACATTCTTTAAATAATTATTCACCTATAACTTGTGAATTATCCTTGAAAAAATAATAATTCTTTTTATAAAAAATAAACTTTTGTATAAACTTTAATGATCTATTTTTCAATTCTTTTTATTTTTAATTTGTAAATTTTATTGAACTGTCTATTTTTGTACAATTAACCTTTATATATAATGATAAAGAAAATATAATTCATAAGTAATGAGGTTATATAAATGATAGGTAAAAAGATTCGTTTAGAAAGAATCATTAACAGAAATACCGGAAGAACCGTTATTGCACCAATGGACCACGGTGTATCAAGCGGCCCTATTCCAGGAATTATAGACATGGATGAAACTGTTGAAGAAATCTCCCAAGGCGGAGCAGATGCAATCTTAATGCATAAAGGAATTGTAAAACAGGGACACAGAGGTTACGGTAAGGATATAGGTCTTATTGTACACTTGTCCGCAAGTACCTCACTTGCACCGGACCCAAATGATAAAGTCACCGTAACAAGTGTTGAAAAGGCCATTCAGCTTGGTGCAGATGCAGTATCCATTCATGTAAACTTAGGTTCAGAAACCGAAAGCCAGATGCTTCAGGAATTAGGGGAAATCGCAGAAACCTGTGACTACTGGGGAATGCCTCTTCTTGCAATGATGTATCCTAGAGGACAAAAGGTCGAAAACGAACACGATGTGGAATTCGTAAAACATGCTGCACGTGTAGGATCAGAACTTGGTGTTGACATTGTTAAAACCAACTATACAGGAGACCCTGATTCATTTAAGGAAGTTGTTGAAGGTGCAATCGTGCCTGTAGTTATTGCAGGAGGACCAAAAATAGACACAGATGAAGAATTGTTACAGATGGTAAAGGATTCTCTTGATGTTGGAGGAGCAGGAGTTGCATTTGGACGTAATCTGTTCCAAGCAGAAAACCCTGGAAAAATCACCCGTGCGATTTCAGAAGTTGTCCACCATGATGCAGAAGTAGACGAAGCTTTAAAATTCTTAGAATAGGTGATTTGATGCAAAATAAATTTGCATGGATTAGCACTCCTGATGAAGTGTGGGACGATAAGAAGGAAATGATAACAACTGCACTTGAATCAGGCATTGACCATGTCCTTGACCTGGATGATATAGAAAACATCAGAAAACTGGGCAATGTAAAGATAATTGCAAACAGTGATGATGCTGACATTTATCTGGTCGGAATCAACGGCGAAGGAGACGGAGTTGTAGAGCTAAACGATGACTTTACAGATTCAGTCGACATTGCAAATGCAAAAAAAGCAAAAAGCGAAGGAAAACAGGTATGTGCATATATCAAAATAACCGACAAGGCACATGAACAATTGGCCGTAAAACTCGGTCCGATTGTAGACTATATCATACTTGTCGGAACAGACTGGACAATCATTCCCCTTGAAAACATCATTGCAGACCTTCAAAAGGAAGATGTTAACATCATCGCAGCCGTCCGTGACGTTGAAGGGGCAAAAGTTGCTTTGGAAACCCTGGAACACGGAACCGACGGAGTAATATTTGAAGCAAATGACTTCAATCAAACAAAAAAGATTGCACAGGAAGTCATTGAGGCTTCACAAACAAAATATGAATTGAAGATAGCTACCGTAACCAATGTAAAACCATTGGGCTCAGGCGACAGGGTATGCGTCGACACAACAGACATGATGAAACCTGGCGAAGGAATGCTTATCGGATCATATTCAAAATCAATGTTTCTGGTACACTCAGAATCACTGGAAAGTGAATATGTCGCTTCACGTCCGTTCAGGGTAAATGCAGGTCCCGTACAGGCATACGTAATGGTTCCCGGAAACAAAACAAGATACCTCTCAGAACTTGTCGCAGGCGATGAAGTGCTGATTGTAAATGCTCAAGGTGAGACCAGAACAGCATATGTCGGAAGAAGCAAAATCGAAAGACGTCCATTGATATTAATCGAGGCAGAATATGAAGGAAAAGTCATCAGAACCCTGCTTCAAAATGCCGAAACAATCAGAATAGTTGATGAAAACGATGAACCTCTTTCAGTTGCAGACATCAAACCTGGCGATAAGGTTAAGGTATACATAGAATCCAATGCACGTCATTTCGGAATAGCTATTGACGAAACTATCATTGAACAGTAGGTGTTAACATGAGCCAACTGAGAGCATTTCTGGCAATTGACATTGATGAGGACATCAAGGCCAAAATGTATAAGGTAATCAAGGAATTCAAGCAGATAGATGCCAGAATCAAATATGTGGAGATGGAAAATCTGCATCTCACCCTCAAGTTCTTCGGAGATATTGACACTGAAGGAATTGATTTGCTTTGTTTAAAAATTGAAGAGGTAGTCTCAAACTTCGACAAGTTCAAGGTCAAAATCAGAGGATGCGGTGCGTTTCCAAACACCAACAGAATCAAGGTAATCTGGTTGGGCCTGGATGAGGATGATATTGTCAGAAGACTGCATGATGAATTGGATAAGGAATTTGTAAAGTTGGGTTTTGACAAAGACGGAAAATTCTCCTCACATTTAACCATAGGCCGTATGAAATCCGCCAAAGGCAAAAATGAAGTCAAATCAAAGATAGAAGAATTCAGTGAAGTCGAAATTGGTGAGATGGCTGTCGATAAGATAATTCTTAAAAAATCAACATTGACTCCTCAAGGACCAATTTACGATGATATAAAAGTATTTGAATTGTGATAATATGAATTATGAGCTAATATTAAAAGACATAAAACCAACACTGGAAGAGCAAAACGGCATTGATGCAATGTCAGACAAACTCGTAAGTTTTTTGAATGAAACATGCGAAAAGGAAGATATCAGTGCAAAAATTGCAGTTGTTGGCTCTGTTGCAAAACACACTGCACTTAAGGGAAAATCAGACATTGACATTTTCATGGCATTTCCTCTCGATGTCAGTGAGGATACCCTAAAACAGACTGGTTTGTATTTAGCTCATAAATGCAGCGATGCCTTTAACGGGGATGCCTCACACCACTTTGCATCACATCCATATGTGCAGGCAGACATTGAAGGTTATGATGTTGATTTGGTTCCATGCTATGAAATAGAAGACGGTTCACAGCTCAAATCAGCAGTAGACCGGACAATTCTTCACACTAGATACGTCAAGGGACATTTGACCTCGCAAGGATGTGACGAAGTTCTGCTTTTGAAAAGATTTATGGATATGACAGGAACTTACGGTTCAGAGTTCAAGGTAGGTGGATTTGCAGGATATCTTTGTGAACTGCTAATAATAAAATACGGCAGCTTTGAAGAGACTTTAAAAGCCGCAACTAACTGGCAATATGGTCATATCATTGATCTGGAGGATTATGGAACCGGAGGACAATTTGATGATCCGCTGATAATGATTGATCCGACGGACAAGAACCGTAATGTGGGCGCTGCCTTAAGATTGAATAAGTTCTCAGAATTCATACAGTCAGCAAGAAATTACCTCTCATCAGACAATAAGAGCAGTTATTTCTATCCGCTGGATAAAACTGTTGATAAAGAATCTATTTTGAATGAATTTGAAAAAAGGGGAAGCGATTTTATAGCAATCAAGTTCGATATTCCTGACATGCCGCTCGATACCCTTCATCCGCAGCTTAAAATGACAGCTGAAGCTCTTGCAGACAAAATAGCTAAAGAGGAATTCAATGTATTTTGTGTTGATTATGCTTCAGATGAAGAGGATACGGCAGTAATATTGCTTGAAATGGCTTCATCAAAACTTAATAATATTAAAATCAATTATGGTCCTAAAATATATTTGAACAAGGCTTGCAATAATTTCACAGCCAAATACGGTCCTGAAACTTGCCATATAATCGATGATTTTCTGGTCCACACTCAGAAAAGACAATTCAGTGATGTCATGCAATTCATAGAATATTTGTTCACAACAGAACACATTCGTAAAATCAAGGTTGGAAAAAACCTAAAAAAAGCTATTGTAAACTCTTATGAATTCATTTCAATTGACGATTTGGCTTCAGATGAATTTTATATAACCTTTTTGGATGATTTTATAAATCCAGGCCAGTATATCGTAAGGTGAATGATTGGCTTTAAAAAGCTGAAGAATTGATTTAGTTGTAAATCATTCTAATTTTATAGTTTCAATATTGTTGAGACGGTTAATCCAGTGATTTTTGATATCTCTGTTGGTGTTAGTTTGCCTTTTAGTTTTTTGGCAATTTCCTTTTTCTCTTCGTTTCTACCTTCTTTTATGCCGTCTTTTCTACCTTCTTTTATGCCGTCTTTTCTGCCTTCTTTTATGCCGTCTTTTCTACCTTTTTCGATTAGTTCTTCTTTTTCAAGTTGGAGGTGTTTTTTGCTGACTTCACTCAGTGCTTGTTCTATCATTTTTTCAGCTTCAGGGGTCATGTTCAATTCTCCTTTTAATTCTTCTCTTTTTTCTTTGTTAACAAAATTTTCAATTTCAAGTCCAATAACTGCTTTAAATGTATCTATTTTTGTTAAATCAAATAAATTTTGTTTTTTATGAATTTTACATATTCTTTTTAGCATTATTTTTTTGTTTTTGTATTTTGGAAGAAGACACATTATCATCAGGGATATTTCCTCTTCTTTTGTTAATTTTAAGTTGATTTTAGCTTTGTTTTCAATACTATTTAAGATTTTCTTGAAATCAGTGTTTCCCAAATAGATAATTTCGGGATGTAGGCTTTTGGTTTTCCCAATTTTTCTTGTTTTTTGTCCTGACCCTTCTTTTCTGAAACTAATTATCAGAGTTTCACAGCGTGAATCATATTCACATTCCGAATGAATATTGTAATCATGAAATCTCTCCAAATCATTTTTATAAGGGCCTGTGAATTGAAATTCAATGTTTAACAGTGTATTATCTTCAAATTGACATAAGAAGTCAAGATATAACTGTCTTCCTTTTTTCGTTATGATTTCTGTATGCAATATCTGTTTAATTGATTTTTCAACCCCCAGATATGACAAAAATTCATCAGGATATGACAATATGATTAATTTCAATATTGCGTCATAAATTTTGTGAATTTCCCTATTCATACAAATCACCATTTTTTGCAATTAATATTTTATTTGAACTGATATAAGTAGTTTTTAATAAATTTTAATGCAATATTATGGGTTTAAGTCAATTTTACCATATAATGGCAATTTTTAAATCAAAACATAATATTCATATACTTTCAGATTGATATCTACTAAAAGTGATAATATGGCTCGAAAAACATATCTCTATGAATGGCAAAAAGAGGAATTTGAAAACCTAACAGACATTGAAAAGGAAGCTTTCAAAAAGGCCGACAGGTTAAATGACATGATGCTTGATATTAAAATACTCATGGATGAAATCGACGATGAATGGAATCAATATCTCAAATACCTTGAAGATTCAAAGATATCCAGGATATGTGAGTTTAGAGGAGGACAGTGCATTGAATTTGATGAGGAACTTTTAAATGCAATAGTCAATACCCTAAAAAAATCGCTGAATGACACAAAGGATTCCCTAAATCACAATTCAAAAAAAATTAACTTAAATCGTGTAATTGATGGATAATTTTCAATAGAAACTTTTATTATATTCAATCTGTATATAAATAATCATGTCAGAGATAAAAAAACTCACAATTGATGTTGATGTTTCGGATTATGTGGAAAAATATGTTGACTTTGAAGAGGTCTCAAAACTCTGCATAGAAGAGCAGGAGACTTTAGGCTATAACTGGAATTATCCTCCATTTGATTTTGATGTTGATGAAGTATGGAACTCATATAACAAATTAAAGATTATTGCTTTTAAAATAGACTTTTCAGCCGAAGAGCTTGAGCACACTTTTGAGGATCAAGAACTTGAATACATTTTGAAGAGATTTGAACGCATGAAGGTCAAGTTCATGAATGAAATATACATGCTCGAAAGTGAGGATGCACTGGGACTGTTTTTGGGAAAATGCAACCTGTGCATGAGATGCACAAGGGAATTTGACATGCCCTGCAAGATGCCTTTCAAAATGAGATACTCCCTTGAATCATTGGGGGCATACACAGACAGGACAGTAGAAGACTTCTTCGGATATCCAATAAAATACGCTCATGACGGCAAACTGCCTGAATATCTGATATTTGTCGGCGGTCTGCTATATGATAAAAAATAGGTGATTAATATGAAAGTAAGTATAATAGGAGGAACCGGACCTCAAGGACTTGGAATTGCGGAAAGACTGGCCATAGCTGGCGTTGATGTAATTGTAGGTTCACGTAAAGTAGAAAAAGCATTGGATGTAGTTGCAAAGGCAAAAGAAGACCTTGCGGACTATGACTTATCTAATATGGTTGGTATGGCAAACGAAGATGCTGCAAAAGAAGGTGATGTATTAATCATAACAGTACCTTTAGTAGCACAAAAGCCAACAGTTGAAGGAATAAAAGAATTCTGTAAAGACAAAATTGTCATGGATGCAACAGTACCTCTTGAAACAGCAATCGGCGGAAAACCATTCAGATTCGTAGACCTCATGGAAGGGTCCGCTGCTGAAAGGACAGCTTCAATTCTTGAAGGAACAGGAGCAAAAGTTATCTGTGCATTCTGTAACATCTCAAACTCTCATCTAGCAAACATTCCAGAAGAAATAGACTGTGACTGCCTTATTGCAGGTGATGATAAGGAAGCTAAAGCTACAGCTGCCGAAATCATTGACAAAATTCCGGGAATCAGAACAATCGACACAGGCGTACTTGAAAAGGCACGAATCATAGAAAAAATCACTCCTCTTTTGATTGGAATGAACATCAAGTACAAATCCCATTACGGAGGATTAAGAATAACTGGAATTCCTGCATTGGACAAGGAATAGATTTTTATGGATTCATTTGAGGCTTTAGTTGGAAAAAACATAAATGATGTAGTCTTGAATGAATCAACAACTTTTTTTATAGCTCCTTTGGAGTATTTTTATAAAAACTGCGGCAGGAGATATCCCGCTTCAAAGTTCAGGCTTGCAGAATTGGACTATTTTGACCTGATTGACTTTACTGAACTGTTCAAATATGAATCGATACTGATTATCTGGTATGATGAGACTGGTCTGATTACAGATTTGGAGCTCTATTATCTAACTAACGACTTTGATGTACTTTTTACAGATTATTACTATATCAAAAAAGCCATTGACAACGGCGAGGCCCATAAATTGCGTGAAGGAGATACAAAATATTTAGGGGCTTCAAGGCTGCCCGATAAGGTTCCACAGCCGAACAGTGACAAACTGGCAAATAGAAGGGAACTTGTTTTAAAAAAGAAATACCTGCAGAAAATGCTTAATGAAATGGATTTGAAGCGCCGCTTTTAATTTGATTGGTGTAGTTAAAATACACTAGCTATTTTGTATTTTGGTGTGTATTTTAAGATTTGCTCGCTGTTTTAGAAATTGTTATTATCTATTAAACACAATATAATAATAAGTTTAAGGTGATTTGATGGAAAACAATAAGATTATTATTTTGGCTTTGATTGCAGTCATTGCAGTTCTTTTGGTGGCTATGGCTGCAATGATGATGCCTAATATGGCAAAACAAGATACCAAATTAAAATTCAAAAGCAATTCTACACTGACTGAGGGGGATTCGCTTAAAATAAAATTAACTGACATTAATGGTACTGCAATAGAGGACCAAACTGTTAATGTTACAATTACAGATAAAAGTGGAAAAAGCGACTATCATACAGTTGTCACCAATGAGAAAGGCATTGGAACATTGAAGATGGACAAGGGTGCAGGCAAGTATACTGTAAATGTCAGTTATGGAGGTAATGAAAACTACACTGGATGCAATGTTACTAAAAAGATAACTATTGAAAAGGAAGAAGTTGTTGAAGAGCATGTTTCTCAGCAATCATCACAATCTTCAAGTTCATCAAATGAAATTCACTATGATGCGGAAATAAATGTCTATTATGATAGTAATGGAGTAATTGTTGATCCTGATGGAAAACATCCTCAGGGTGTTGGAGGTAGTTATAGTGATGTTCGTGATGCTAGAGACAGATGGGAACGTGGTGAACCTGTAATGGTATAATTTTTAATTAAAGGTTAAACAATGGAAAACAAAAACATAATCGTGATAATGATTCTGGTGATTGTCATCCTTTCTTTTGCTGTAGGCATATTGTTTTTACAGCAAAACAACACTCAGACAAATACAGAAACTGAAGAAATAGATAATAATAGTAGTGTACAGGAATCATCAAGTTCGCCCCATTCGTTAACGGTAGTGCCTGAATTCGATCAGGACGTTAGAAAATCAGACGGACCATACTCTGTTGTGGCAACTAAATGGATGGGCGGTTCTGTCGGCGGATTTGAAGTTTCATTATACAAGGACGGTCAAATGATGGATAGGGATTCATATCAGTCCAGAGCATATTTCAATGATGGAAGCGGATGGAAATGGAGCAACTGGGACAACGGAGAGGTAGATGCTGCAACATTCCATAAATATCCTGTATCAAGGGGTGTTGAAATACGTGAAGTTGAAGTAAGGTTTTAAAATATTGGTGAGATATTATGGAAGATAAAAATATAATTATAATGCTGGTTGTAATAATAGTTATTCTTGCAGCGGTTATTGGAATAACTTTGTTACATCCATTTGACAGTAAAGAACCGAGTAAAATAAAAATTACAAACAATTAAACATTAATAGAGGGAGATAATTTATCAATTAAACTGACAGATGTTAATAAGACTGCAATTCCTAAACAAATGGTGAATATTACAATAACTAATGCTAAAGGTAAAGTGGTTTCAGATAAAGTTGTTAAGACTGACTCTAAAGGTAAGGCAAAATTGGATTTGAACTTGAAAAAAGGAAAATACAAAGTTAATGTTACTTATGTCGGAAATGAAAACTATACTGGCAGTAATACAACACAAAAATTGACAATTAAAGAAGAGGAAAAAGTTGTAGCTTCACAGCCATCATCTTCAAGCGATACATATGTTGAAAGAAGTGATGGAACATTAACATATGGTTATAAGGATGGCAGATACGGATTTTGGACTCCATCTGGAAATTTCATTGAGGATAAGAGTCGTGCGCTGAGAGGTGAAGATCCGGTTGAACCGTTTATGAGAGATGGGTCTTTTTATAATCAAATGTAACCTGGAGTTCAAGTTAGTTTTTTAATATATTTGTGGGGATTTTCAATGGAAAACAAAAATATAATTATAATAATGGTGGCAATAATTCTTGTTCTTGCAGCCGTTTTAGGGGTGATGTTTTTTCAATCAGCAAATGCTAAAAAAACAAGTGAAATTAAAATAACAAGCAATAAGACATTATATGAAGGAGATAATTTATACATCAAATTAACAGATTCAAATAAGACTGCAATATCCAATCAAACGGTTAAAATAACTATAGCTGATAAAAAGGGTAAGATTGTAGCTAATGAGTCAGTTAAAACCAATTCCAAAGGTAAGGCAAAAATGGATTTGGACTTGAAAAAAGGAAAATACACTGTTAATGTTACTTATGGTGGAAATGAAAACTATACAGGTAATAATGCAACACAGAAATTGACTGTTAAGGAGAAAGTTGAACAGACTGCAAGCGAGGAAAGTTATTCTTCAAGTTCCAGTAATTCCGATTCAGGGGGATATGACAAATATTCTCAACAGTACGGAACTTATATAAGGCAGTATACTGATTTAGATGGTGTGCAACATATTGACGGAGCTAATGGTATGAGGGAAAGTTATGACCCACGTACTGGTATATTAACACATGATGACGGTAACGGACATGTTGACCAGTCAAAGATGAGTGGTTAAGGTAGGATTCAAATGGACAAAAACAAGATAATTATTATTGCATTGATTGTAGTCATCACTGTCATTTTAGTGGCTATGGCTGCAATGATGATGCCGAATGTGGCTAAACAGGATACTAAATTGAAATTTAAAAGTAACTCTACATTGGATGAAGGAGACTCGCTTAAAGTAAAATTAAGTGACAATAATGGTACCGCATTAGCTAATCAAACTGTTAACATTACAATAAGTAATAATGGCGGATCTGATGATTATCATTCAGTTGTAACTAATGAAAAAGGGGTTGGAACATTAAAACTTAATAAAGATCCTGGAAAATATGATGTGACAATTACTTATGGGGGAAATGATAAGTATAACGGATGCAATGTGACTAAAAAGATAACCATTGAAGAAAAAGTTGTTCAAGCACAAGCAACTTCCTCAAGTTCCAGTAGCCAATCATCTTCTGAGACTTCAGATTGGACGGATTCTGAGGGATTCCATCATTATTATGAAAATGGTCAGGAATATGTGGGAAATCCGAATGCCCAACACCTTACCATAGAGCAGCACAACTATATTAAAGAACATGGAATGAAATAGAATTATGGTATATTTTTAGTAGGTGCAAATTGCATCTACATCTATTTTTTTATATTTCCTATACATTTCTCATCTTGAATGTAGCTATTTTTACAGGCCAGCTTATTTTCTTGCATAATTATATTATATTTTAAACAGTTGCAAGAGCAACAATTGACATGGTCAAACGTAAAATTAAAAATTCGCATACTTTCACAGTCGATAAAAAATTAATATGACGTTTTGATAAATATATACAAATAAATAAGTTTTAATGGAAAAAATTTTTGTCAAAATTTAACTTAAAATTGTGTGGAGGATAATTATGAAGAAAGTGAAAATCACTATTTTGAAAACAACTTTTCAGGAGGATTTGGCTAAGGAATACGGTGTTGAAGGGCTTTCAACTTGCCCGTTGATGAGTGAAGGTCAGGTATACTATGCAGATTATGCCAAGCCGGATAATTTCTGTGATGAGGCTTGGAAAGCAATCTATCAATATGTTTTTGCGCTGGCTCATGGTGTTCAGGATATCTGGTACTATAATGACTGGATTAGGACTCCTGGTGTTGCAATTGTTTCATGCAATGATGGTCTAAGGCCAGTAATCATGAAGTTAGAGGCAACAGATATTGAATCAACTGTTGAAGAAAATGTCTCCAATTAAATTTCAGTTAAAATGAGATGCTTTTTTCACTTCATTATTTTTATTCTATTTTTTTAAATAAACTCCATTCATGTTGAATAGTTTAAATACTAAGTTTAACATAAATACTTGCATGATTAACAAAAGGATAATGTTTATTTTAATATTATTAATAGTGGCCATTGGTGCTCTATCACATGTCAGTGCCGTGGATGTAAACGGCACTCAGCAAGTGGCCATGGATGATAATGTTGAAGTAACGCAAAGCAATGATTTATATTCAAGTGGTAATGATGCTGCACTTGAAATAGATCCGTCAAAAGAAAGTATTCCGGCAACCCAACCGAATGCTACAATAACTCCGATAAACCTTGAAGGAGGGTACAAAGCGGGTGTTGCCACAGTTAAGTTGACTGATTCAAACAATAATCCGTTGTCTGATGAGGATATTAAACTGTTTGTTGTTGATAAAGTCAGTTGGTCTACATCAAAAAAGACTGATGGAAATGGTATTGCATCATTCGAGTTTAAGGACTTGCGTCATGCAGAATTGGTTGACGGTGGACTTAGTCAATATGATTTGACTGTAGGAAACTGGCCTGTAAGATTTGAATTGATTGGTGGGGACTATATTGCAAATGCAGTCAAAGACAACATGAAAGTTCTAAAGACAACTGCAAACATCAATATAAATGATATGACTGCAGATTTTGGTGAAGATAAGGATTTTGAAATGACATTAACAGATTCCGTTACTGGAAAGCCTATAAAAGGAGAGGTATTTAAAATTCAAATCACAAGCGATTCTCAAACCATGACCTACAATCAGGTATCTGATGAAAACGGCCAAAGTAAAATAAGCGTCATTCAGCTGATTCCGGGCACTTATCCTGTCAGGGTGGGACTTGAGGATTCCAGTAATATTGCTGCTTCTCAAAAATCTGCCAGAATCACAATCAATAAGATTCCGGTCAAACTTGAAACAAGCAAATTGACCACAACTTACAATTCCGGTGAAAACTTCACAGTCCGTGTTGTAAAAGATAATATGGCTTTTGCTGGCGTGAAACTCAAGTTAAAAGTTTACACAGGCAGCGGCACCGAAATATTATATCCTGTAACCAATGAAAACGGAAATGTATTCTTAAGTTCTTTAGGCCTGTCCAAAGGAACACATAAGGTTATTGTAAGCAATGCGGATTCCATGTTTTCAGCAGATCCAGTTACCTCTTCAATCGTAATCAATCCTAAGAAACTCACTATTGTAGGGGCTTGCAAAAAATTGAAAAATGCAGGACAGATTACATTGAAGGTTAAGGATAAAAGCACAGGAAAATATGTAAGCGGCATTAAAATGCAGGTAAAAGTCTTTACCGGTAAAAAGTACAAAGCTTTCAATCTGGTTACCAAAAAATCCAAACTCATTAACAATGCCGTTGGTGTTCTTTTAAAAACAAATAAGTTTTCCACAGGAACACATAAGGTTACTGTGAAAATCACATCCCCGAACTATAAGGGATCAGGAACCTTCAAGATTGTTATTCCAAAAACCGCTCAAAAGTATAAAAAAGTTACCTATATAGTTTCAAACGGTAAAGGAAAATACGTATGAACTTTTAAATAAGTTCATATTTCTTCTATTTTTTTATCAAACTCTTTTTGCGCATTTTCATAGAAATGTCCCAGTTCACGGCCGTTTACGAAAATGTGACTAACTGTAATTGACACGCTCATCTCATAGTTCTCGTTTACTTTTCCCCACGTTATGAGAGGCTGTATTGCACGTCCGTTAACGACACAGTTTGTAATCATGTCAAAATCCACCCATGGGATGCATGAAAAATTGGCAACATTTGTCAAATCCCTCTGCTGCATTTCCAGGCTCAAACCTTCCTGTTTTCCGCTTAAAATGTCTGAGGATAATTTCTTTACATAGTCATGCCACTTCAAAATGCCGTCAAATTCCTGTGGTGTTTTCACCCTCATTTCCTTATAGACCTTATTTCCTTCATCCATTATTGGTGTCAGACCTTCGAGATAGTCATATTCAACAGCTTTGCCGTCAATAATTCTTCTTTTAAGCTCGGGCACACTGTTTACTGCATTCATAAGACAGCCCAGACTCATTATAAAAAAGGACTTGTCGTTTTCATGGCACCAGTTCCACATTGACTCGACATTAATACGGGCTGATATTGCATATCGTGCTGATAGAAAATCAATGAAGGGATTTTCATTTAAATTAATTTCAATTTCTCTCATTTTTAAACAAAACCTTTTAAAATAGTTACTTTTTTATATGTTTCTTATAATATATATTACTGTTAAAAATCTTAAAGTGGTTTTGTTATAATGAAAGTAGTAATTGTAGGCGGAGGAGCTGGTGGAATCTCAACAGCTTCCAATATACGTAAACTTAATAAGGAAATAGAAATTACAGTAATCACAAGAGACAACAAAGTGGCATATTCACCATGCGCCATTCCTTACGTGCTGTCAGGCACAATCGAATCTTTTGATGATATTGTGATGAGAACTCCCGAAGACTATAAGAATAAGAATATTGATGTCATCGTCGAAGCGGAAGTAACTGCAGTCGATTCCGATAAAAAGACAGTAACCTATGAAAAGGACGGCAGTGAAATCATCATCGATTATGACAAACTGGTACTTGCTACCGGAGGAAATCCGTTTGTTCCACCTATGGAAGGAGCAGATTTGGAAGGTGTATTCAGAATCAGAAATATCGAAGATGGAAAAAGAGTTAAGGAAGCAATGAAAGATGCTAAAAGTGCAATCGTAACCGGTGCAGGTTTGATAGGTATTGAAATAGCATTTGCCCTTAGAAAACAGGGACTTGAGGTTATCTTAAGTGAAATGTTACATCAGATTGTTCCAAGGTCCCTTGACAAGGACATGTCCGACATTTTGGTTAAATACCTTGAAATGGAAGGAATCAAAGTAGTTTTAGGCAAACCAATCACCAAACTGGTAGGTGACGGCAAAGTTGAAAAGGCATGCTTTGGAGATGAGGACCTCTACGATGCGGATATGGTTATCATGGCAACCGGTGTAAGGGCAGAACTTGACCTTGCAAGAATGGCAGGATGTGAAATCGGAAGATGGGCAATCATGGTAAATGACAGGATGGAAACCTCAGTTGAGGATGTCTATGCCCTCGGTGACTGTGTGGAATCAAAAGATTTGATTTTAGGATCAAACACCATTTCACAATTAGGTACCACTGCAGTGCGCCAGTCAAAAACATTGGCCCGTACAATATGCGACAAAAAATCAAAATTCAACCCTGTACTGAATTCAATGGTTTCCAAAGTGGGCAAACTGGAATTCGGTGCTGTCGGATACACTACCAGTTTTGCACAGCAGAACAGAATCAGGCCTGTAGTTCAAAAGGTTGAAGCGCTTACAAGAGCACGTTACTATCCTAATGCAAAACCAATGGATATCAAAGTTATATGTGATGGAAACGGAACCATTATAGGCTGTCAAATCATAGCAGAGGAAAGGGTGGCTGAAAGAATCGATACAATGACATTGGCCATTACCGAAGGCCTTACATGCTTTGATTTAAGCAATATGGAATTCGCATATGCACCGCCTGTATCAATGGTTACAGATCCATTAATCCTTGCAGTTGAAGAAGTAAGTAAAAAGTTTAATTAAATATAAAAGTTTTTGGAGATGATAAAATGGCAGAACATGGACATCATGGTCACGGAGGCCAAATGACCCCCGAACAGCAAAGGCAAATGATTGAACAGGAAATAAGACTGGCTCGCAATCTAGGCCAAATCAAGCATAAAATTGTTGTCATGAGTGGAAAAGGAGGAGTAGGAAAATCCACAGTGGCAGCCAACATTGCCGAAACCCTACAGGCATTGGGCTTTAAGACAGGAATTCTCGATGCAGATATTCACGGACCGAACATACCTAAAATGCTGGGTCTTGAATTATACGGCGAATCTTTCCACAACTATCAATTTGAACAGTTCAAACAAATCACAGAGGAAGGACTTGCATCCCAGGACTTCAAGGATGATGATGAAAAACTGGCTTTCATCGAATCAAAAAAAGAGGAATACTCACATTCAATGTTTCCTGTAACTGCCCCTAGCGGTCTTAAGGTAATGTCAATGGCATTTCTATTGGACAGCATCGACACCCCAATCATATGGAGAGGACCTCAAAAAACAGGTGCAATCAAACAGCTTATTTCAGACTCCCATTGGGGAGAACTTGACTATCTGATTATCGATAACCCACCGGGCACAGGAGACGAACCGCTGACAGTATTGCAGACAATTCCTGATGCAGATGCAGTGATTATGGTAACCACTCCTAATGTCGTATCCCAGGAAGACGTTTTGAAATGCGTCAAGATGGTCGAGCAGATGGGCATTAAAAGGATTGGCCTTATCGAAAACATGGCATATTACATCTGCCCACACTGTGATGAAAAACTCCACATTTTCGGCAAAGGCAATGGAAAAGCTTTCGCTGATGAAATGGAAATTACCTATCTGGGTGATTTGCCTATTGAAGAAAGAGTATCTGACTCACCAAATCAGGATGGCGTTATTGCAACAATAGACCCTGATGATGAGGTTTCAAAAAGATTTGTTGAAATCGTTGAAGATATTCAAAAAGAGTTTTAGAGTAAAGCTAAATTGATTATATAACTTACTCTTGCTATATTTACTATGTATCCTAAGAAATTAGGATCTTCTTTTAATTTTTTAAAGTAATCCAATTTTTCTATAACATATTCCTTGTTCTCATCCATCACGTTGAATGAAAAGTACTGCATTCCCATTGTGTATTCATGCTCATCTGTAAAGATGGGAACCAAGTATTCCCCGTCATTGGCATAGGGGATTTTGACAGGTTCTCCGTCTTCAATGGAAATTATAAAGTATTTGTCCTTGATGTATTCCTTAATTTCACTTTCAGTTTTTTCAATTGCATTCTGGTTTTGGTTTTCACCGTGCATGTAAATCATTTGGATATGATTTTTAAGCTCAGGGTGTTTTATTTCTTCTATTTTCATCGTATTTACCTTTGTTTTTTATTGCTTAAATATTCTTCAACTTCATCTTGAGGTATGAATTTCAGGGCGTTTGAGTTGATGCAGTATCTGGGAGAACCTCCCGGACCGTCATGAAACAGATGACCCAAATGGGAATTTGCCTTGGCACTTCTTATTTCAATTCTTGTGGTTCCGTATGAAAAGTCCCTGTGTCGGGTTATGACTTCCGGTGAAACAGGTTTTGAAAATGCCGGCCAGCCGCAGCCTGAGTCGAATTTGTCATCTGAAGAGAATAGTACTTCTCCGTCAACCACATCTACATATATCCCATCTTCAAAAAAGTCATCATATTCTCCGCTGAATGGTGGTTCTGTCATGGCAAGCTGTGTTATTTCAAACTCTTTCCTGCTTAAGTGGCTGAATTGTTCATCGTCTATTGAATTTAAATCAACATGACAATAGCCCTGCGGATTTTTTTCAAGATACTTCTGATGATATTCCTCTGCAGGGTAGAAACTGCCTATGGGACGGGCTTCAGTGACAATCCTTTTAGGAGATTCCTTCTGTTTTCTGGCTAAAAATTGTAATACAGTGTTTTTTTGTGAGTCTTCCTGCCAGTAGATGCCCGTTCTGTATTGTGTGCCTACATCCACTCCCTGGCGATTTTTGGAGTATGGGTCGATTATTCCAAAAAATTTCTCCAGGATTTCTTCCAGTGCGATGATTTCGGGATTGTAGGTAACCTTTACTGTTTCGGCATGTCCGGTTTTGCCGCTGCATACCTTTTCATAGGTTGGAGCCAAATCATTGCCGTTGGCATATCCCACTTCAGTCTGATTGACACCTTTCAATCTGGACATGAATGCTTCAACACCCCAAAAGCAACCTCCGGCCAGATAAATCACATTCTGTTTTGTAAACATGATTATCTTTCTCTTTTTTTTCGGCAATATATTTTCCTACAAAAATCTTTTTTATAATAAAATTCATAGTATAATTATACACTGGAGGAAATCTAATGTTTTACAGTACAATCATGAAAATTGATTCAATCGATAGGTTAAGAGATATAAGAGATGCATTGCTTGTTGAACAAGGTATTAACCCTACCCGCCAAGGAGAACAGGCAATAAAGGTTGTGGTTGAAAGAATCGATGAAATTCAAGCTACTTTAGATAAATCCGCAACCAAAAACAAAAACAGAAACAGATAAGTGATTTTAGTGATAAGACGTGTTTCATCAAAAAGGCGCCTTTTAAGAAAGCGAGTGTATAGGGCACCACACACCCGCCATAAACAGCCTACCTATTACCGTGAAAATAAAAACAGAGCCAAGCCTCATCAGGAAAAGTTTAAAGATATGAACGGCCCTAGGATAAAGCGTAAAAGAAGACCTAAACGTGAGGTTATGGGCGGCGGATTTAAAATGTCTTATAGATACAAGTATTATCTTAATGATGATATTGTAGAGGAAGATGAAGAAGAATTGGAATAGATTCTTCTTTAATTAAATTTTAGTGTTGGTCTTTTCAACATTAATCTCTTTTTTTTATTAATTTATAATTTTTCATCATCAAATCTATTTTTTTTAGGAATTGTTAAATATCAATTTGACACAATATTATAATATATTTATATTACTGGTGATACATGATGGAGAGAAATAATATTATTATCATTGCATTGATTGTAATTATCGCAGCTCTTTTGGTAACTATGGTATTTACAATGATGCCAAACATGCAAAAACAAGACTCAAAGTTAAAATTTAAAGGAAACGACACATTGAAAAAAGGAGATTCCATTAAAATCAAACTGACAGATTCTAATGGAAAAGAAATATCAGGCCAGTCTGTCAATGTAACAATCACAGATAAGGACAAGGCAAGCGATTACCATTCAGTTGAAACTGATGAGAATGGTGTAGGAACTATAAAAATTGATAAGGATCCTGGAAAATATAAGGTGAAAGTCACTTATGATGGAAATGACAAGTATAAGGCTTCCAATGCTACCAAGACAATAACCGTTGAAGAAAAAGAAGAGGTTCAGGAAGCATCTTCCTCATCATCATCCAGCACACCTTCCGCCTACGCTTATAAGTCAGACGGAACTCCAATGTACAGTCAGGCTGAAGTGGACAGCTATATGCATAACAAGTACGGTAATGTGAATTATCACATTGCAGAAAACGGTTATATGGATATGGATCAGCCTGGTTATGATGATGCAGGTCATTGGATTGGATACAGATAATATCTGATGGTAGGTGAATTTTCACCTACAAACTTTATTTTTTTTTAATTTTTCATTAATTCTTTTTTAGAAATAGTTTTGTTTTTGGAGTGGACATCCAGAATGATGCCTGAAAACTCCTCATCTTTTTTTGCAAGCTCCTTGAAAAGCTCAACTGACACTTCGGTAGGTTTGTAGTCTTCAAGTTCCAGGTATTCAAAACCCTTTTCATATTCTTCCATATTGGAAAATACTATTATCTTAAAATCTTCAAGGCTTCCAACAACCAGAAAGTCCTTTTCATGGTCTTCGCCTAATGTTGGGCAAACATATTTCATTTAAAAGCTCCCGTTACGGTCCATGTTGAAGTTTTGTGAGTGGGGGTTGATTACAAAGCCCTGGAAATATTCGTCTTCATCGGCAATTTCGGAAATTTCTTCTGGTGTCAGCACCTTCATTTCCAGCTTGTCCAAAAACAGTTTTGAAATTTTCCCGCTGCCTATTGCATATTCGCGCATATCTGTAAAGACTGGAATGATATACTCTTTGCTGGTTTCGGTGAGGGTAAATTTTACCGGTCGGCCAATCTCATCAACAAGGGTAAAGTATATCTCTTCAGGGTATGCCTTTCTGATGTTTTCCTTTACGGCTTCAAGCTCAATGGCATCTTCGTTTTTAAGCTTTTTAACCATATCGGCATAAATCTGAATGTATTCTTTAAGGGCGCTTTTTGAGGCCTTTACATTATTTTTCTGATAGTCTTCGTAATCTTTAGGATTCATTCTACTCACTGCAGTCGTGAACGTCTTCCCTTGCAATAACGAAGTCCCATTGAGGAGCGTTGATTGCAATTCCAATAAAGTCATCGTCCTGTGAGTGATCTGCAACTATATCGCTGCCGGTCTTTTTATCACAGATGAATTCGTTTTCATCGAACTGTTCTTTGAATGTTTCAATAGCTTCATTTGCCTCTGCTTCGTCAGTGTATGCAGGAATTACGAATTCTTCTGCTTCATCGTCTTCATCACTGATGATTAATGCAACGACTTCCTTGTCTTCGCTTGAAGCATTTGAAACGATTATGAACTCTTCATTGAATACCATATGTTCGATTTCATGATAAAGTTCTCCAAGCTCTTCGATTTGAGTCATGTTTTCGTTTTCGAATGCATCATCGATGTCGTCATGTTCTTCGAGGTATTTTTCCACTTTTTCGTTTAAGTCGTCATCAAGTTCTATGAATTTTTCTATTAGTTGCTTAACTTCGCTCATTATAATCACGTTAAAAATAATTCTAAATAAAAATAAGTTCTTTTTAAAAACAAATGAACATTCTCTTCCTAAACACCACTAAAGGAATACAAACGAATGCTCATTTCAACCATCACCATTGTTCATATTTTAAAAAAATAGTATATAACAATATGAACAATAATATATTGTTTTTCAACCTATATAAAGGTTTAGTTTCTAATGGTATCAAAACTCACTTTCTATTGATTTAATTAGATTATAGATAAGTCTATTGGTACTTACATCAACATTATTTAGCTCACCTAGCTCAATTACCTTTCCGGTAAGGGAGTCAATTTCCGTTTTTATTTTTCGCTTTATGTCCATGTGTGTTGATGAAAAATGACTGTATGTGTCCGGAACCAGTTTTGAATAGAATAGGTCCTTATATTCTTCGGAATTTTCCCATAATGTTTCATATCCGCTTGCTTTTATGACATCGAATATCTCATCGATAATGCTGTTCATGATTTCTATTGAATACCTGTTTTCGGTAAGCTTTCCGTAGTTTACATCAAGTATTGATCCGAGGGGGTTGAGCGCACAGTTGTAAAGCATCTTGGCCCACAGGTATTTGTCGACTTCATCTGTAAGTTCGCATCTTATTCCTGATGCTGTTATCATATCAGCTATTGGCTGCAATTCGGAGGGGTCCTGCTTTTGAAGTGAACCTATCAGAATCGGTTCGGTGTATACTGTAACTTCGCTGATGTGCCTTTCATGGCGCGCAAATCCTGTGATTAGCCGTGCAGAAAAGACCTGTTTTTTGTCAAAAAATCTCAGATAGGGCTTGTCGTTTCCAAATCCGTTCTGGAAAATGATTATCCTGAAATCATCCTTCAGGATTTTTCTCTTGGCGTTTAATCTTTTGGAGATGTCATCGTTTCCTGTTGTCTTTGATGCTATGAACACGTAATCATATGTGCCTTTTGGGATTTCATCATATGATTCATATACTTTCACTTCATTGCTTGTGAATTTGTAGTGGGCAAATAGTCCTGTTCGTTCAATTCCATTTTCCCTGATTGCTTTTGCGGTTTCGCCTCTTGCAAAAAGTGATACGTCAGCACCCTGTGATAACATTGATGCTGCAAGTCCTATTCCAACGGCTCCTGAGCCAATAACAAGTACATTCATTTTTTATACCTCACATATACTTTGTTTTTCATGCATATAATTATTAGTTAAATATTTAAATGATAATGACCAAAAATTTAGGTATACCAAAATTAAGGGGAACATAAATGAACTATACGACAAGGGCTGACAATACGCAAAAGGTCTATCTGTGCGAGACTCCATTGGACGTGGTGAACATTCTCAGGACAGATTATGATTATCTGTATGATGCAATATCCGATGAGGGGATTATCCTTAAGGGACTTGAATGCAATCTGTTTAAGGAAATCGTTTTCGACTCAAAGGTCGTCGGATTCTGCAGCTACGACTTTTCATCCGAGTTCATAACCGCAGCCCTCAACAACATCTATGTACTTCCCGAATTCAGAGGAAACGGACTGTTTCTGGCAGAACTTCAAAAGACAATGGTTGAATACAACAAGCCAAGCATAATCGAGCCTACACGTCTGGTAGTTGAACTGCTTGTAAAATACGGTTTCGCATCCAAAATATCAGACACCCTTGTTGCCAGCTCACTGGAATTCATCGTCCCCGGAAATCATGTACAGTCAAACAGTGACTATCAAAAGGAGGAGCTCTCAACCCATTTCTATGACTTGAACATCTGCTCAAGCATACATTTTCTTGACATTGAAAAGGGAATAATAGCTTACAGCTCACCTCTGAACTATGACATCATCCACTACGATTGCCTCAACAAAAGAAAATCAATGGATGATGATTACTTTACAAAAATCAGGGATTTCCTTTTGGAAAATGACGTGGACATAGTCGATGAGATTTCACGACTGGAGGACACTCTTCCGGTCAAGTCATATGACCTTGAAGAGGTTGTCGGAGATGATGAGGGATTTTCCAGCTATATCCAGTCACTTATTGACGACGGGCATGTAACCTATGCAAGGGCCTATGAGATTAAACAGCAGATGAGTGAAGAATACGAAGCCGGAATGATTCTAAACGAGTCGCTGCTAATAAGGATGGCGTATCTATTTGACGACAGCAAAAAGCCAACCATAAAGTCCCACACCGACACCTGCCCATACTGCAGCATGCCCATAGATTCCCATGACAGGTTCTGCCATTTCTGCGGAATAAATCTTAATTACAATCCTGAAGAGATGTTTGAAAGCCTTGTAAACACATTCAATGAATCCGATAATGAGTTAAGCGAAGATATCAGATATGTCGCATATAAATTCCTGAAGATGATATTGGAAGGCATTGAACTTGAATATGCAATCATGACCTGTGAAAATGCATACAATCGGTCCGGGAACCTGCTAATGAAATATCTTGATGAGAACAACTATCTTAAAGGCAATGAAATCACCGATGAAGGTCACGATTTTTTAAGAAAGCATCCTCTTCATCTGTTTGAAAAATATGAATTGGATGCCTTTGACTACAGTGATTTTGAAAGATATTTCTATGAAAATGAAAATCTGGATGATAAAAAAATAGTTTTAAGTTATCTTGAGCAGTTTTCAGATGACGATGCCGGGAATTTAAAAAAAGAAATAAAAAAATGGTAATTAGATTACCATCTGCTAAAACCGCTTGTGCTGTTGCCAGATCCCATGCTATTTATTATGCTTTTACAGTGGCTTATGAAGTAATCACTGTTTTCATAACTGATGTTGTTACCTGTAAGCATGTAGTTCTGCTTGTTTTTATTAAAGAAAATGTCTGCACTATATGAATCAGGACCTTCCTTGTAAAGGTAGTATGTTGTTTCACCGTTTTCAGTAATAGTTTGATTGGATGTGTATTCGCCCTGATTTAGACCATTCACTATATCTGATATTGTCTTGCCGTTATCAATTTTATATAGATAAATTGTCATATTATGGCTTGGATCTGCATAGCTTACGGTAGTGTCATTGATTTGAGTTTTATTGAAGCTATCCAAACTGGGCAGACTTGCATTCACGGCATTTGCACCATTGCCTTTGGCCGCATCATTTGTATCTGAATCGTTCAAATGCAAATTTTCTGCGGCAACATTAATGCCGACATATGCAATAATCAAAATTACAAGTAATGCATAAAGTTTTTTCATTATTATTTCACCTGATTAATGTTATTTAATTTAAAGTATATAATCATTAGGTATATATTTAAACTATATAATCATTAGGTATATCTTTACAAATAAATAAATAAATATAATATTTATACTAAAAAGATTAAAATAATACATATAATTCAGTTAATTGATGTTTTAACAATTTTCGGTTGATATAATTGTGTTTAATAAAATAAATTTTTTTTTAAAAGTTGTTAAAAATAGTATACAAATAAATTCATGAATTATTAAAAAGTTTAGGAAAAATGGTGTGATTATGGAAAGAAAAATGAAAATAGGTATTATTGCAGCTATTTCTATAATAGCTCTATTTGCATTATCATTATGGATTTCCTCCATACCTGCCAACGAGAATAATGCCATCAGGTTCGGCATATTGACACTGCTGCCTCCTCTTGTAGCTATCGGTTTGGCATTCATTACAAAGGAAACTATATTGTCCTTGTTTTTAGGTGTGTTTGTAGGGGAATTCATGTTGTGTGTAAATGATTTGAACATTATCTCCACAATAATCAACGCATTCCTTCAATTGGGCGCTCAGGTCATTTCCTGTATGGCAGACCCATGGAATGCAGGAATTATCCTTCAGTGTTTGCTTATAGGAGGGGTAATTCAATTGGTTACCAAAATGGGAGGGGCAAAGGCATTGGCCGATGCATTTGCAAAAAGAGCCAATACTCCCAGAAAAGCTCAATTGTTTACCTGGATGTTAGGATTATGCGTATTTTTTGATGACTATGCAAACTCTTTGATTGTCGGTCCGATCATGAGGCCTGTTATGGACAAGCTCAAAGTATCAAGGCAAAAACTGGCATTTGTAGTTGACGCAACTGCAGCGCCTGTAGCTGGAATTGCAATCATCTCAACATGGATTGGTTTGGAAATCAGTTTAATCGCTGCAGGATTCAAGTCTGTCGGCGCAACCAACATTACAGGTTTCGGAATATTTCTGCAGACCATCCCATACAGATTCTATAACATATTCATCTTAATATTCATCGTGATTTCCGCATTAACATTATACGAATTCGGTCCTATGAAGAAGGCTGAACAGGAAGCACGTAAAAGAACAGAAATAGAAAAAGTCGCAGAAGCACCAGGTTTTGATGAAGTAAAACCTGTTGAAGGAATTAAACTGTCCGTTTGGAACGCAATTATTCCAATCGGAACGCTGATTGTCGGAGCACTCCTTGCATTCTACTGGAGCGGATACACTGCCATTTTAGGCGGACAAGATCAGACATTAATTACATTAATGAAAACAGCTCCATTATCATTCAAAGGTGTTTTTGAAGCCCTTTCAGCATCAGATGCGTCTGTAGCACTTTTCCAGGCAGCGCTACTAGCTTCAATCGTAGCTATTGTGATGGCGGTAGGCGAGCAAATACTCTCAATAGAAGATGCAATCTCTGAATGGATTGGCGGAATGAAAACCATTGTCATAACAGGTGTAATCCTGCTTCTCGCATGGTCCCTTGGAGGAGTAATCGGAGAGATAGGTACCGCTGATTATCTGGTAGGAGTATTGAGCGGATCAATACCTCAGTTTATTGTGCCTACACTGGTCTTTGTATTGGGAGCATTGATATCATTTGCAACAGGTACAGCATACGGTACAATGAGTATCCTCATGCCTCTGGCCATACCGCTGGGATGGGCAGTAAGTACAGGAGATATGAACTTCACAATCGTGTGTACAAGCGGAGTGCTTACCGGAGCAATTTTCGGAGACCACTGTTCACCGATTTCAGATACAACAATTCTCTCTTCAATGGGAACAAGCTGTAACCACATAGACCACGTTCAAACACAAATCTACTATGCTGTTTTCGTTGCTTGTATTGCAATATTTATAGGTTACATCCCTGCGGCATTCGGCGTGCCATGGTTTGTCTGCATTCCTGCAGGTATTGTTGTAATGTTTGTCGGACTGAAAATACTGGGTGAGAAAGTGGACTTTGAAGAAGTTGATGAGACAACCTCATAAACTTCCATTTCTTTTTTTTTGATTTATAATATATCCTTAAATAATTATATTCACTTGTTTTTAAATTAGTTTCCTAGTTAACTATTTAAAATCAGCTTATTTTTCCTTTAAAAACAAATATTTAAATATTTTTTTTAAAAGATATTTTTAATGAGTAGATAATTTACTAATTATTTACTTGATTAACTTAACAATTTAAAAGGAGGTGAGAATACGAAAAACAAGTTAATCTTAATAATGGCAATCTTAATCCTTTTAAGTATTGGTGCTGTAAGCGCAGCCGATAACGGAACAGATAATGCTTTAGGAAATACTAATCAAAATGATGCTATAACCGCTGCAGGCGATGGAAATTTTACAGAACTTAAAAATTTTGTTATTTCTGCCCCTGGCGATATTGAACTTGACAAAAATTATTCCTATGTCGATGGTGATGATCCGAATATTGATGAAAGCAATGGAATAAAAATTTCTAAAAGTTCAATAACAATTGATGGAAAAAACAATTATATTGACGCGCAGCATAAGTCAAGAATATTTACAGTTGAAGGAGATTCTGTTATTTTAAAAAATATTAAGTTTTTAAATGCAGACCACTCTGCTGTATATGTTTTTGGTCAAAATTGTTTGATAGACAATTGTACTTTTGAAAATAACTCCAATGCAGTGGGTCTTGGAGGTGCTGTTTATTGGTATGGTGATAATGGTAAAATAATCAATTCCAATTTCAATAATAACTCTATACGTAGTGTTGATGATAGAGTATACGGTGGAGCAATTTTTTGGCGTGGAAATAACGGTAATGTGACAAACTGTAACTTCACAGATAATCATGCTGAAAAGCATGCCGGAGCAATTGCATGGGGAAATAAATGGGGTGACGATAGAGTTTCCCCTGAAGACGGATATGTAAGCAAATGTAATTTCATCAACGGATTTACTTTATATGATGGAGCTGCATTAAATTCAAACGGTAAACGATTTAAATTGATAGATTGTAATTTCACAGGCAATACTGCGGTTCATTCACCAGTTGTCATTGAAGATGATGCAGAAAATTCAAATATTTCCAATTGTAACTTTAGATTTAATAGGATTATCCATAATGATACATATAGCGTAGTTGGAATTTATTCCGCTGCTGCCGCAATGGAAATTCAGGCTCATGGCGTAACTGTTGAATACTGTAATTTCACAAACAATACTGCTGCAGGTAATTCTAATTATATTCATTTTACAGGTGCTTTAAAAGTAGATGGCGGTGCATATAATACAGTAGTGACTTATTGTAATTTCATTAACAACACTGCAGACTTATATGGAGCTGTGGAATTTCAGGCTAAAAATGGTATTATAAAATATTCCAACTTCACCAATAACAAAGCTGTTAAAGGACAAGCCGGTGCTATTCAATGGAGTGGTGACGCTCATAATGGAACTGTGCTAGAATGTGACTTTACTAATAATTATGCTAAATCCCATGGTGGTGCTATCTATTGGGATTCCAATAATGATGGAAAAGTCATTTCATCCAACTTCACTAATAACCGTGCGGATGATTATGGTGGTGCTATCTTTTGGAAAGGTAATAACGGAACAGTCTCTTCATCCAACTTTACTTATAACTCTGCTTTACATGCCGGTGCTATCTGTTGGGGAGAGTTAATAGGTGAGGAATTCTATTATGATGAACATGGAAATAGAGTTGATGATGATGATGATGCATACTCTGGTTATACAAAAATAACTCAAAATGGTATTAATGGTACTGTTTCAAATTGCTGGTTTATTAATAACACTGCTGAAAATGATGCTGGTGCAATTGAATGGCGGGCTGATGACGGTAATATTTCAGAATCTCATTTCATAAATAATACTGCTATTAATTATGAAGCTGGTGCTATTCGCTGGATTGAACAGTCAGTAGAAAATTGGACATGTATTGAAGCGGACTGGTTATTTAAGGGAGATGTTTATAGTGGATATAATGGATCTGTTTCAAATTGCTGGTTCATTAATAACAAAGCTAAAGATTTCCATGCAGGTGCTATCGACTGGGGTGCTAAAAATGGTACAGTTTTCAATTCTACTTTCATCAATAATGCTGCTGAAAATGGTAGGTTTGGTGGAGCCATATATTGGCATAATCTCTTTGGTAATGTAACTCAATGTGAGTTTATTAATAACACTGCTAAACGGGGTGGTGCTATCCAATGGGAAGATAAACCAGGTACCTCATCATACGGTTATCTGTCTTGTTCCAATTTCACCAATAACTCCGCTACCGAACACGGTGGAGCTATTTTTTGGTCTTCAACAAATGGAAATATAACTGATAATTGTATTTTCATTAATAATAGAGCAGGTGAAACTGCGGGAGCTATTAGGATTCAAGGTAATGATGTAAATATTAATGATAATTGTATTTTCTTTAATAATACTGCTAAAAAGGGTGGTGCTATTAAAATTGATGGTGATCGTCCTAATATAAGTGATAACTGTTATTTCATCAATAATACTGCTGAAGAAGAAGGTGGTGCTATTCATTCATTTGGTTATGGTACTCATATCTATGATAACTGTTATTTCATCAATAACACTGCAACTAATAATGCGGGTGCTATTTTCCTAATTTTCCTAGAAAGGGAAAATCAACATATTGAAAATGCAAGCTTTGAAGGAAACACTGCTAAAAATGGTGGTGCTATTAAAATTCAAGGTAGAGATATAAAAATTGATAATAACTGTATTTTCTTTAATAATACTGCTTATGAAAATGGTGGTGCTATTAAAATTGATGGTGATAGTGTTAATATAGATGATAATTGTCGTTTCATCAATAACACTGCTATAAATGGTGGTGCTATTCATTCATTTGGTTATGGTACTCATATCTATGATAACTGTTATTTCATCAATAACACTGCAACTAATAATGCGGGTGCTATTTTCCTAAAATCAACACATTGAAAATGCAAGCTTCACTGGAAACACTGCAGTTTTAGGTGGTGCAATCTTCATTAAAGCAAATGATATTACCATAGATTTAGCTTTCTTCGACAATAACAATGCAACCAGTGGTTCTGCCATTTATAAAACTTCAGGTGCAAATGGCTTTAAAATTTCAAATACTCTATTTGAAAGAAACCAGGCACATAGTAAAGAAATTACCATTGATATTGAAGGCAATAGAACTTATGCGCTAGCTGATGTAACAGTTAAGATTTCATTGGTAGCTAATGACAATATTGCTAATGCTATCTGGAACGATGGTGGTTTAAACACTATTGAATTGAAAAATATCTCATGTGAGTTTTCACTTGACAGTCAAGGACGTGAATTGAAACAGTTCAATGTAGGTGACTATTATGCACCTACCGGTGATTCATATGACGGTGATGATAAGCTCTGGCAGAATCCTTTGGAGGATGCTCAACTTATAGATATCATTATCAAGAATCAGAATAATGTTACAATATATAACGTTACAGCAGGTACAGTTGAAGAAAGTACTAGAAAAGGTATTCTTCAGGCATTGCCTGATGATAGAGGTCTTACCGTAACAAAAACTGACGGATCAATTACCATCAAATTCGAAAATCTCGAAGCAGGCAAATATAGTGTTGATGCAGTCCACAAAGAGGATGCATACTATAAGGAAGTTGCAAATAGTGACTCATTTGTAATATATAATCTGACTGTAAACAAGACAACCGATGATGTTTTAGTTGTTGTCGGTCAGAATGTAACATATACTATTACATTATCCAACGATGGCGACCAGAATATATCTGATATTTTGGTAAATGAGTTATTGCCTAAAGATTGTTTTGAATTATTGAATTATTCAACAGCCTGGTTCGGATATCCTTCCGGAGCTGAAGATATTCCTGGATATTTAGGAAATTGGAGTGTAACCGCTGATGGTATTAGTATTGTAAATAATAGAGATTCATTGAATTCAGTAATTGGACCTCATGAATCTGTTGTTCTTACATTAGTATACAAAGCAACCAAAGAGGGCAAATACAAAAACATTATTGCGGTTTATTCAGATTCACCGGATATTATTGAAGTGAATTCTGACAATGAAACTGTTGTCGTTCCTGTTAGATTGAATGTTACCAAACAAGCCAATGTCACTAAAGTTGCCAATAATTCACTGGTAAACTACACCATTTTAGTCAACAATACAAGCATTGTCAATATCACTGTATTTAACCTGACAGTCAGTGGAGACGATATAATTTACAGTGTTAAAGATAGTGATGTAACGGACATAAAAATTAACGGAACCAATTCATTTATTGTTTATGGAGTAAACGCTTCCAGTACTGTTAATGGCAATGAGGTTATATTCACTGCGGGTTCCGGATACAGTTTAAGTTATCTGGTGATATATGAGGATGGAACCAACATCACATACTTCTCTGACAATGAGGTAAGGTATGTGTTTAATAACGTTCAAATAACTGCTGATGATATCGTAACAGCATATGAAACTTACACTATCGATGCAACTAATGTAACTGTAGTCGACAAGTTGCCTGAAGGTTTGGATTATGTCAGTGCTACAAACGCTACTGGTGTTTGCTTGAAATTATCTGATGACAGCAAGACTTTAACATGGACAATTGACAATTTAACCGATTATATCAGGTTAAACGTCATTGCAAATGTTAATACTGCAGTTGCAGGTAAAAACTTGACAAACAATGTTACTGCAAACTGTAATGAGAACAAGACTCCTGTATCTGATAACGCTACTGTTACTGTTATGCCTGTTATCCTGGATGTCACCAAAATAGCAGATCTTGATATTGTCTCAAACAGTTCCTTGGTAAACTACACAATCACAGTTAAAAATACTGGAATGTTCAATGCAACAAAAGTCAGCATTGTTGATACCCTACCGGACAACCTGACTTATGTTAAAGGTAACTGGGGCATTATTGAAGCCAATGGAGCTGATATTCGTGAAATTTCTGATTTAATATGGGAGGTTTCCAATATAATAAACGGCAGTTATGTAAGCATCTGGCTGGCCGTCACTGTCAATACCAGTGAAATTGGTAACATTACAAATGTCGTCAGTGTCAATTCCAAGGAAAACAAGACCAATGTAACAGACAATGAAACCATTGAGGTTGTTCCTATTAAACTGAATGTTACAAAAGTTGTTCAAAAACCTGTTGAAGAAGAGAATTCAGTTTTCATTAACGGTTCAGAAATTACATTCATAATTTGTATAAGCAATATTTGTGATGTCTTGGTTTACAATGCAACTGTTGTCGATGAATTGCCTGAAGGTCTGGTTTATAAAGGATATGATGTTGGTGATCAATCAAGAATCATAGGTTTTGAAAATATTGATAATAAAACCGTAACATTGATTATTGATTGTCTGGATATTGATGAAAAAATGTACATCTGGATAACTGCTCAAGCTATCAAATCAGGTAATTTGACCAATAATGTTACTGTTAATTGTAATGAGAACAAGACTCCTGTAACTGATAATGCTACTGTTGAAATTGTTCCTGTAGTTTTAGAAATTAACAAGACCGCAAATGTTGCTGTTGTTGGAAACAATTCATTGGTAAACTACACCATTACAGTTAAAAATACCATTAAACATGATTTGACTGACTTGGTAATCTGTGATGAATTGCCTGTGGGTTTAATATTTGTAGAGGATGCAACTTCTGGCTGGTCTTACAATCCGTCTACTCGTGTTATTTCATGGAACTTAACCAGGTTAGATGCCGGTGATATTCATGAATATTATGTTGTTGTTCGTACCAATGGTACTGGTGTGATGACTAATAAAGTGAATGTTACTTGTGTTGAGAACAGAACTGAGGTCAAAAATACTACAAACATAACTGTTGAACCGGTCAATTTAACTATTGTAAAAACAGCAACTCCTGGTGAGGTTTTCATTGATGAAAATGTCACTTTCACAATTACTGTTACTAATTTGGGTAAAGTCAAAGCAACAGACATCAATATAACAGACATTCTGTATGAAGCATTCGCATTTGATGGTGTTAGTGCAAACGGAACTTTCAAATATGATGATAAATACAGAACTATTGTTTGGAACATTGCCGAATTGGCAAGTGGTTCAAGCATCAGCGTCTGCTATAATGTTACAGTCCTGGAAAACGGTACTTTACCTAACGTGGCTACTGTAGTATGCAAGGAAAATACAACCGAAGTATCCAATGAAACCAATGTTACCGTAAACTTATATCCTTCATTAGTAAATGGAGAGAATGTAACTTATCCTTACGGAACTCCTATTAAGGTAGATTATAACAGTACAAATGCCACCGGCGTTATTTACGAAATCTACGATAAGGATGGTAAATTGGTTGATAATGGTACTGTCGGTCCTAATGGTACTATTGATGTTAAATTGTTGCCTGTTGGAAACTACACAGTTTATTGGAACAATACCGTAGACAGTAAACATACTCCTGCGACAAACACTTCCAATATTGAAATCACTCCACTTCCTTCCGCTGTTGAAGGTGTAGATGTGATTGTTCCTTACGGCACTCCTATCGAAGTGGATTATAACAGTACTAATGCCACTGGCGTTACTTATGAAATCTACGATAAGGATGGTAAAATGGTTGCTAATGGTACTGTCGGTCCTAATGGTACTATTGACGTTAAACAGTTACCTGTTGGCAATTATACTGTGAACTGGACTACGGTTGTTGACAGCAATCATATTAATGCAACTAACTCTTCAACAATTGAAGTTTTACCGATTCCTACAACTACTACTGTTGGCAATGCAACCGGTTATCCTGGTGAAGAGGTTACCATTCCGGTTAATGTTACTGCAGAAGATGGAAATCCAATCAACGGTAATGTAACCATTACTTTGCCTGATGGAACCAACAAGACTGTGGAAATAATTAACGGAACCGGAACTACTACTTGGACTATTCCTGATGATTATGTTCCTGGTGACTATCCGGACAATGCAAGTTATCCGGGTAATGAAACTTACTTGCCTTCTAAAGGTACTGGTGTTGTTACTGTGTTGCCGATTCCGACTAATACTACTGTGGGTAATGTGACTGGTTATCCTGGTGATGAGGTTACCATTCCTGTTAATGTTACTGCAGACGATGATAAACCGTTCAATGGTAATGTTACAATAACTTTGCCTGATGGTTCTAATAAGACTGTGGAAATTGTTAATGGTACTGGAAACACTACCTGGACTATTCCGGACGATTATGTTCCTGGAACTTACCCG
>ONJC01000034.1 GCA_900318035.1 uncultured Methanobrevibacter sp.
ATCAAAATCAGTTAAATTCAAACCAGTACCATTACCGAAAAGAGCACCAAAATCAAAATCAGTTAAATTCAAACCAGTACCATTACCGAAAAGAGCACCTAAATCAAAAGTACTATTACCTCCAAAGAGACCACTTAAGTCAAAACCATCGGATAATGAATCATCCTTATTAATTCCATCGTCTGCAACATTTACAACAACAGGATTACTTTGACTTAAAAGAGCGGATTCGCTTTCGCTTACTTCAGTAGGTTCATTTTCACTTAAATCAATCTGTTCATTTTCAATTTCTTTAGATAAATTATCAAAAGTAGCAACATCATTTTCAACAGTCACTACATCATTAACGTCAGAAGTTTTAATAACATCAGATACATTTTCTGATGCACTTACCGCTCCGATAGCTAGTAATGAAATAATAACCATTGAAATTAATAATATGCGATTAAATTTCATTTTTTAATATCCTCCTTTAAATAAAATATTAATTATTATGTTATTATAAATCTTTTGGAAAATTTATAGAATTATTGGAAAAATTGGGATTCCTATTAAAAAAAAAAGAAAATATTATAGTTATTTATTAACTATAACATAATTTTTATTAGATAGACTATTTTGGCTAGTCTTTATAATATATTTTCCAGACTTTAAATTTTTAGGTATTTTGAAAGTAGCTATTCCGTTTTTATTTGTCTTGATTTTATAGGTTTTGCCTTTAAATTTAATTTTAACTGATTTTTTTGCAAAAGCTTTACCTTTTGAATTCAGAACTTTTACTTTGAATTTAGCAGACATTTTAACTTTGACCTTGACATTTTTAGTGATTAATGTATTCTTGATGGTAATCCTGTTTTTAACTTTAGCACTGCCAAAGGAACTGGTAATTAGATATTTACCTGGTTTTAAGTTGACTTTTAAAGTTGCAACACCTTTATTATCTGTTTTGACTTTATAATCTTTACCTTTAACTGTGAATTTGACGTATTTACCTACCACCTTACCTGTAAAATCACTGACCTTAACCTTATATGCAGTTTTACTTCTATAATAGCTTTTCAGGTCTTTTGAAGCAATATTATCTTTGGAATCAACAGTGACATGCACATTTCCATTAACCAAGGTAATATTCAAATATCCTGTTTTATGTGCAGTATAAACCAATTGGCCTGACTTATCAATAAAAACATCATATACAGAGACATTTCCATCTTTATCTACCAGATTTGTAATGTCATATTTAATAACTATCTTTTGGCCTTTTTTAACCAATTCTCCATTGTGTGTGAATTTCATAACCAACCATTTTGTGACACTATCTATTTTGGATTCATGATTAGGATTATCCAGAGTGTCTCCCCAGAAGTTATAGTCTGCTTTGACATTGGCATCGAATGGTCCCAATGCGGCTCTGAATCCATTTCCAAGCAGGATTGAGTTTTTGACTGTTCCGTTATTTCCAAACCAGTAGATTCCTCCATCGAAAAATGTGCTGTTGGCTACTGTTGAAGACAATATTGTTCCGTTATCTCCAATCCATGCTATTGCAGATCCACACCATGCATCATTTTCGTAAAACTCGGATGAAATGATTTTTCCGTCATTTCCCCTCCAGCATATTGCACCACCTGTATTCGGATATCCGACAGTGTTTCGCATGAAAATACAATTTGAAACAGTTCCATTAGTTCCGTTCCATACAATTGCTCCGCCTTCATTGATTTTGGCTCCCATCGGCCTTACTCTGACAACATGAATTATCATTCCGTTTTCATCAACGATTGTCTCTTCCTTGTCGAACGGGTCGTCTTCAATTCCTCTTCCGGTATTGTTTGTGAAACTGCAGTTTTCAGCAATTCCATTTGATCCAGACCAGTAAATTGCTCCTCCACCTGCAATTCCACCATATCTTCCGAATGCATTTCCATTTACAAAATTGATGTTTTTAACAGTGACATTGCCTGCAGTGATGTTGAACATTCTTGAGAGATGGTTTCCGTTTAGTGTGTGGCCATTACCGTCAATTGTGATTGATTTGTTGATTAATACTCCTTTGTTTGAACCGTTAATGTATTCATAATCCTTATACAATACCAGTATTCCGCCTTCAGGAGTTTCATTGACTATACGTGATAAATCCTCAAAGGTGCCTATATCATCAAATGTCACATTGACATATGTGACATTATACCATGAATCGATTGAATCTTTCCTGTCAAATGTTGAATTGATTATTGTAGCTTCGGCATTCAGGAACAGACTTTTTGGAGAATTATTCTCAAATGTCAAATTGATTAAAGTTGCATTTTTACTGTTCCAGTCAATTGCTCCCCCGTTATATCCCGCAATGTTGCGCTTAAACTTGGAGTTTGAAACTGTGACGTTTTCCGCCCAGCTGATTGTGATTGCCCCACCATTCAGGGTGGCCCTATTGCTGTTAAAATTACAATAATCAATTAGAATATTGTTTCCGGAAACGAAAATAGCTCCACCTTCACTATTGACTATCTGAATGTGAATCAGAGAGGGGTCAAAGCCTTCGCCGTCTACCAATGTTGTTGCCTTGCCGTAATTTACCCGATTATTTTCAAAATTACAGCGGGTTATGGTTCCGTCATTACCTTTCCAGAGAACTGCTCCTCCGCCTGAAATTGCGGAATTGTTTGTGAAATTGCAGTTTGTCAATGTTCCGTTGTTTCCCCACCAGGAGATGACTCCTCCGGCAAGATTGGCCTTGTTTGAATTGATGAAATTAATGTTTTTGACAACCACATTGTCTGCCTTAATAAAGAAAACCCTTGACAGGTCAGGCGCCTGGATTGTGTGATTATTGCCGTCGATTGTCATGGACTTTTCAATGACAATATGTTTGTTTGATGCATCGGTTAATGTATAATCCTTATCCAGATTCAAGGTCTGATTTTCATCTGTATGATTGATTTGAATTGACAAATCATCAAAATCAGAACTGGCAGTATCATTAAAATCACTTGCACTTGCAAAATTCATGCAGAGAAAAATCAAAGAAAGTATTGTCAATGCAAATATAATTTTTTTATTCAAAAATAGTCCTCCAATTTAATTTCTGTTAAATATATTTGAATTGAATATTTAAAAAACTTTTCAAAAACAGTAATCGAATAGTGCGGGGGACGGGACTTGAACCCGCGAAGGGACTAACCCACTAGGCCCTCAACCTAGCGCCTTTGACCGCTCGACCACCCCCGCATAAAAACAAAAGTAGTTATAAAAAAATATATTTTTCAACTTATATAAAGTTATCTATTTTTCACATAATTTTATGGTAACTTCCATGATTTTTTCATTTTTTAAATCATCAATCAGATCACCGTCAAGATCTTTGGCCGCCTTATCCGCTCCAATCATCAATGTTCTGCTGCATACATAATCACTTTTTCTAATGACAATGTCAGTAGGATGTGTCAATGTCAAATCCTCATGACCAAAACCGGTTATTTCATCATACCCGTTTTCTGTTTTGAGTTCCACAATGATTTTTGTATTTGAATTGGCTATTTTATCCTTGAACTCCTGAGGGAAGTCAAGCATGGTCTTGTCCATGTCAACTCCGACTATACAGTCTGCAGTGGGTCCAATTTCCGCATCCTTTGTTATCTCAAAAGTGGATTTGTGATGGGATGTGACATTCCTGTGACCCTTTGAGAAAATTTTAAAAATCATGAATAATAATTAGACTCAAAAATTAATATAATTTTCCATGCCGAATACTCAAAATAACAACCAAAAATATTATAGGACATGATGAAAACTTATGGAATAAACATGGCTTTCATTAATTAAATCGATTTTACAAAAGACAATTATCATTTAAAACAAGGAAGTCTATATGAAAAAATAAAAATAAGAGAAGTTTAAAAAAAAACTTCTATTTTTTAACTGTTATTGTATTGGTTATTGTGGTTTTACCATAAATTGACCGTATCTTATGTTTTCCAACCTTCAGATTCTTCAGGGTTAAAGTGGCAATTCCCTTCTTATTGGTTTTGGCAGAGTACTTTTTACCGTCAATTTTGAAGGTGATCTTTTTGTTCTTTTGAACTTTACCTTTAGAGTTAACCAGCTTTGCCTTGAATTTGGCCTTTTTGGATTTCTTTACTGAAATGTTTTTAGCTGACAATAACTTCTTAACTGTAATCTTATTGGTTATCTTGTATTTTGAATACTTTACCTTTACAATATATTTTTTAGGTTTCAGTTTAATGGCCAGTTTTGCATAGCCGTTCTTGTTGGTTTTAACCTTGTAGGTTTTGCCGTTGATTTTGAATTTGACTGTCTTGCCTTTGCCGACCGGTTTCAAATTCAGCTTGTAGATACGAACCTTATAAGTGGTTTTTGAACCCGCATAATTTGAAGAGTCCTTGCCCATAATCGGATAGATGATTGTAATCTTATTTGACAGTTTCTCTTTTGTTGCAGGATTTACACATGAGATTACATATACGCCAGGTTTGAAATTGACGTTAATTTTGGCAATACCGTTCGGAAGTGTAGTCACCTTATATGAATTTTCTGAAATCTTGAATGTAACCTTGGTATTTCCAAGAGCCTTTCCGTTTGAATCAGTGAATATTGCAAAGTATTGGGTTCCGCTGCCGTATAATTTAACAACATCGATTCCATCTACAGTGGAGAGAATCTCTACTGTGGTATTTGCTGATGAGGCATGGTACTTTTCGGTTTCAGGGAAAACCACTAAAGCGTTATATTTTCCAGGATTCAATTCAACATCAACACTTGCCTGACCTTTAGAGTCTGTAACAAGATTATATGTTTTTGAGCCGATTTTAACAACAATGCTTTGGTATGGGAAAGCCTTACCGTTGGAATTTTTTAGATTGATTATAAGCTTTTCACTTCCGCCATAATATTTGGAGAGATTATTGCATGTTAACTCCACGTCCAGCAAATCATCGACAACCTTGAACTCACCGTTATAATATGCACGGGAGTAATTGTAGGTTCCCTTGTATTCCACTTCATATGTGTAGTTGCCGACGGCCATTCTACCGACAACCAGTGATCCACTGCCGTCAGTAACATCAATATCATATACGTTGTTTCCTATTTTCAGGCTGACCTTATCGGTTATTGCTTCGCCACCCTTAGTTTTGAGGATCACTTTACACATTACCCTCTCGCTGATGCCCACATCGTTAAGTTCAACATCGAGAACTGATTTTTGCTGACTTACATTAAGAATGAAAGTTGTATTTGACGGATAATAGTTTTTATCTCCCAGATATCTTGCAATCACTTCATATTCACCTGTTTTTAAAGGAGCAATATACCAGTTTGATGTGGAATTTTTCACCGGCTTGTTTCTAGGTGAGAAATATCCTGTCATACTGAATGAAACGCTACCTGTTGCATTTGGACTTAAATCGGCATAGATTCTTATATTTTCATCCAGCACAACATCCTTAACATAGAGTCCGATTGTGGAATTGGCCTTGAAGACACTTAATGATGTTTCATTTTTTGATGAAATATAATATTCGTTTCCCAAATATTCTACAGATAAAGTATAAGTTCCAACATCAATGCCTGTGAAGTTCCAGATAGCTTTGCCATCAACAATTTCAATATCCTTTGTAATGTTTGCAACACTGAATCTTACAGTGCCTGTTGCATCGCTGTTTAAGGTTGCTGAAGCTATCAGGTCATGATAGTAATATGCATCATTAACTGTAATGTTTAAATCTGAGGCAAATATCTTGATTCGGAAACTGACACTTTTTTCAAGAGGATTATGATTTTTATCCCCCTCATGTTTTATTGTTACTGTATAAACTCCCTCATTTAATTTTGATAAGTTCAAAACAGCCTTTTCATCATCAATAGGCGCCCTGTATTCATTGCCATTGAAGACAAATACGATTTCGCCTGTGATGTTTTCGAGATTTGAAACTTCAATTATCTCATCCAATTCAGGAGTTGCCGGACTGACATTGACACTTATGTTAAAATCGGCCTTATTGACTGTGAATTGTGCTTCTTTAACAAGGTCATGATAAATTGCACTTATACTGTATTTGCCTGCATCCAAATTGGAATAGTTATAGCTTGCAGTTCCGTTTACAATGTCTGCTGTGACATTCAAATTGCTTCCAATGAAATTTACGCTGCCGGCGACTCCATTTTCAAAGACTGCAGTGATTTTTTCAACATCCCCATAGATAATGTCTGAAACTGTCAGATTGAAGTCCACCCTTTTGACAGACAGAGTATTTGAGATTGTAGCGTTCTTGAATGTGGCCATTATTTTGTATTCACCTTCATCCAGATTCAAAGGAAGATATGCAAAACCGTTGTCATTGGTTGTTATATTATATTTTACACCGTTGAACTCGACTGTCACTGTTCTTTGAGGCATTGGAATACCGTTAATCTCAATCAGCCTTACGGAATAGTTGAAGTCGTTTTTTGCAAATCCTGTTGAGTTTTCACCGATGAACACGAATTCGTCTGCAACGCCCAATGTAGTGTTCCAGGAAGCATCCTCATAGTATTTGTTGCCCTCATAAAATACGAATACATAGTTTGTTCCCTTATCGAATTTGACTGCAAACTCTGCTTCGCCATTGGTGAAATTCATTTTGTAGAGATTGTAGTTGATGTAAACTCCCATGACTCCACTGCAGTTTTTAGGATTTGTCCTGACCTTTATTGTACCGTTCATGTTCCTGTCATCCTGATTGATACCAACGGTCAATGTGGTAGGAGTCCTAATGACTTCAAATGATGTGGAGACATTGACCGGATTGTATCTCAAATCCCCATCGAATATTAAAGTGACATGATACATTCCGCCTTCCAGATTGCTCAGAGTAACGTTTGTGGTTGAATTGTCAATGAATATCTCATTTTCAACGCCGTTGATTATCAGTGTTGCCTCTCCCCTCAATGTGTCGGGTGAAACTGTGACTGTTATTGTTGCATTTTCGCCGACTTTAATGTCATCTGCAGTGATGTTGATTGATGAGTCGTAACGTGATACCCTGAAAATGGCACTGGCATTGGCGGAATTATAATATGATGTTTCCACAAACTGCAAAGTGATGTTGTATACGCCTTCTTTAAATTTGGAAAGTGAAATTGAGGTGTTGCCGTTGTAGAGATAGACAATTTTAGTTCTTTTTCCGTCAACAAACATGATTGCCTGACCCTGAACTCCTTTTGGCCCTAAGGTTGCAATAGCCTGACCTGTCTGGGAAACCTTGATTTCTGAAATGTTTAGCTTCAAATCAACGTCAAGCTTTTTGATGTTGACTTCTGTGCTGTTGAATGCCTTGAAATGACTTTCGCTTCCGTCATAAACAATATCCAAAGTATATTTTTGAGGATTCAGACTAGAAATTGTGCATTTTCCCTTGCCATCTACCAAATCAACTGTGTAGGTTTCATCACCCATCTTCAAAAGAACAGTACCCTGAGGAATGGAGTTGTCTGCACTGGTCACTTCAACGCTTACGTTCAAATCTTCCATATAAGTGATGTTGTCATTGACGTTGAAGCTTACGTATGTGAAAGCCTTTCCGACATCGACAAGAACACTTTGGCTGAAAGATTCCATGGTGGCAGTCACATCATATAATCCCTTGTTTTGGGCATAATCAAATTTAAAGTCCGCCCGTCCGTTTATAAGCTGTTTTTTTGAGACAATCTCATTTCCGTTTACATTGGTTTTGAAGGTTACATTGAATAGGGGAATCAAATCAATGTGAGTTAAAAGATCAATGTTGTTTGTCCATGATGCGTTGATAGTTACTGAATCTGAGATATTTAATTTTGTGTAATCCGGAGTTAAATTGAGTATTAACCATGAGTTTAGCTCATCGACATTGATTTTTGTACCTTCATTATATGGATTTTCGTTTGTATTCCACCAGTTGTTGTCTAAATTGATAATGTCACCACCGTTGTAATATACGTCGGTTGATATTCCATCAAATGGAGCATTATCAATGAATGCATTATATGTCAGGTTTAATTTTCCGCTGTTGTATATGTTGGGAGAACCTTTGTATGAAGGTGTTGGCGCTTCATAATAACCTGTATTGTTTCTGAAAATGTTTCCCCTTGCGGTCAGAGCCCCTGCATTATAGATTGCACCATAGATATAGTTGAAATTGGCCCTTGCAATATAATTATTTTCAATGATTGAATCATACAGCTCAAAATCACCTGTATTATATATTGCTGAACCCTTGGATTCATAAAGTGCCCTGGATTCTGCAATGGTACTGTCCTGCATTATTATCTTACCGTCATTAGCTATTGCGGCACCATATCCGAAATTGACGCTTCTTGATTTTGAAAATGTGGTATTGAAAATTCTCAATTTGCCCTTGTTATAAACAGCGCCCCCATATGAGTTAAGCCCAGATGTGGAAAGGGCAGTGTTATTGCTGAACCATGAATTTGTTATTGTCAAATCTCCGAAATTACTGATTGCACCACCATAAATACACTGACCCATTGATTCATCATAATTCAGCACATTGTCAATGAATGAACAGCCGTCAACTGTTACTATTGCGTTTTTGATATCCAAGGCAGCACCGTAAACGCTTTTATTATAATTAATGGAATATGAGCCGGGAGATTTATAGGCGTTTATGAACTTGATATTCTTAAAACTAACACATACATTATCCTGTATTTCAAATAAATAATCCTTATTCATTCCATTTATTGTTGTGTCTTTCGCACCAATGAAATTTAATGATTTGCCTATAGTTAATTTATTATTTAGAGAATTTTTAAACTCCCCGTTTGAGAGATAAATTGTCCCGTTTTCCTTTGATAGGGATATTGCCTTATCTATAGTTGAAACTGGGGAGTCCTTAGATCCGTCACCTGAATCATTACCGTTGACATCGACAAAGATTGGCCCATCATCCAAACCAACAATGCCTGAGTCAGTCAGGTTATCCGATGCACTGACCGCAGAGACGGACAGCATCACTAAAATAATAAATAACATAAATGTTATCTTACTTATTTTCAAATTAAATACCCCGATTAAATTTAATTATACTTAATAAAAAATCATTTGTCTATGATATGTATAGTTATGAAAAAAAGAATATTTAAACATGTCGAGTATAAATGACAATAAAAAAAAAAGAAGATTAGTTGAAAAACAACTAATTTTAGTCAAGATTTGATTTTCTGCGTCTAATTCCAATGTATAACAGAATCAATACTGGTATTATGAAAAATATTGACGGAATGAATTTTTCTTCATTTTTCTCATCGATTTCATAAGCCTTTTTACTGACACTTTGAGATTCCCCGCCAGCGGCAGAATTAGGACTGCTTGATGATTTTGATTGACTTGCTGAACTGTCGGCACCACTGTCAGACGGTGTTGCATCACTCTGATTTGTACGGGTGTTTACATTCTGACCGTTGAAAGAAGTGGTGTTTACGTTTCCATTTTCAGTATTTGAATTGATGAAATTAACCAAAAAGTCTCTTAAAGACATTGAATCACTTTTTGATGAATTTCCAGAACTGCTTCCCTGATTTGGAAATGTACCACTATTGTCTGAAGTGGATGAATCATCATCTTTTTTGTCATCACCATATTGTGTCTGGTCGCTGTTATCATTTCCCTGATCTTTTGAATTTCCAGGAATCAAAGGATTGAAGGAATACTTATTTTCAGTTTCCGTACTTGAAAGTTTAGAACCGTCAATTTTATTGGAGATTTCCTTGGTATTCCTTGGTGTGGAATAGTCGTTTTCATCCCCATTGTCAACGTTATTGTTGGTTTTTGCAAAATAATCAAAGGCTTTAATGATTTGATTGTTGTAGAATTCTAAACCGTCATGCCTATTTATATCCCAATATTTGAATCCTCCACTGCCGTCTTTTACATTGGAGTTATATGAAACCAACAGGTTATTGGTAACTTTTGAATTGACTGAACTCAAGAGATTTACGGCATAAAAACCGTCACTGAATACAGTGTTGTTTTCAATGTCATATGTGTGATTTCCACTTGTTGACTGGCGGTAACTGATACCGTAAAGATTGTCATCAATTGATACGTCACCGACACTGTGGACTTCAATGATATTGTTAAGGATTGTTGAACATGTGTCCTGGGATTCGATTCCCGCTACCAATGCCCATTCATGAGTTCCGGCAAGTCCTGTGACATTAATCCTATTGTGAGTAATGGATAATGTGGTTGCACCATAGAAATTTTGAGAGTAAATTCCAATGTTCGGACCGTTGGAAAATGAATACAAATCATTTTCTGTGATATTGACCTGAGAGATCGGACCTGTAATCTGAATAGGATATGCAGTACCTGCAGCCAGCTTACCACCGGTAGTTATGATTGAAATGTCGTTGTGGCAAACAGTAATGTTATGTAAATTATAGATGTCCAATCCATAAAGGTAATTGTCAATACCGGGATATGTCAGAAAGTCTGTCATAAAGATGGAATTATTGCATATTAATGAATTATCTGATTTTGAGATTAACATACAATCGAGGGAAGGATATAAGTTTTCAGGTCTCTTATTCACTTCTGAAAAAAGGCGATTTCCAATGAAAGTTGTATTGTTGCAACCACCAATTCCGACTGTTAAAACCAAATCTGATGCGAGTTCAGCACCGTCGGCCCCGAAAATAATATCCTTAAGGGGCAACGCTGAAATAAAAGTGTTGTTTTCAATCAGTGAATCTTTGCAGTTCTCCAATTTTACAGCACAGTTATAAACGTTTACATCATCGTTGTGTCCTTCAAAATTGACATTGGAATTTTTGATTTTAAGGTTTTTCAAAGGATTTCTGCTTGCGCCCATCGCATAGATTCCATATGCTTCAACATTTCTAGGGACAACATAATCAATGTTTACATTAATCAGACTTACATCATCTGAAACGATTTCAATAGCCGCACCATCATTTGATGCGAATTGACTATCCAAATCCAAATTCAAATCGGACAATGTAACATCACGAGCATCAACTTGAAATACAGTGTTTTTCAGAATATATCCTGAACCTTTAATTGTAACGTTTTTCGCATTAATTTCCAACTTTCCAAGATTTTCAAAATTTTGATTGAATATCAAAGTCTTATTGTCAAATCTGGATGTTAGAATGCCATCTGTGAAATACTCATCGATATTATCAGAAGTTACATAAATTGTATCGTTTAAAACCAAATCCGGTTCATCGGGGATTTCATCTTCAACTTTTAAAATTGGAGTGTCTGCAAGGGACAGCCCATTAGTTGAATTTGTTTGATTAAAATCCACTGCACTTACAGATGAAACGGAAATTATAAAACAGATAATCATTAACAACGTGAATAATTTCACATCATTTCTTATACCTATCACCTCCTACAACTAAATTACTAAAAGACAATAGATATTATATTAAAAATAGTTTATAAACTTATCTTTAAAAAAAAATCCGATATTATTGAAAAAAAAGAAAAAGTTAGAAGAGTGTGTTGACTCTTCTATTTAATTGTTAATTTTACTTTTTGTGTTGCTTCTTCGTATGTTTTGTCACCTTTATAACTAATTGTGGCAGTGTATTTGCCTTTTTTGTTTAGGTTAGTTATTTTGAAGGTGACTTGTCCATTGCTGTTGGTTTTACCTGTGAAGGTTTTACCGTTTACAGTCAATTTAACTGCTTTAGGACTTAAGTATACTTTTCCGTCATATACTGATGGAATTGTAGATAATGTAGCTGTGTACTTTTTGGTTTTAGTAGCTGCTTTATAGGTTTTAGCAGGTGCTTTTATGGTTATTGGTTTTTTATCCAGGTCCACACATACACATGCAAATGCATTGGTGTAGTTTTCATCACCTGCAAAGTTGAAAGCCATTGTATATCTTCCAGCCCTTATCATGTTAAGTTTATACGGATTGAAGCTACCGTTTTCATAGGTTGTTCTGTTATAGATCTTGTTGTTTACAGCAAATTCAAGGTATACATTGGAAATTGGTTTGCCATTTGCATCAAGTAATGTTGTAGCGTAGTATATTCCTTGTTCTCCTGCAGGACCGTCTACGGCATAGCCGTTAATGGTAATTGCACGGTTGGAAATATTGAATTGAGCTGCAACTTTAACAACCTCAGGAACAGCGGCACTGTTCAGTTTCAAGATTAAAGCACCATTTTTACCTTTAACTGTAAATTTACCGTCGTTAGCAGTTACAGTAGTATTTGCAGCACCATTTACAGTGTATGTAATTGGAACGCTAGCAATAACGTTACCGTCACCATCTTTAAGCACAATTGAAATGGTTAAATCATCACTGATTGTAATTTCACTGAATTCAGATGATTTTGGAACAACAGGTTCTGTATTATTGGTTTCAACAGTAGCAGTACCGTTCACATACTCGATTGGATATTCAACACCATCAACAACAACAGTTTCAGGAAGTGTACTGTTAGTAGCGTTAGCCTTAGCTTCCTCTAACTGTTTAAGTAAATCTTCGATTGTTTGATAAGCATCAGCCAACTCACCAGTCAAATTATCAACCTTAGCATTAACATCAGCCAACTCACCAGTTAAATCAGCAATCTTATCAGTAGCATTAGCTAACTCATCAGCTAAATCAGCAAGAGCATCAGTCAAATTATCAACCTTAGCATTAGCATCAGCCAACTCACCAGTCAAATTATCAACCTTAGCATTAGCATCAGCCAACTCACCAGTCAAATTATCAACCTTAGCATTAGCATCAGCAAGATCCTCAGCCAACTTAGTAGCATTAGCCTGAGCATCAGCCAACTCATCAGCCAACTTAGTAGCATTAGCCTGAGCTTTTTCTAACTCATCAGTTAAATTATCAATCTTTTCATTAAGTTCCTTAGTTAAATTTGTATCAATAGTGGTGCCGTTCACAGCAGGAATGGTATATTCCTCACCATCAATGACAATGGTAATATTTTCTGGTTCAGCTGGTTCTTCTTCTACAACAAATGTGTATGTTGCAAATCCTGCAGTATAATTTGCAGTTGCAGCACTTTCTGCTGTAATAGTGTATGAACCTGCTTTTGTGATTTCATAAACTCCAGATACAACTTCACCGTTGACTTTAATGGTTAATGCACCATCAGTATCTGCAGTAACTTCAATTGTTATGTTATCGCCGACTTTAGCATCAGTTATTGGAGTGATTTCAACAGTTGCATTTTTAATGCCAACTAAGAATACTTCGCTGTATACTTCTGATGCATATTCGTCGTTTTCTCTTGCAAGAACTGTGACATTGTAGATTCCTGCTTTGCCTGCAGTGAATTTGTATGATTGTTCAACTGATTTAAGGATATTGTTTAAGGATACGCTTAATACACCGTTGGAACCCGGATTGAGTTCTTTACCGTTGACCAATACAATCAATTCAGCGTTGGTATCGGCTTTAACGACGATTTCAACTTCATCACCAACAGTTAAGTCATCTTTAGAGACAATTTCCACTTGAACGTTAGCATCTTCCTTATCGCTGACAACAACATTTGCAGTTTCAGATTCACTGGCATTGTATTTATCATCACCTTCATATTTGGCAACGACAGAGTATTCACCAGCTTTATCAAATGCAACGGTTACGTTATTGGTTTGTGACAAGTCGATTGCATATTCCTTATCTCCAACTTTAACAATTACGATACCAGTAGCACCATCAGTAACTTCAACAGCGATTGTAGTTTCAGAACCTGTTTTAATTTCACTTACAGCAGTTACATTGACAGTAGATTTATTTTTAGCTACAGTAAATGTAGTGGAACTAGATTTACCATAATACTTATCATTTTCAGCGGCAGTTGCTACAACAATATATTCTCCAGCGCTTAAACCGTTTTCAATAGTTATAACACCTTCAGACAATGTGTAATCTTTACCGTTGATTGTTACATTAACGGCAGTGTCATTAGTTACGGTAATTGTAATTGCATTTCCAACATATTGAACATCAATTGGGTCAATTGAAACAGTTGGAGTCATTTTATCAACAGATACCATAGCGGATTCCACTGCAGGTGCATGATTATCATCACCCAAGTATACTACAACAACAGAGTGGTCGCCTGCAGTTATGTTTTCAATAGTGTAAGTCGCATTTCCGTTTTCTAATGGAACATTCTGTTTTTTACCATCAACAATAACAGTGACATTACCTGTAGCACCAGGAATGGATACATTAACAACAGCATCATCGCCTAATAAAGCTTCACCAATGCTGATATTGATTTTGCTTTCCAATGCAGCTACTTTAAATGCTGTTTCATCTTCACCAGACAAGTATTCGATACGGTCACTTTCAAATATGACAGTTGCGGTGTAAGTACCCGGAACTAAATTAGGAATAGTTACTTGTCCTTTACCTTCATTATCAATTTCAACAGGATATAACTTACCATTTACATTAACCATTGTAACTCCGGTTGCTTCAGGATTAATTGCAACATTTACAATAGCTGATTGACCTGAAGTGATATTTTCAACAGAAATTGTTAATTCAGGGTCCATGCTTTCCATTACGTTAAATGTGGTGGAATTGGTATTTGGTAATACTTCTTTTCCTAATCCGTTGTAGGTTACTTCAATTGTATTTTCACCAGCGATCATGTCGCTAGCAGAAATTGTGAAGTTAAATGTGCCGTCGACTAAAACTTGTTCTACTGCAACCTCTTTGTCATTTACTCTAATAGTTACGTTACCGGTTGCACCTGCAACAGTAATGTTGACTCTGTTGTCAAGACCCATCCAGCAGTCATCGATTTCAATGACAACATCAGGTTTTGGAGGTAAGTTTTCACCAATGGTCACATCTTCAGTTATACCAGGGTCGATTGAATCATCACCGGCCAATTCACGAGCATATAATGTGTTACCTTCAACATTAAGACTAGTTGAATTGATTACGGAAATTGTGTATGCTCCTTCAGTGTAAACTGTATTGTTTTGAATATCAAATGAACGGTCACCATACATCCACTGAGCATAACTTATACCGTAAATGTATGCTCCTTTTTCGAATGGAATGACATTTTGGGTGTAGATGGTGTTATTGTAGATTTTTGCATTACCGTTCTGGATTTCAATACCTGATACCAATGCCCAGTTACCGCTTGGAGAGGCAGAACCGGTTACATTGATGAAGTTGTCTTCAATTAAAAGTTCTGAAGTTTCACCAAACATACTTGCAACATAAATACCTAGGTTTGGACCGTTGGATTTACTTGTAATGTTGTTTCCTCTAATAATTACATCAGATTGAACACCTTGGAAAGCATATGCAGTACCGTGTTGGTCCAGGCCTCCACTGGTGGACATGTTGAAATTATTATAAGAGAATGTTACATTTCTGTTGTGTCCGAAGTCAATTCCGTAGAGGTAATTGTCCATTCCAGCAGGAGTCATCTCATCAATCATGGAAATGTTGTTGTGATCAATCAATGAATCATAACATCCTATAATGTAAATTGATTGGATTGTTGGGAAATCTGCGGAATAGTCATTTGTAGTGGAATTTATATTGTTGTTTGTTAATATTAGATTACCACAATTTTTAAGCCTTATAGGATTTACATTATTTGAACCCATAAGGTAATAATCATCATCATAAGTATTTACGTATACACATGGCAATTTTGCAGTAATGTTATTTCCGTCAATTAAAACATTTTGAGAATTTACAACCTGAACAGCTATTGAAGGCAATGTATCATCAGTTACATGACTTTCAAAGAATATTGTACTGTTTAATAAACGAACATCAGTAGCGTCTTTAATATCAACAGCAACAGCTTCATCTGCACCTGCAGAATAGCTTACATTCAAATTAGTAAAATCAAGATTTGATCCCATATCAACATGAATTAAATAGCCAATCTCTTCATCAGCAACTATAGTTAATTTATCCAATTTAACATCATCTGAATCGATGAAAATACGCATGTTTTTCAATATTGCGCCGTCACCGGTAATTGTTAATGGGTTGAATATCAGCAACTCTTCGACAGGAGCGTCGAATTCACCTTTAAAGATTAATTCATCAAACGGAATGTCTCTTATTTCACCGTCATTATCGAAGAATTTATCGAAGTTTTCAGGAGTTACAACATTGTCCTGAGCAGTGAATGTAGTGGAGTTTGTAAATCCTAAATAGGTAACTTCAACAGTGTTTTCACCGGCAATAATATCATCTGCATCGATTGTTTGGGTTGCTGAACCGTCACTTAAAGTTGGTGTAGCAATTTCGACTCCATTCAATTTAATTGTTACAGTTCCGGCTGCGCCAGGGATTGTAACTGTTACGGAGTTTTCATCACCTAGCCAAATGTTTTTGTTTTCCAATTCAACAAGAATGCTTTCAATGGTTTTAGCTGTGAAAGTTGTTGAGTTTGTAAATCCGTTGTAGGTGACTTCAACAGTGTTTTCACCAGGGACAATGTCACTTGCGGAAATGGCCTGAGTTACACTACCTTCACTTAATTCAGGAGCGGCTATTTCATTTCCGTTCAATTTAATGGAAACAGTTCCTGTTTTACCTGCGATAGTTACAGTTACACCGTTATCCTCACCCATTGTAATTTCTTTAGTCACATCAATTAGAATTTCAAATGCATTGAATGTTGCTGTTTTTGTAATTCCATAAGCAGTCACTTCAACGGTATTTTCGCCTAAAACCAAATCACTGGCTTTTACAATTTGATTTACTTCTCCACCAGCTTGGGTTTCATTAATGACCTTATCATTTACTTTGACTGTAAATGTTGTGTTTCTGAAAGTAGGTAAAATTGTTATAGGAATAACGTTATCATCACCCATCAATACATCAGAGACAGTTCCTAAAACCAAGTCAGGACCGTTGTTTTCAACAATATGGTTTTTACCGCTTGCAAAAGTAACAGCAGCATTACCTGTTTTACCATTACTTATTAAATAGTTGTCAGATATATTGTTTGCACTTGCGCGTGTGTTGGTAGCATCAACAGCATAATTGGATGTTGTGATAATGTTGTTTTGATAGACAATGTCATTAACACCTTGTAACATTACAGTTTGTGTGAGATTATTGCCTATTAAAGCATTACCGTCGGATACGGATCTGGTGAAAGTAACAGTTCCGGTAACTGTGGAATTGACCAATTTGGAGTTAGTCGCTTTACCTCCAGTCATACCAAATACAACATTATTGGCTGTTACATTTGATACAATTGAATTAGCACCAGTGAATGTTAAAGTACCTGCTATGACCAAATCACTAACAACTACATCTTTTTTAACTTGCAAATTAGTGAATTCACCTGAAAAGCGTGCATTTGCACCATTTAAAATAATGGTATCGACGTTATTGTCGTGGACATATGCATTATTAGCTGTTAAAGAACCAGTAATAGTATTATTATAAGCTTCACCGTTAGAGCCTACAGTCAAGGAAGTACCGACTATATTGTTTCCTTTAGCAATACCATAAGATCCCATTGTTACACCAGTCCCTGTGTAAACAGCAGTATTGTTTTCAAATAAGTTATGTCCAAATCCTTGCTCAGCGTATAAGTAACAAATAGCTAAAGGAGATTCAGGACCATAAATCTTACAATTTGTAAAGTTGTTGTAACCATTCATTTCAGAAGCAGTTATTTGTGCTGCGGATGGAGTTCCTCCTTCAAGATTGATTAAAGTTAAATAAATCAGATTACCTACATTTCCCATACCTTTAATAGTGGAGTTATCAACACTAATATGATTAGCATTTGCCAGTACAAAGTTACTGCTACCACCATTATCTTTAGTGGAGAAATAAGAGTCTTTAACTTTAATGTGTGATGATCCGCCTCTAAATGAAATGACTCCAACACCGGAACCAATCCTCTGGTTGTCAACAACTGAAGTTAAATTTGTAATAGTCAAATTATGTGTATCAAAGAACCATAATTGTGAGTTAAAGAATGATATATCACTAATATTAGTTCCAGAACCACCATAACTGACAGTGAATCTATTACCCGGATTGTCACCCATATAAGACCCTGCAATAGTGTTCAAGTTGATAAATGCATCTTTTGTGGATGAAATCATATTAATCGGTTTGTTGATTTCCATGTTATAACAAACATTATCATCGCTTATGAACCTGCCTTGGAAATCCAAAGTGGCTCCATTAGGGATACTGTCAAATAATCTGTTGCTGTTTGATGCATCAAAGTAATCAAAGAAAGTTTCATTGGTTACAAGACCATATACATAGAATGAATCTGTTTTACTTGAGCCCATGTAGCTTACTTCAACTGTATTGTCCCCAGCTTTCATATCCTCAGCAGAAATTGTTTGAGTTACACTGCCTTCAGACAATTCAGGAGTAGCTATTGTTTTGCCGTTTACCTTAATTTCAACATTGCCTTGAGCACCATTAATGGACACTGTGATTGTGTTAGTATTAGGCAACCAGAAATTAGTTTTTTCAACAGATAACTCGATTTCAATAGCTTTTTCAGCAGCAGTGAAAGTTGTTGAGTTTGTAAATCCATTATAGGTGACTTCAACAGCATTTTCACCAAGGACAATGTCATCTGCAGAAATGGTCTGAGTTACACTGCCTTCACTTAATTCAGGAGTGGCTATTTCATTTCCGTTCAATTTAATGGAAACAGTTCCTGTTTTACCAGCAATAGTCACAGTTGCACTGTTATCATCACCGATTGTAATTTCTTTAGTCACATCAATTAGAATTTCAAATGCATTGAATGTTGCTGTTTTTGTAATTCCATATGCAGTCACTTCAACGGTATTTTCGCCTAAAACCAAATCACTGGCTTTTACAAATTGATTTACTTCTCCGCCAGCTTGGGTTTCGTTAATGACGTTGTCGTTTACTTTGACTGTAAAGGTAGTGTTTCTGAAAGTAGGTAAAATTGTTATAGGAATAACATTATCATTACCTATCAATACATCAGCGATAGTTCCGATAACCAAGTCAGGACCGTTGTTTTCAACAATATGGTCTTTACCGCTTGCAAAAGTAACAGCAGCATTACCTGTTTTACCATTACTTATTAAATAGTTGTCGGATATGTTGTTTTCACTTGCACGGGTATGGGTAGCATCAACAGCATAGTCACCTGTTGTGATAATGTTGTTTTGATAGACAATGTCATTAACACCTTGTAACATTACTGTTTGTGTGATATTGTTTCCAATTAATGAATTGGTTTCAGATCCCCTTTGAGTGAAAGTAACTGTTCCTGTAATATTAGAACCCACTAATTTAGAGTTAGTAGATTTAACGGATCTGCTTTCACCAAACACAACATTGTTAACTGTTGAATTTGATACGACTGAATTTGAACCTATGAATCTTAAAGTACCAGTTACAATAGCGTTAGTGACTTCAACATTGGATTTTACATCTAAATCTTCTACTCTACCATAAACAGAAGCACTTTCACCATTCGCAACAACTTTCGCATTATTGTCGTGGGCAACTGCATCGTTGACAGTTAAAGAACCTCCTGTGACAGTATTGTTATAAGCTTCGCTTCCAGCAGCGACAGTCATTGAAGAACCTTCTACATAATTATCTTTAACTATTGAACCAGGTAATGCATTCAAAGCTGCATTGTATAATTTATTTCCTTCATAGACATTGCCTGTAAATGTAGTACCGCCATATTGTCCATTGATACCGGTACCTCCGGCATAGTAAATAGTGTTGTTTTTAATTAAGTTATTAGGACCTCCGATTACAATACCCCAACAGATAGCCGCACTTTGACCGTCCAAACGACGTACGGTATTATCCACTATAGTATTGTGTTGATTTGCCACAACTCCTGAAGGAACCTCTACGTTGTAAGTGGTTAAGTAAATCAAGTTACCTACATTGCCTTCCACTTCAATTGTATTGTTCTGGAATGTGCAGTAATCGGCCCAAGCCATTACTAATGATGATGAACCACCATTGTTTTTAGTGTAGAAGTAACTGTTTTTAACTGTTACATAAGTTGAATTAGCTCTAATTGAAGTTGCACCAACTCCTGAACCAACCCTTTGGTCTTCAATAACATTACTGATATGATCTAAAGTTACATTATGAGCATTATATACCCATATTTGTGAGTTATGGAATTTTAAATCGGAAATGTTTGAACCTGAACCGCCATTACTTACAGTGAATCGGTCCCCCGGATTGTCACCCATTAAAGATCCAGCAGTAGTGTTTAAATCAATGTATGCATCTTTAGTGCTTGAAATAATATTGACCGGTTTGTTGATTTCCATTACAAACATTTTATCAGTTGAACTTAAGAATTTACCTTGGAAGTCTAAAACAGCGCCTTCAGGTACAAAGTCTTTTATACGACCTGAATTTGCTTCATCAAAGTAATCATCAAAGGTTTCATTGGTTACAAGACCATATACATTGAATGTTGTACTCTCTTCAGCACCCTGATAGAATGCAGTGACTGTGTTTTCACCTGCTTTAATATCACTGGACTGAATAGTGTAGACAACCTGACCATTGTCAATAGTCTCTGTAGCAACGGTTTTTCCGTTTACTCTAATTTCAATAGTGCCTGTAGCATCGGTTGTTATGGTTACAGTGTTGGTTGATGGCAACCAGAAATCTGTCTTTTCAACGATTAAGCTAATGTCAACATTAGCAGGTCCATTATCAGAAACAACATTACCTGAACCTGTTCCTAAATTGACAGCAGCATCACCTTTACCGCTGGCACTTACAAGATAATTGTCATGAATTTCATTATTTTTTGAACTTCCCAATTCAATTGCATAATTTTCTGTAGTGATAATCCTGTTTCCGACAATTACATTAGAACCACTTGCAGTCACTTTTCCGGAAACATTGTTATTAATCACTTGTGTACCTGCACCTGCATTAATTCCACAACCGCCAGTAATGTTATTGCCTTTAACAATTCCGTTTGAACCCATGTTTACTCCAACACCGCTGTAAACGATTGTGTTGTTTTCAAGCACATTATTACCGGAACTTTGATCCTGGAATAAATAACAAATTCCAAGTGCAGTTTCAGGACCGTAAATCTTACAGTTTGTAATGCTGTTGTGATCGTTGATTTCTAATTTGCCCTGTCTAACCAATTGCATTATCTGTGGCATGAACATGCCGTCGAAACCTTCCATATTATAGAAGTTATAATATATCAAGTTTCCAACATTTCCTTCACCCTTAATAGTGGAATTATCAACACTTATATGATGTGCATTGGTCAATACAAAGTTAGAGTGACCGCCATTGTCTTTTGTTGAGAAATAGGAGTTTTTAATACTAATATGTGATGAATTTGCTCTGAATGCAACAACACCAACTCCAGAACCGATTTCACGACCGTCTACAATTGAAGTCAAGTTATTGATGGTTAAATTATGTGTATTGTAGAACCATAACTGGGAATTGTAGAATGAAATGTCACTTATGTTTGTACCTGAACCGTTGTAGCTTACTGTAAACCTGTCACCAGGGTTTTCACCTTGCATTCCCTGAGCAATAGTGTTTAGATTAATGTATGCATCTTTAGTGGTTGAAATCATGTTAATTGGCTTGTTAATTTCCATGATGTAGCTGACAGAGGAAGTACTGATAAAATCACCTTGGAAGTCTAAAACAGCACCCTTAGGCACATGGTCACATAACCTGTTGCTGTTTGATGCATCAAAGTAATCAAAGAAAGTTTCAGCAGTTACCACACCGTCATAATCATATGCAGTGAATGTTTCCTGACCACTTGCACCGTTAGTAGAAACTTCAACTGTATTTACTCCACTTTCTATATCACTAGCTTTGATAGTGTATGTTAATCTTCCTTTTTCAAAGCTAGGAGTAGCTACAGTTCTTCCGTTTACTTTAATTGTTGCAGTTCCGCTTTCAACAGGCAAGGTTGCAACCAAATCGCTTGAATATCCAACCCAAGTATCGGTAACATTGAATTCAACTTCCCCACCTAATGAAATAACACTGATTGGTTTGGTTATTTCCTGTTTTGGCATGGAAACGACTATCTCATCATTTGCACCGGTTGTATCTGTGTAAGTTGTAGTTGCAACACCGTTTTCAATTGTTAAGCTATCATCACTGAACTGGCCGTTAGCCGCAAATGAAACAGTAACTGCATCAGGTATTGCATAATTTTGATTGAATACATCACCATTTAAATCTAAAATCTTATTAAAGTCAACAGTAACGGCTGCGCTTTCGCCTGCCATGATTTCAGATGGGCTTACGGTAACATCAGCTATTACAATGTTTTCCAATTGTAAATTCTCATTGTTAATTTGACTAAAGTCATTAGTTCCCCAATAGTTACTGTTTACGTTAATTACAGCATTACCTCTATTTTCAACAGCATTTATGGAATTTAAAATATTATTGTTAATTTCACCAGTTACCTGACCTCCAATGCCTATTAAAGAAAGGTCATTTGAATCAACTTCAATATCAAATACGTTATTTTTGAAATTTAAGTTTCCTTCTCCGCTTACAACAATCTGTACTCCTTTAGGATTTTCAACATTGAAAATACAATTTTCAATAATGGCTTCACCGAATTTAGAGTCAAGGTATATGCCCATTTCATCAGGCATTTGCACGAATTGAATATTTTTAATTACAAATTTTTCAATGTCAACGCCAGGGTTAACAATGGCATTTTCATTCAGCATAATCAGCAGAGTATTTTCAGGATTCTCACCGATAATGGAAACGGATTTTTCAATGTCAATCTGATGGTCTATAACATGTTCCCCTTCCAAAAGAATAATTTTACCGCCTGCAGGAACATTAACCATAGCGGTTATAATATTCTGAAGTGGTGAATCTTCACTACCTGAATTTCCATCATCACCATTAGGTGAAACATAGAAGTTTCCACGTCCGTTATTGTCTCGTATTTCAGTACTGCCCACTTCTTCCTGAATATATACTGCATCATCACCTTCACCGGCACCGGAAAGTAAATTATTATTATTTACTGTAGTATCCTGAGCCTTTAAAAGGTAAATTGCATATTGACCTTCAGTTTCAATGGTATTTCCTACAATTTCATAGTTATGGTTATCGTTTAAGTACTGTGCATAGCTTATTCCATAAATGTTCATTCCATCTTCAACATAACCTAATATTGATTTTGTTTTGATGTCGTTATTATATACGCGGGCATAAGTATCCTGCAGCTCAATTCCTGAAACCAATCCCCATGAATGATCAGTAGGAAGACCAGTCACATCAATGTTGTTGTTCTGAACCAAGATTTCTGTATCTCCATAATAGTTCTGTGAGAAAATACCTAATGCAGGACCTCCGCAGTGTGCATATAAGTCATTTCCATCGATTACAACATTTTCATATGGTCCAGTTAATTGAATCGGATATGAAGTTCCTGCATTTTCACTTCCACCGTTTGTTTCGACACTGATTTTATTGCCTTTCACTAAAACATGGTTTGAGTAGTATAAATCAACTACATTCAAGTAGTTTGCCTCACCTTCAGGAGTGATGAAATCAGTTTCTTCAAATACATTATCTATAATATTTACCCCCTCACAGCTTTCAAGCATTAGGCAGTCCAAGGTTGGATAATTATTGTCACTGCCAATTACATTAGCATAGAATCTGTTATTAATAATATCAACTGAAGAATCCCTGATTCCTGTATTCAATACCCTATCTGTATCGAGTCCTGGATTACCCGCACTATAATCAACGGCAAGGATAGGCAAGTTAGCTGTAATTTTATTTCCGCGAACGATATTGGTGCCCTGACAATGATCAATTTTCATTGCATATTCATAGTAGTCACCATAGTTAGGTCCGGTAAATTCAATTACTGAATTCAACAATTGGAAATTATTAGCTTGGTCAAACACTATTCCATATGCGTCATAACCTTCATCAGGCGCATATTGAATGTTCAATCCATCAAGAACATTATCATCGCTAGTAACATATACCAATGCGCCATTTGCAGTAGCAAATTCTTGATCATCAACATATCTTGAAGCAGTTAATGTCAAACCGCTGATTTGAACATTACCGTTCAAGATTATCCCCATATTTACGAAAGTGGCTTCACTTGCATCTACAACACAATCCTGAAACATGAAATATGGGAAAAAGTCATCACCGTCAAATACTCCCTCAAACTTAAAGTTTCCAGACTCTATCTGAGAATCTAAACCATATTCCCTTAAACTTTGAGGAGTAATTACATAATCATAATCTTCACTTAGCACATCCCCATTAGATGCACTTAATTTTTCACCGTTATTGATAGCATTATCACTCTGCAATGCTTTCTCATTCGAAATATTGCTTTGGATATCACCATCAACATTTATTTCATCAATAGGTGAAGATATTTCCAAATCTCCACTATCACCAGCAACTGTTAAATCATTAACAGTCATATTTTCTGCCGCATTTACGGCTCCAAAAGTTAAAATAGCCAGTAATAATATACTAACTATCGTAAATTTATTAAATTGCAAAATTAAATCACCTTAATCAATTTACAAACTATTCAAAAAATATTGAATAATGTTATTATTTATTTGATTAAGTTGTATTTAAAAGTTTTCAAATATACATTAATTTATTAAAAAAAAGTTAAGAGAATTGAATAATTCCCTTATTTAATTGTGATTTTTACAGATTTTGCAGCTGATTCATATGTGGCATCCCCATCATAACTGATTTTGGCAGTGTATTTGCCTTTCTTGGTTATCTTGAGATTAAAGGTAACCTTTCCGTTACTGTTGGTTTTGCCAGAGTATGTTTTGCCGTTTACTTTTAATGCAACATCTTTAGGACTCAAATGCACCTTACCGTCATGTGATGAACCCACAATAGTGGATAAACTGACTGTGTACTTTTTAGCGGCAGATGCCTTGAATGTCAGTAGAATGCCATTGTGTATCTGCCTGCCCTAATCATATTTAGCTTATAAGGATCAAAACCGCCCTTATCATTTGTAGTCCTATTATAAATCTTATTGTTGACAGCAAAGTTAATAGGCACGCCTTTTATAGGCTTTTCATTAGCATCCAACAGCTCAGTAGAATAATAGATACCCTCTTCACCAGCCTTAGCATCAACAGCATAACCGTTAATGGTAATTACACCACCAGGAATGTTAAACAAACTAGAAACTCTAACGACTGGAGTGGCTTGATTATTAAGTTTTATTGTTTTGGATGTGGCGAGAAGTGTGCCATTACCTTCATAGTTAACGTCAATTGAGGCGCCATTTTTGCCGGCAATAACTACCAAACCATTGCCATCAGTAGATTTTGTGCTTTTAACACCGTCTACCGAACACATAATAGGAGCATTGACAATAACGTTACCCTTTTCATCCTTTAAAACAAGACTGACTGACAAATCCTCACCAACGACAATGTCGCTGAATTCACAAGCCATAGGAACTATGCTTTCGTCCGGAATATTGAATCCGACAGCACTATGCACAGCTGCATGAGTGCCGTCGCCCTCATAAACCACAACAACACTATGGTCACCTGCAGACAGGTTATTTAAAAGAACACTTGTGCTGCCCTGATTATTTAAAGGCATGGAAGTTTCATCATCGTCAATGATGACAATTACTTCACCTGTTGCATTAGGGACAGTGATATCCACACGGGAATTATCTACAACTTTAACATCAATTGGAACATTGTTTGATGAAATAGCATTCGCATCTGCTTCATGACTTTTAACATTGACGTCTTCTGAAATTCCATTTTCACTGCTTGAAACTTCACTGGAAATGACATCATGATTAAAATTTCCATCAGTTGAATGAATTTCCAAATCTTCACTGACAACAGCCAAATCGTCAGTTGTTGTATTTTCAACCGCATTGACGGCTCCAAAAGTTAAAATAGCGAGTAATAATATACTAGCTATTGCAAATTTATTTAATTTCAATATATTCACCCCTACCAATTGACATTTTATTTAATTGTTAATTTCACGGATTTTGTTGCTGAATCGTAAGTGGCATCACCGTTAAAACTGATATCTGCAGTGTATTTGCCTTTCTTGGTTATCTTAAGATTAAATGTAACCTTTCCGTTAGCATTTGTTTTGCCGGTGTATGTTTTACCATTTACAGTTAATGTTACATCTTTAGGACTCAAATGCACCTTACCGTCATGTGATGAACCCACAATAGTGGATAAACTGACTGTGTACTTTTTAGCGGCAGATGCCTTGAATGTCGTCCAAGTCAACACAAACGCATGCAAGGGTAGATGAGTAATTGTCATTTCCTGCAAAGTAGAATGCCATTGTGTATCTGCCTGCCCTAATCATATTGAGCTTATAAGGATCAAAACCGCCCTTATCATTTGTAGTCCTATTATAAATCTTATTGTTGACAGCAAAGTTAATAGGCACGCCTTTTATCGGCTTTCCATTAGCATCCAACAGCTCAGTTGAATAATAGATACCCTCTTCACCAGCCTTAACATCAACAGCATAACCGTTAATGGTCATTACACCATTAGGTATATTGAATCTGCTGGCAATGTTTAAAACGACAGGAACATTGGAGCCCTTGAATGTGAATTTCATATTTGTACCTCCAAATGTGTCATCACCATCATAATTAACAGTTATTGTGGCACCGTCTTTACTAGCAACGGCAAATGAACCTTTGGAATCTGTAGTCTTTTTGCCGGTAATACCGTCAATTGTATATGAAATAGGAGCATTGGCAATTACATTGCCGTTTACATCTTTCAAGACAAAGGAAATGTTCAAATCATCATTGACAGTAATTTCCCTAAATTCAGTGGATATTGGGGAAACGCCCTTAGGAACGCTGAAGCTGGTAACGGCATGTGAAGGAGCATAAGTGTCATCACCGTCATAAACTACAACAACCCTGTGGTCACCATCAGACAGATTATCTAAGTCAATGCTGGCCTTGCCTTTATCTAAAGGAACAGTCATTTCTTTTCCATCCACAATGACTGCTATATTGCCTGTGACATTTTCCATACTGATATCCACACGGGAATTATCTACAACTTTAACATCAATCGGAACAGTAATTAATGAATCTCTATTATTTACAGTAATATTTTTTGATGCGGAACCAGAGTAATATTTCTCATCACCAGAATAGTTTACATTAATCACCTTATCCCCACTTGTCAAGGATGAAAATGTTGCAGTTGCACTACCGTTTGCAAGTTTTACGCTTTGAGATATATCTCCAATTGAAATTATTACATTTCCAGTTGCATCTTTGTTTAAATTAACTTCAACGATTAAATTTTCACCATATTCAATATCATCTGCCAAAATAGTAATAGGAGCATTTGTTTTACTTACAACAATTCCCTTACTCGCACTGGTGGAATAATAGTTATCATCACCATCATACCTCACATTGACAGTTTTACTACCTGCGCTCAAACCGGAAACATCAATACTGGCTTTGCCGTTTTTAATTGGAATTGCTTTGGAAAACTCATCCACAGAAACCAACACATTGCCGGTGGCATCAACAGGCAAAGTAACCTCAATAGATAAATCTTCACCACATTCAATGTCATTTGCGGAAACAACCACAACCGGAATAATCTTGCTAACAGTAACTGTTTTAGATGCAGTTGCAGCATCATAAATTGAATTACCATCAAATTTAGCTGTGATTGTATGGCTTCCGGCATTTAAGCCAGCCCATTCTGTTGATGCAATACCGTCAACAGCTTTAACTGTCTTGGAAATTTTATCATCAGAAATAATTATGTTTGCGTTAATCTTATCTGAAAGTTCGACTTTAACATTTAAAGATTCACCATAATTAATGTTTTCAGCTGAAATTACCATGCTAGGAGTTAATTTATTTACTGTAACAGATGTAGAACATGAAATTGAATTATATTTATTGTCCTCTTTGTATTCTACATTTATTGATTTTTTGCCTATGGTCAAACCGGAAATATTAGCAACAGCATTTCCTCTGATAATTTCAACAGTTTGTGATTTTCCGTCAACTTTGACAACAACATTACCAGTAGCATCAGTCTGAAGAATAACTCTGACAATTAGATTTTCACCATATTTAATGTCATCTGCTTCAACGGAAATTGTAGAATCAACTTTACTAACTGTTACTGATTTGGAAGCTGAAGCTGAGTTATAATTTTTATCCCCACTATAACTAACTTCAACAGTTTGAATTCCTGCACTTAAACCTGAAATAGTGACATTAGCTGCACCATCAATTAGATTTACAGTTTTTGAGATTTCGCCAACATTAACAATCACATTTCCACTTACATCATTAGGCAAACTGATTATAACTTTTAAATCTTCACCAACTTGGATGTCATCGGCTTCAATAGTGATTTCAGGATTAGCCTTTTTAACATTGAATGAAATATATTTTGAATTTACCATATATTTTTCATCTGAATATCTGACTTCTGCAGTCTGTTCACCAGCATTCAAACCAGGGATATTAATTGAAACACTGCTTCCGGATACTTTAGATGAATACTGTTTCTTGTTTATAATGACTGTTACATTTCCTGAAGCATCGTTAGGTAAATTAGAAATACTTACCACAGCTGACTCACCATATGTAATGTCTTTGATAGCTGCATTATAATCAATTGCAATCTTACCCACTTCAACATCATTGCTATATTCATCTGCTTCATACTTGTCGTTACCACCATATGAAACAGTGTAATTGTAGGTTCCTTTAGTCAAACCTGAAATGCTGTAAACCGCTTTGCCCCCATTAACCTTGATTGGAATTTCATCATCATTTATGGAAATATAAACAAATTCATTAGTTACATCATCAGGCAGTTCAATTTGGACTGTTAAATTTTCACCAACATCAATATTATCCGCAATCACCTTCATTTTTGCAGATAACTTATTTACTGAAACTCTTTCATCGGATTTGACCATGTCATATCTGTCATCACCATTGAAATAGACTGCAAAGGAATATTTTCCTGAAGTAAGGTTAGAAATAACTATTCTTGAACTTCCCTGATTGATTAAGCCCATTTCAGTCAAATCTCCGACAATTTCAATATACCTTACATTGGTATCTGTTGGAAGACCTGAAACCTCGATGATTAAATCCTCACCAATATTAATCTCATTATCTACAACGACAACCATTTCAGGAGTGATTTTGGAAATTTTAACTAATTTGGATTCTTTCAATGAATTATACCTGTCATCACCGGAATAAGTTATAGTAACAGTATAATTTCCATTAGCTAATCTTTGAGGAATAATAATAGTTGCCATACCATTTTTAACGTCTAAACTATTGGTAATGTCATTAATTTCCACATTAACTTGTCCTTTTGCATCACTAGGCAATCCGGACACATCCACAGTCAAATCATCACCGACATGAATCTCACTATCCACATCAACAACCATTTTAGGAGTGATTTTGCTGATTTTAACAGTTTTTGTCTGACTGATTTCATTATATTTATTGTTACCTAAATAGGTTACATTAACTTGATAAGATCCGTCAGCCAATCTTTGAGGAATTGTTATTTTAGCTGCTCCGTTAGCAACACTGGCATTTTTAGATAAACCTGCAACGGATACAGTTACTAATCCTGTTGCATCATTAGGAAGGCCTGAAACATCCACAACCAAATCATCACCAACACTAATATTGTTAAGTGAAACTGTGAAATCAGGAGCGATTTTTGATACAATGACGGAGACCTTTTGTGAATCTGCACTATATTTAGTATCATTTGCATATACCACATCAAAGTTATAGGTTCCATTTCCCAGTCCTGGAACGATAATCTTAGCACTGCCTTTGTTAACATTATCCCTATATATCATGCCATTATAGGTTACATAAGCTACACCATTTGCATCATTTGGAAGGCCTGTAACCAGAATTTCAACATCCTGACCTACATTGACATCATTGGTGGTTGCATTAAATGAAGTGTGAACATATCCAACGGCCACATGTTTAGGTATTGTCTTCTGATTATAATTTGAATCACCGGAATATGTTACATTAAAGTCATATTCTCCTTTTGCCAAACCGTTAATGTTTAATATAACATTGCTTCCATCAACGTTAGCTGAATCTGATTTTCGTCCAACGCTTACTGAAACAGTTCCTTTTGCATCGCTAGGCAGGTTAGTTATACTAATGTTTAATACTTCACCTACATTTATATTATTAACAGTGACATCCATTGAAGGGCCTATTTTACCTACTGTGAATTTTACATTGATTTTTTTAGAAGAGAATCTACTGTCCCCGCTATAAGTAATCTCAGCAGTGTAATTTCCACCGTTTAAATCAGAAATTCTAAATGAAGCTTTTCCATCACTAACTTCTGATTCATTGGAATATACATTTCCAATTTTAACAGATATTATGCCTGTAGCCTCCTTATCCAAATCAACATTAACTATTACGTCTTCACCATATGTTACATTTTTAATATCTGCAGTTAATTTTGGATCTTTTGGTTGGGCATTGTCAATTGCAACAATCCTGTTTCCACTAATTGTATAAATTACTCCATTTGAATCCATTACTGGAGAATCTGAAACAGACTGGTTAAGATTTACTTTCCACAACAGATTTCCTTCAACATCTATTGCATAAAACATTCCACTATCTGATCCTATATATAATTTTTCATCCTGTCCGACCAATAATCTGGATGAAATAGGCTCTTTGAAATCATAAATCAATGCTTCATCACCTGTTGAATATTCGAACAATTTACCTTCTCTGTTAATGGAAAATATTTCACCATTTACACCGAAAGACAGGTAATTTCCAGCAGATCCAGTTATTGAAATATTATATGCCATCTTTCCAGTTACATCATAACTTATTACCTGACCATTGGAAATAATATATACCATATTTCCAAGCCCTACGACAGGATTGGAATCGCTAACAACCGGATTATTAAATAATATTGATTTTGAAGATAGATCAATACCCATTAAACTATTTTCAGTTGTCATTATAATCGTATTATCATCAACCAATACAGGAGATGAAGTTATACTTAAATTACCAATGTCAATTGAAACTGGTTCAGTGCTTGTTTGCCAAATTTTATACGGAACAACTACCATTTTAGTAGATGGATTACCATTATAGTATTCACCTGAAATGTATATATTTGCGTTTTCATCAACTATTGGGGCAAAAACACTTGAACCCTGATAGATATTATTGTGATATTGCTCTCCAGTAGTTTGATTGATGAAGTAAAGTTTATCTCCAGATTTTGGAGCTAAAATGACATCACGACCTATGGCAATTCCTGAAAAATTATTTCCTGCATCCTGTGAGTTGAAAATCCAATTGGTACTACCATCATTAGGATTTATGGAATAAATTCCGTCGGTTGCAACTATATATATTCTGCCCTCACTGTCTATTGCCATATTGCCTATTATGGTTCCGTCAATGTCCTTAACCCATTTGACATTACCGTTAGCTTCACTTGAATAAGGGGATTTCTCTGTGTTTTTAACGTCATACCCCTGATTTGGCCATTGAGGAGTATTCCAGTCAGACACTTCAAATGTTTTAGATTTTGAAACTGTCTGATAATTATCTCCATCATATCTTGCTGAAACTGTGTATGTTCCAACAGTCAAATCGGAATATGTTAATGTCACCAGACCAGTTAGAGGAATATTTTTTGTTTCTGATCTGATTCCTGTGATTGTTAATGTTCCACCACATCTTGGAGGCAGCTGAACAGTGACAAGTGCATCCTGACCCAGTTTAATATTTTCAGCGTTAATTGTAAAGTCCAAATTAGCCTTTCCAACATTGTAAGTCTCTGTAGCAGTAGCATTTTTATAATTATTGTCACCACTGTAATCGACTTTAATTACCTTATTTGTACCTGCATTAATGCCGGAAATGCTTACTGTAGCTTTTCCATTGTTATCCAATTGAGTAGTATTTGTTTTTCCATCTATGGTTACAGTTATGCTTCCTGTTGCATCATTATTCAAATTAACATTTACAATTGTATCTGCACCATATGTGATGTCCTGTGCAGTAACTGTTATTGTAGCATTGAATTTTCCAACATCAAATGTAATTTCATCTTCACTTGGTAAATAATAGGAATCTCCGCTATAAACAGCACGAACAACATAATCTCCTCTTTTAATATTAGGAATAGTAAATGTTTGACCAGCATTAACGGTAGTTTCTTTTACGCCGTTTACATACATATCAACAGTACCTGTTGCCCCATTTGAAAGAGTGATTGTAAACACGGCATCAGAATTTACTTCAAGATTTCCATAGGACAGTTCAGTGGTTGAATTATGCTTGTTGACAGCCAAATCCTCAGTTTGAATTGCTGATTCGAATATATTGTTTCCTGAATAGTTTGCCTCAATAGTATAGTTTCCAGCAGGCAGGTTAGGAACTGAAAATGATGCTTTTGAATTTGAAACTGTATTGGTTTGAGTAAACTCTCCTACCCTAAGAGTGACGCTGCCTGTAGCACCTGATGGCAAATTAACCTCAATGTTTGCAACACTTCCAACCAGAATATCATTTGTTGAGATGTTCATTTCAGGAACTGATTTTTTAAATTGGAAATTAATAGTTGTGCTGATTCCATTGAATGTGCCTGTAAGGGAAGAATTTGAAGGCTGTGTTAATGTAAAATCTGTTGAAGCCATTCCCTTTTCAACGGTTATCATACTGTCAGGAGAGGTGCCGTTTACAGAAGTCAATGCTAAATCAAAGCTAGGTAATTTAACGCCGTCATAATTTGTTACATTACCCTCATTATCTATTTGTGTGAAATAAAATTGAACGGGAACTGCTTTATTGAGTTCTATTTCATCACTTAACGAAGTTGCATTTAAGACCAGCCATGTCTGTGCAGGATCCCAACCGTTTGGCAACATGTTTGATTTAGGAAATACTTTCAGGGCAGGTTTTGTTAGATTTTCGGGAGTGTTTCCCCACCAGTTATTATTGGCCTGCAGTTTTTGAAGAGAAGTGGTTCCACCACCGTTAATTACAACCCCATTATCATTTTCATAGGAGTTATTGATTAGAATTGAATCCCTTATCACCAAAGTACCTGAAGCTACATAGATTACAGATGCATATTTGCCGGTATTATGATTATTAATGAATTTAGAAGATTCTATCAGCAAGTTGCTGCTATCTTCCATATATACACAGGATGTTCTTCCTGAAGAAGAAACAGTATTTTCAATGAAAGTACAGTCAGTGATTGTCGCTTTATTCTTCTTAACATCAATACAACCCTGATAAACAGTATTTCTAGTGAATGTCAGGTTTTCAGCTTCAAATTTGTTTGTTTGACTTTTATACATCAATATACTTCTACACATTGAATAAGTTGCAATATTATTATCAAATTCTGAAGACTTGATGGAAATTGAATTTGATTTTAGGAATCCGCCATCTTTACAGTTTGAAACTTTTAAGTTTTCTGCTTCGACCATACCGCTCGCTTCAATATGAAGTTTATATTCATTATTTTCAAAAATACAACCATCCATGATTAAAAATCCTGAATTTGTCTGAGAAATCAATCTGGTTTTAGAACTTGTTCCGTATTTACAGTCCTTGAACAATATATTTTCAAACTTCACATCCCCGCCAGTAATGGTAAACGCATTACCTGTAACTTTAATGGATGCACCGTTTTCTGCAGTTATTGTCAAGTTATAATCTATTGTTAAGTCTGTTTCAGTAAATGTACCATCCATTATAACAATATTTTCAGTTGCATTTGCAAGTTCAATTGATTTGTTTAATGTCCTTACAGGTTGGCTTCTGGATAACCCATTATTATTATCATTACCACTACTTTGTGATACATAAATAAATTCTTTTACTTTTCCAGCCAAAACTTCATTACTTTTACTGTTTGATATAGATGGAACTACATAAACACGGGCAGAATTACCTTTTCCCAAATCAAGTGTAAAAGTACGGCCATTAACTGTGGTCGCATATACTCCATCAACATATACATCATACTTTGATTTATCTAAAATGTCTGTATCATATGAAGTTGGATTTTTCAAAGCAGCATCAATATGCAATGTCACTCTACCTGAAGCATCAGGGTCATCCGCATCGAGTTTGAGTTTTGTAAATACAATTGAATTGTTTTCGAAGTAGTTGTCCCTTACCTCTGCAATGGATCCTGTAGCTACTCTGACATCCAATACATCTCCTACACGAGTATGGTTAATAAATCGATTACCTATAATCTTAACATCAGGTGAACCATAACTAAGACCACCATTAATAGCACAAATAGCAGTACCTATAGAAGCACTATTTTTAATGAATGTTGTATTATATACTTCAAGACCACCTTCATCCATAAGGGATATTGCACCACCTCTACCAGTACCACTAGTAGACAGTTCATCTAAACCCCAACATAAGTTCTCATTATTCTCAAATAGGGAATCTTCTATATGAATGTATGGAGCATGCAAATATTTACAAGCACCTATTGCACCTCCACCATTATTAGTAGTACAGTTATTACCAATAAATCTGGTATTATATATCTGCAGGTAACTATAGGTATATAGTGCACCACCGTTCCAACCTGCAAGATTGTCTATAAAATCAGAATCATATATTGTTGTATTAGCACCACCATGGGTGTGAATTGCACCAGCCCACCAGAAAGCACTATTCTTATAAAAAGTACTGTTATTGACAACAAGTATACCACAGTTATTAATACAACCAGGTTCAGTTCTTGCATAATTACCTTCAAAGTATGAGTCGGTAACATTCATACGGGCAAGTACACATGTTTTGGTAGGGTCATCCTTAGGATTGTATACACTTAAACAACCAAAATCAGTAGTACAGTTAACAAAGGTACAGTTGGTTACGATTGCATCACCAGTCTTAATATGCAATATGGAAGAATGTCCCAAATTGGTGGATATGTTTGTAAAATAACAGTTTTCAAAATAATTAATTGAATTACCGCCCATCTGAAGGAACACACCATCAGGCTGGTAACGTGTTCCTATCCATTTGAACAGCACATTCTTAACAGTTATTCCAACACCGTTATTATCCGGAACCAGCATAGCAGTATATGTGATATTTCCAGGATTAGGTGATGTATCACCGATATATGCTCCTGAAGCTCCAATAATAGTCACATTGTTATTGAATAATATCTGATTGGAACTGTCACTAGGATCCATCGGATAATAATTAGTGTTTTCCTTTAATTTCAATACATAATTTTTATCATTAAGGGAAGAATAATATTGTAATTCCGCCCAGTTTTCAACCACAATCTCATCTGAAATTTCGCCAACAACAGTATCTTCAGATGCAGATTTCAATAAACCATGATTATAATTTTTCTGATTTAAATCAATTGACACATCATCAGTTGTTTGATTAACGTCAATATCATTTGTATTTTCAGCCACAACACTACCAACAGAGAATAATAAAACAAATAGCATTATGACTAACAGTTTATATTTATCCAATTTTATAACCTCAACAAATAAATTTCTTCATAAGTATTTTTTATAATTCTAAGTATATATATTTTTCAAATAAACTTGAAAAAAACTTATTTGAAAATTTATAAGATTAATTTTAAACTTAAAAAATTAATAAAACAAATCAATTAAAGAGCAAACACTGAGGATAATCAATTAAATTAAAAAAAAAAGGATAAATCTCAGTTAAAAAGAATCATTAAGGATAAATTTGTATAGAATTCTAAAAAAAAGAAAAAGTTAGTGAGAATTTAATCTCACTTATTTAATTGTTAATTTTACTTTTTGTGTTGCTTCTTCATATGTTTTGTCACCTTTATAACTAATTGTGGCTGTGTATTTGCCTTTTTTGTTTAGGTTAGTTATTTTGAAGGTGACTTGTCCTTTGCTGTTGGTTTTGCCTGTGAAGGTTTTACCGTTTACAGTCAATTTAACTGCTTTAGGACTTAAGTATACTTTTCCGTCATATACTGATGGGATTGTGGATAATGTAGCAGTATACTTTTTGGTTTTAGTAGCTGCTTTGTATGTTTTGGCAGGAGCTTTTATGGTAATCGGTTTTTTATCTAAATCCACACATACACATGCGAATGCGTTGGTGTAGTTTTCATCACCAGCAAAGTTAAATGCCATTGTATATCTTCCAGCCCTTACCATGTTGAGTTTATACGGATTGAAGCTACCGTTTTCGTAGGTTGTTCTGTTGTAGATCTTGTTGTTTACAGCAAATTCAAGGTATACATTGGAAATCGGTTTGCCGTTAGCATCTAACAGTGTTGTAGCGTAGTATATTCCTTGTTCTCCTGCAGGACCATCTACGGCATAGCCGTTAATGGTAATTGCACGGTTGGAAATATTG
>ONJC01000012.1 GCA_900318035.1 uncultured Methanobrevibacter sp.
AAACCACATAATATTGACTGGAATGTTGTTAACTCAATCAAATGATTGGAAAACAATAAAAGATGTATTAAAAAACATTTATGAAACAATTGACCTTTTCATTGAAATGCAAAGAGAATTTGGAGAAAGAAAAAATTACAATGAAATACAAAAAAGAATTCGCGAACACATTTTAATCGCAGATTCAGGTTATTTCTCCACAGAAAACCTCTATCATTTATTCATTAATAAAATAAATGCATTAGTAATGCCAAAAAAATTATCTGAAGATCACAATAATAGTTTAAGGCGTGAAAATGGATATAAAGAAAAAAGAAAAAAGTCAATAAAAAAAGATTTCATAAGAGTTAAAAATGGTTATATCTGCCCTTCTGGCCGATTTATGAGATTAGTAGAGGTAAAAAAGGTTAAACGTTGGAAACTTCACAAGGAAGATGCTCTTCCAGACATTTGCAAGACAAAAAAGTACATTTTTAAAGCCTATTCATGCAAAGGATGTCCCAATATCGAAAACTGCAAACATCAACGATTAGTAATCCATATTTCAGACCTTATTTACGAAATGACGGAAAAATTCTTGAATAAAAGATATAAAATTCATTATAAAGCTCGTTTTTCAAGAAGTGAAGGCATTAACGGTTTTTTGAAAGGTGATAATGGAGTTTTGAAATTAATCGGCACTACTGAAAAGGCAGTAGACAACGAGATCCAACTAAGAAACACCATTTACAACCTTACAAGATTAATTAATCTAAAAGACACAGCATATTGAGCGAAGAATGCAATAAGTAACTCAATAATCCATCATAAAGATAAACTGTACGCCGTATCCAAAACAACAAGTTTTTCATAAAACTACAGAAAAATACAAAAAACCTGATGTTCAAATTAATTTTTACTATTCAAATTAAATAAAAATTACGATTTCACATTCAAAAGACCACCAAAAACCTACACGAAAAACAACCATTTACTGGCTTAAAATCAAAAATAAAGACTATTTCACTATGAAAATAAGAAAAATAAGAAAAACTATCAATAATCTAAATTATTGACAAAGTCCTTAAAAAAAAAGGCAAATGAGAGATTGTCTCTCATTGTTTTTTAATATTTTTATTTTTTATCCGCAGCGTTATAATTAACATAGCTGCTAACACGATGGCTAATCCATACATTACGGAAGCCATTGCATTTTGAATAACTATATCTGCAGTATTTACAACAATACTATCTTGTCCGTCTATTGTATCTAATTTTTGGAAGTAATCATAGACTTCTTGATGGAATTGTTCATCTCCTGAATAATCAGGTGCATAGGTATCGATTGCAGTACTAATACCGCCCATAACTCCAAGAATTAGAATTATTCCAATGATTGCTGTACCCAATGAGGAACCTAATGTCTCACCAGTTGTAATAATACCAGATGCATTATTTTGGCCTTCAGCAGGAACATCGAATAATGCAACATCCGCTGCTAAAGCCATCATAAAACCAATACCTGTCCCAAGTAAAAACTGTCCTGGAATTAAATCCAGCATGTTTACATTTAATTTAAATTGATAACTTAAAATCAGACATCCTACAATAGATATTATACATCCTATTGCCATGAGTGTCTTGTGATTCAGTTTTCCTATTAGTTTTGGAGTGGTCAATGAAAAAATAAACAAAGCCATAACAAATGGAAGTGAAGCCAAACCCGTATCGAATGGATTTAACTGCAATACAGTTTGGAAAAACAGAACCATTACAAAAAATGTTCCCGATATTACAATATTATATAATAACTTAATAGATGTACCTATACGCAAATTTTTGTCTCTAAATAATTCAACATCAAGCAATGGCACCTTGCCTGACCTTTTTCTTTTGAGTTCAAACCATATAAAGATTGCTAAGACTATCAATCCCAAAATTATCTCAATTATGCTGGTAGCAAAATCCTTAGTCAGAGTCAAAATACCAAGCACAAGCAAAAGAAGACATATACCGGAAAGTATAGCACCAATAATATCAAGATCGCTTTTAGATTCAGTAGGCTTAAAATCAGGTATTTTATTTTGCATTACTAAAATAAATAAAATGAATATTAATTCAAATGCGAAAGTGTATCTCCAGCTGAAAAAAGTTGTAATAAGCCCACCAAGGAGCGGAGCTAAAATATCTGCAAGTCCTGCCATTACCCCGAGAGTTGCCAAAGCAATTGTACGCTTTCTGCCGGAATATATTCCGCTTATTATTGAAACTATGGCAGGCAGCATTAATGCCGCAGCAACACCTTTAATCGCTGCCCATCCGACAAAAAACATTGTAACACTTGAACTTAATACTGCAGCAAATATTCCTATACCAAAAAGTGCAGCACCAATTACAAACAGTTTCTTTTTACCAACTATGTCCTGAAGTTTGGTACTGAACAGTATCAACGCAGCAGTGATAAGAGTACAAAACGACACAATCATTTGAATAGTACTAACATCAGCATTCAAATCAACAACAATTCGAGAAATGCTAACATTCATGAAGAAAGAGTCCAACACTATAATAAAGGAAGCACAAGCCACAACTATTAACGGAAACCAAGAACTCTCGTTAGCCTTTTCATTCATATTTATTAATCCTCCTAATTTTAAAAAATATTTTTACATGCTCTTTTAAACATGAACATAAGTATATTTGATTTCCCAACGATTAAATTTTTGGATGGAATTTTTACATAATCAGCAAGAACACCACAATTCTGTAAAATTGATTTTCAAATGCATTCTATGAACATCAAATATCAAAGGCCTAACTAAAAACTACATCAATCTAGTTTGAGCATCAATATAGCGGGGTTCACAAACATCATTGACAACATAACTCTCTTTTACCTCACTATCAACAACGGCGAATTAAGATTATGCAACTTCTGGTTCTTTTTGACCAGTTTCATATAGGCGTTGGCATAACACTCTTCAAATTATCTACTACTTTTTAGTTAGAGTTGTTTGATAGTAACGAACAAATATTGCGTATCAAATGCTCTCACCATAATGTTATAAAATTAAAAAAGATTTGAAAGTAAAAAAAAAACTTTAAAAGCAATTCACCGCAACATCCCCATTTAATTATTATTCCATATCTTTTTGGAAAAAATTATTTAACATCAAAAAACTAATTTAATATATATTTTTAAAGAAAAATGCGATTTTGATTGAGATGAACAGATTACTGATTAACTGCATAACATCATTAAGAATATTTTTCGGATTCTTATTTTTATTCTGTGTCCTGTTTGATTTAAACACGACTTATCTAATCGTCATATTCATTTTAACAGCAATTTCTGATGTTAGCGACGGATGGCTTTCAAGAAAATACAATCTTTCATCTGATGAGGGTGCAAAGTTTGATGTAATCTGTGATTTTATATTCATTATTCTTTCCACATTCGCCCTGATTTTAATTGATTTGATTCCATTATGGTTTTTAGTAATAATTATCTTAAAATTAATTGAATTTTTCAAAACCAGCGATGAAACACTGGTCTATGAAAAATTTGGCCATTTTGTTGCTTTAATGTTTTATGTATTTCCATTAGTGGCCATTTTAATAAATAACAAAATCATAGTATTGATATTAGCCATTTTCATTACGATTTGTGCTTTAATATCCTCTTTAAGGAGAATTCATCAAAAATTTTATTAATTATCTATTTTAAATATAATCTTTGATTATATGATATCTCTTAGAAAAATAAACACATTATTAATAATTGTCATTGTGCTGATGCTTTTAAATCATGCAGTGTTATCTCTGTTGTATCTATATGGCATTATAAGTTATTCTCCAGATTTTCAAATAACTGGAAGACGTCTGTTTTATCCTGTAGTTGCACATATCATCATAAGCATGTATCTCTACTTTAAGGACAAGTCAAGAGGTGTAAACAGATACCCAACTTGATTTCCGATACAACACAGCAGCTGATTTCCGGAATCATGATAATTGTTTTTGTAAGCCTGCACATATTGGGATACTCCTTCAATCCGCTGGGAGAACAAAGCACATTTAATTTTAGTTTATACCATTTTATAGTTGATACTTTAATGTTTGTTTCAATAGCTGTGCATTTAAGAGTTTCAATTCCTAAATTCATGATATCATTAGGATTTCTTGAAAACAAGGACGAACATGTGAACTTTAAACGAAATGTGAACTGAGCAGTATTGATAATATTGATTGTCCTGATTCTTGGTGAAGTAATGTATTATGTTGGAGGTGCATTATGGTAGACATAATCGTAGTTGGAGCAGGCATTGCCGGTTTAACAGCATCAATTAAAGCCTGTGATAAGGGTGCAAACGTTTCATTGATATCTTCCGATTATTCTGAACGCTCACAGTCAGTGATGGCAATGGGAGGGATAAATGCAGCACTTAATACCAAAGGGGAAAATGACTCAACAGACCAGCATTTCACAGATACATTGAATGGAGGCTGTAAAATAAACAATGAAAAGGCCGTGGAAATGCTAACCTCTGATGCACCTCAAATTATAGATTGGCTTGAAAGGATAGGCACAAGCTTTTCCCGTGACGAAAATGGCAATGTTGACATGAGAAACTTCGGAGGCCAAAAGAAAAAAAGAACCGTGTATGCCGGATCAAGAACCGGCAAGCAGATAGTATCCTCTCTTGTCAGTTTATGCCGTAAAAGAGAAACTGAAGGTAAAATTAAGCGTTTTGTAGGATACAGATTTTTGTCACTGATTTTTACCGACGAAAATGAATGCTGCGGCATCAACTGCATCCATGAAGATACACAGGAACTAAGATCTTTTATTGGAGATGCAGTCATCATCGCTACCGGAGGATATAATTCCCTTTTTGGAAAAATACTTGGATCAACTCAAAACGACGGATTTGCTACTGCAAAACTGTTTACACAGGGTGTGAGATTAGCCAATCTGGAAATGGTCCAGTATCACCCAACCACAGTTAAGACCCCTCAAAAAAGAATGTTTATAACCGAAGCTGCACGTGGTGAAGGAGGAAAACTCTTTGTGATGAAGGACGGCAAACCGTGGTATTTCATGAAGGATTTCTATCCGGAGCTTGCTGATTTGATGCCGAGGGATGTCGTTTCAAGAAGCATTTTCAAGGTTTCGGATGGTGGTAAAAAGGACGTTTATCTTGACTTGACACATTTGGATGAGTATACAGTTAAAGTCAAGCTGGATGAGGTATATGAAATATGTGAGAAATATCTGAATTTAAATCCATTAAAAACCCCAATTCCAATATTTCCTGCAGTTCATTATTTCATGGGAGGCATACAAACCGATGAAAATCATAAAACCAACATCAAGGGATTGTATGCTGCAGGCGAATGCTCATGCCAGTATCATGGAGCAAACAGACTGGGAGGAAATTCACTTTTGGGAACGGTTCATGGAGGATGGATTTCAGCAGAAAATGCTGTTTTGGAAAAGCCAAAAGGAAATGTCATAAACAGTATCGATGAAGAATTGGAGTCATTTAAATCATATGCTCCAAAGGATAAATCCCTGCAGGATACTTTAAGCGAAATATCTCAGATAATGAACGATTCCCTGGGAATTTACAGAAATGAAGGTGATTTGATGGCTGCACTGGACAGACTGGATAATCTGGACACAAATGTCAATGCAAAATATTATGATTATCTTAAAGTAAAATTATTAGTGATTCTTTCAAAGGCAAGCATTTTATCAGCACTTGAGAGAAAGGAATCAAGAGGAGCTCATCAAAGGACTGACTATCCCGAAAGCGATGACAGGTATAAAAAATCCATCTGTGCAATGTATGATGATGAGAATATAGTGATAGAATGAAGGTAAAAATTAAAATTGATGACAATTATCAGATTTTCGACTATGAAGGTGATTTAAACATATCTGTTATCACTTTGCTTGAAAAATTGGACTGGCCAATTGAATATTCATGCAGCTGTCTTCAAGGCATTTGCGGCGCATGTGCCATGGTTATCAATTCAGAACCTAAACTTGCATGCAAAACATTTCTAAATGAAGAAAAGACAGTTATAGAAGACAATCAGATTACAATTGAACCTCTATCCAAATTTCCATTAATCAAAGATTTAAAAGTCGACAGATCAATTCTGTTTGATGCAATGACAGAATGTGAGCTATGGCTTGAAAACGATTCTGAATACAATCCAAAAGATTTGGATTTTGAATATGAAATGTCATTGTGCCTGATGTGTGGATGCTGTACCGAAGTATGTCCCAATTATAAGTTAGGAGATTTTGTAGGAGCACCTGCTACCGTATCGGCATCAAAATTAGTTAATCAGGAAAGTGATGAAGAGCACTTGAAAAATATGAAAAAAAATATAAAAAAAGGTTTTTTTCACATTGTGTTAAATCAATTTCCTGTGAAGATGTCTGTCCCATGGAAATCCCAACCCAAAGAGCAATTTCAAAAATGAACAGAAAATCCGTATGGAGAATCTGGCAACTCATGAATCTTGATTAAATCACTACATTATCCCTTAAATCGATTAAATACATATGAATAATTCCATCAGGAGACATGTTCACATCATCCGGGTTATTAAGTATTTTGGATAAGACATTGGCGTAAAGCAATCAAAACTGTCCAATACCTATTGCATGATTGAAATTCAATTATTCCTCTTTTTGATAGTCAATAATCACAAATATCCTCTTGATGCTTGAAAATGCAGTTTCAATAGAAGCCATTGAGGCGCTTAGTTTCTTAATAGGCTTTGTCATCAATTGTCCATACATAATAACTGCCAATAAGGTTCCCAGCTGTATTTCATTAACTGATAAAAAGTAAACACCTGCCATATAAACAGTTATATTACTTACATTTGTTAAAAAGGTTGTAATAGGCCCCATAACATTAGTAACATTTCGGGATTTGGCATAATAGTCAATTACAGTTTGGTTGATTTTTTTAAATCCTTTTTCATGGAATGAATCACGATTTGACAGACCTCTTTCAAAATAGCTCATCAATCGCCCCAAATGCTTTTGATGACCATCGTAATAGGATTTAGATTTATAATCACATAAATAAAAGCAAATCACATAAACAGGCAGTATCATCAGATATATTAAGCTCAATCTAAAGTCTGTCATCACCATCAATACCATTACAAGGACTATCGATAGGATTTGCGCAAAAATTTCAGTAATACGTGAAGAAACGAACTCCCTGATGTTCATCACATCATTGTTTAATCTAGATAGAATCTGACCCTTTGAATTTTCCTGAATGAATCCTGAACCAACAGCATCAAGTTTATCAAATAATTTCATTCTTAAATTATATGCAACCTTTTCACCGATAACTCCCATGATTCTCTTTGGAGGTACTTTAAACAGATACCCTGCAGAATATAATGCCAACAACAAGGCAAGATTAGTGTAGATGGCAAAATCGTTAGATGAATTCATGTTAGAACTCAATAAATCAACCGTCTTTCCTGCAACTTTAGGAGCATAAACCATGCACAATGTAGATGCCGTGAGTAAAATCATTGATATTACTGTTTTGGCCTTATCGTCTTTCAATATTCTGCGGAATTTTTGGAAGATATCTTTTCTTTCAGCCCATATGCCCTTATCCTCACAAGCAATATCATCCTCAACAATTTCTATTTCTTTTGGATTATCCGTTGTGTTTTCAGATTTTATGATTTTATCTTCAATATTAAGGACTTCTTCTAAACGCACGGAAGTGGCATATGCACGTGGCCACCTATCAATTAAAGCTGGAACAAATGTCAAGGTAGAAACGAAGTATGCAACATATATCAGAATAATAAATGAATCAATTACACTGTCAGTTTCAAAGCCAATAGTGTACCCGGAATTGATCATTGCAAATGTAATCAGAACAACAGCATATAAACCCCATAATAATACTGGGCCCAGGTAATATTGACTTAAGATATACTTAACGTTTTTATCATATGAATTCTCACATGCCTTTTCAAATTCAACTTCATACTCCTGTTTATTAAATGGAATCTTGAGGGCAATATCGGTGATTTTGGAGAGAAACATCAGGTTTAACTTCCCATATGTCTTTTTAGCTCTGAAAAATATTTTTACAATTTGTTTCATTCTAAAAATTACAAGAAGGGCAATAACACCAACAAATGACAAGAAGAATATCGCATAAGTCCCATCAATCAATGCTATTTCATATATAATTGCTGTGAGTGTAACTGGAATCAGCATTAATTGTGTGAGTATTATCACTATAAATCCCTGTTCTGAGGACATTCCTCTGGTTGACCGTGTGGTTAGCCCTGAAATTTTAAAGTTGGCAATTTCCTCATCAGGCAAGTTCATTAGAATATGAAATATTTTCTCACGTATTGTATATGCTGCTTTTGAAGCCACTCTTGTTGAGAGAAAAGAGACAGCATAAATGGAAATCATCACAAAGGCAGTATACACTAACATGTATAATCCTGATTTGAAAAGCAAGCCTATTTTCTGTTCTTTAACTCCAGTTAAAGCCATGCTGAACAAATCAATTATTTCCATTTGAAAAAATGTCTGAATAATCAGTAATGCAAAAATGATTACTATTGTTTTCCATTGGAATTTTAATGCAACACTCAAAAACTTTTTCATAATACTAAATTAGTTTTAAAATTAAAAAAAATTTTCCATCACTGTGCCACGAATATATCTCCTATGAATTAAGAAGAAAAATTTAGCCATTACATTAATCTTCGTTGTGAATCAATATAGGTTGGTTCATTGACTTCCTTTACAACATCATTCTTTTTAACATCACCAATCAGCAAGGGCGAATCCGAATTGTGCAATTTCTGGTTCCTTTTGACCAGCTTCATGTTGGCGTTGGCATAACACTCTTTAAATTATCTACTACTTTTAGTGAAATTTGTTCTACATCATACGAACAAAAAATGATTAAAAAGTAAATGAATTATCTACTACTTTTTAGACAGCTTAGTTTCATAATAGAAAGTCCCAAATAACCATTTTCTTAAATTTCATCACCTAATAAAAAGTCAATTATGTTCATATGTTTTATTCCATCTCTAGACATGTTAAATTCATCCATACTAAATACATATGCATCATATTTATCAGGAATGTTTAATAATGGTGTAAATTCCCGTTCTATTGTTTCATCAGAAGCTAAAAGATAAGCAACCTGAATATAAATTTTATTATTCTTATTTTTAGCTATGAAATCTACTTCCTTATTTTTAACCCAACCCACTTTAACTGAATATCCACGTCTTAAAAGTTCAATATACACAATATTTTCAATTATTCTAGGTAACCATTTATTATTTTCATCAACCAACGCCTGATGAAATCCATGATCCGTTAAATAGTATTTTTCATCTGTAGATAAGAGTTTTTTTCCAAGTATGTCTTCACGTAGCACTCTATGGCAAAATATTGATTCAACAATGAAGTTTGTATAATTATTGATAGTTTCTCTTGAAGTTCTTTTACTTTCAGATTTTAAAAAATTTGCAATACTTTTTTTAGAGAATGTCTGCCCTATGGAATTCATAATATAATAAACGAATCTTTTAAATGTGTCAATTCTTCTGATTTCATGTCTTGAAAGTATATCACTAATAATGATAGAATCATAGATGTCAAGAAGTGCATTGATTTTACCATCTTCATCTTTTAAAGAAAGCAATGACGGCATTCCACCATATTCTATGTATTGCATGAAATATTCATATATCTTAGTTTTATCCATTTTAATATTGTTAATTTCATTATGATACTTTAAAATTTCTTTAAATGAAAAAGGATAAATGTTTATATGAACATATCTTCCTGCGACCAATGTTGAAAGTTCAGATGAGAACAATTTTGAATTAGATCCAGTAACATAAATATCACAATCAAAAGAAACCCTATATGAATTAATTGACTCTTCCCATTCATCAACCAATTGAATTTCATCAAACAATAAATAGACCTTACCCTCAATATCTTTAACCTTATCTAAAACAACTTCATCCAATTCTTTTGATGTCTTAATATGTCTATATTTCACATTTTCTAATGATATGTAAATTATATTCTCATCAGCAATACCTAAACCCTTAAGTTCCTCGATAATACTTTTTAAAAATGTTGTTTTTCCACATCTACGCAACCCAATAATAATTTTAATAAAATCCGTGTCCAAATAGTTATAAAAAACATTAAGATAATCTTCTCTTTTAATCATGCAATCACATCTTAATAATATATTAGATTATAATCATATATAAATTTGTCAGTTATAACTTACAAAATTACAAAAATAAAAATAAAACAAAAGTATAACTTACAAAATTACAAAAATAAAAATAAAACAAAAGTATAACTTACAAAATTACAAAAATAAAAATAAAACAAAAGTATAACTTACAACATTATAATATAAAACAAGAAATACGTGATTTCACAGAACTTCAAAAAATCTCTTTTTAGCAACAAATAAATTCAAATTGAATTCAATATATTTTAGAGGTTTATTTAAAAGTATCCTGAAAAAAAATGATTTAATTAAAAATGATTCATGAAATTAATTAAAATAGTTTCTGTTGTGTGTCAATATAGCTGGGTTCATCGACTTCCTTTATAACATCATTCTCATTAACATCACCAATCAGCAACGGCGAATTAGGATTATGCAACTTCTGGTTCTTTTTAACTAGCTTCATATTGGAGTTGGCATAGCAATATTTGCACCCATGCATGCAGGTATTATATAATCCAATATCCCTCCCCATTAAACAGTTGCATTCGCGATTGTGATATTTTCCTTTAGGGACTTTTAGATTATTTCCAATAGCCTTTTCCAACACCTGCTGTGTCATGCATCCTGATGAATCAAAACCAAACTGATCAAGCAATGTGCCCTCAACGCATGTCTTCATTTGAATGCCATATTCTTTAGCGGTTTTAGCGAAATTCTCACCAATGACCAAACGTTCATCAACTGTTACCTCACGGGCCTCAGGAAAATTCCTCAATACTTTCTGATACAAATCAATGAAACTTATTGTGCAGTCTGAAGTGTATTCATGCAGTTCTGATGCCATTTCCTCAAACTTTTCAGTGTGAAAATCAAGATCGTACTTTTCAGTTATGAAAATCGGATCATATCTCCAGGACACTGCATTGATTCCTACAATCTCAGACAATTGCTTAAATGTTTTTATGACTTTTTTATAATCGGGAACATTGACTTCAATGTCTTTATCATAAGGGTTTATTGTTGTAAACCAAAACTGATTATAATCTGACAGCCTGTCCAAATTCTTTACCAAAGGCTTTGGATTTTTGGAGCAGAAACATATTACATCGACGGTTTTGGGATTGAAGTTATACTTGTAAATCTGATTGTTATAGGGGTTTTTGCTGAGTACAAAACCTTCATCAATTCTGTTCAAGAACCATTTAGTAAAAAAAGCAGGAATATCAGTTCTTGTACCTGTATTAAGTATCATGAAAAAAAGAAAAGGTAAAAGAGATTTTATAAATCTCTTGCGAAAATGTGTACGGCCGCAGTACCTCCGGTACCTCCGATATTGTGAGTCATACCGATTTCTGCACCGTCCACTTGACGTCCGCCAGCTTCTCCCCTGAGTTGCCATACGACTTCGGCAGCTTGGGCGATACCTGTAGCACCTAATGGGTGTCCACGTGCCTTAAGACCGCCGGAAGTGTTGATTGGGAAGTCGCCGTCAATCTCAGTTTGTCCTTCTTCGATAGCTATTCCACCTTTACCTTTTTCGGCAAATCCTAAATCTTCTACCGCCAATAGTCCGTTAATGGAGAAACAGTCGTGAACTTCAGTCAAGTCAATGTCTTTGGTTGTTACTCCTGCCATTTCATATGCTTTTCTGGATGCGACTTTTGTTGATTCAATGGTAGTGATATCTTTTCTGTCGTGTAATGTTAATGTTCCAGAGGCCTGTGCAGAAGCCTTTACATAAATTGGAGTGTCAGTGTATTTTCTTGCATCTTCAGCAGGCACCATTACAACAGCAGCTGCTCCGTCACTTACCGGAGAACAGTCGAGAAGTGTCAATGGGTCTGCAACCATGGTTGAGTTTATTACTTTGTCAACAGTTACTTCGAACGGGAACTGTGCATTCGGGTTTTTGGATGCATTTTTATGGTTTACCACTGAAAACTGTGCCAGCTGTTCACGGGTTGTTCCGTATTCGTACATGTGCCTTTTGGCAATCATTGCATATAATGATGGGAAAGTTGCTCCTTGCTGTGCTTCCCATTCCTGATCTGAAGCTGTAGCAATAGCCGGTGTTGCATCAACGACATCAGTCATTTTTTCCACACCTGCAGAAATTACCACATCATGAAAACCGGATGCAACCGCCATGATTCCCTGTCTTAAAGCCAGTCCTCCTGATGCACAGGCAGCTTCTACTCTTGTGGTTGGAACCGGATTAAGACCTACATGGTCGGAAATAAGTGCTGCAATGTGTTCCTGTTCTACAAATAGTCCGGAAGACATATTTCCAACAAACATTGCTTCAATGTCGTCACCACCAATATCTGCATCTATAATAGCTTTTAAACCAGCTTCAGCAATCAAATCTCTAAAGGAAGAATCCCATAATTCACCAAATTTAGTTTGTGAAACTCCTATAATCGCAACATCTCTCATATTTAAGCCCCCTTACATTTTAATTTTGCCTTTGAATTTAGCATAAACCGCATAATCAACATATGTTTTATCATTGATGATTTCCTGTGTTTTTGGAGCTAAATCTCTTCTTTCTTTAATTTCATCTTTAACATGTATTGTGAATCCATCACTTCCTGCACCTGAACCGTATGAAATGACAAAAATCTTATCTCCAGGTTCTGCTACATCCAAAATATTGGACAATGCCAATGGCACTGCACCGGAATAGGTGTTACCAATATTAGGAGTTAAAAGTCCCTGTTTGATTTGTTCAGATGTGAAACCTAATTTTTTACCTGCCCTGAGGTAGAATTTACCGTTAGGCTGATGGAAACATGCATAATCATAATCTTCAGGTTTTGAATCGGTTTCTTCGAACAGCATTTTTGCTGTACTTAAAACATGCTTGAAGTAAGCAGGCTCTCCTGTAAAACGACCTCCGTGAGAAGGATAGTTTTCACCTTCTCTCCTGTAGAAATCAGGAGTGTCGGTTGTGAAACTGCATGTGTGTTCAATGTCAGCTATTGTATTTTCATTTCCGATAATGTAAGCTGCACCACCTGCTGATGCTGTGTATTCCAAAGCGTCTCCAGGCGCACCCTGTGATGTGTCAGCACCAATAGCCAAACCGTATTCAATCATTCCTGATTTGACAAGACCCATAGTCATTTGGATACCTGCGGTTCCTGCCTTACATGCGAATTCCAAATCAGCTGCAGTCAATTTTGGAGTTGCGCAAATCGCTTCAGCAACAATGGAAGCAGTCGGCTTTACTGCATAAGGATGTGATTCGGAACCAACATAAACAGCACCGATTTTACTTGGATCAATTTGAGCTCTTGCTAGTGCATATCTAGCAGCAGTTACTGCAATAGTAGCAGTGTCTTCATCAGCAGAAGGAACGGATTTTTCATTGACAACCAATCCATTTGATAGGGCTACAGGGTCATCTCCCCATACCTTTGCAATTTCCTCTACTTTAATTCTATAAGATGGCACGTGTGCACCATATCCTACTATTCCTACCATTAAATCACCTTAAATAATAATCTTGAACGACATTAAAAATTAATTTAATTATTAATATTTTATTTTTATTATTATATAAAATTAACTAATAAAAAAGTATTTTTAAACAAAATAAGAATTTTAAAAAAAGAATAGAATTCCAGATGCAGTTGCCGGGATTCGAACCCGGGTTGTAGGCTTGGAAGGCCCAAGTAATAACCAGACTATACCACAACTGCATAAAAAGTGCGGCGTCCGGGATTTGAACCCGGGTCGCTAACGTGGCAGGCTAGAGTCTTAACCAGGCTGGACTAACACCGCATAAAAACTAACAACAAATAAACTTATGTTTTAATAATATATAAAGGTTTCGTTTAAATTAATCTTTTTGAAAATAAATGAAAAAATTGGATGAATTAAATTTTATGTGCAATAACACAAATCCAATCATTTTCATCATTCAGGTATGCTTTGAAATCCTTAAATCCTGCAGTTTCAAGAGATTGTCTTAAAACCTCCTCTGAATATATTTTCATGTCCAATAATTCAACCAAATCATCATATTTTTCCATTTCGCCTTCCCTGTAAACCGCCTCATTGCAGATGAATATGAATCCGTCCTTTTTAAGAACCCTGTTTACTTCCTTCAAATCATTGATGAAGTCAGGCCAGAAATAGATTGTCTCAAAGCATGTTGCAATATCAAAGGTTTCATCATAAAACGGCATTTCAGAAACGGATCCCTGAAGCACATTCACGATTCCCCTGTCAATGGCATCCCTGTTGAGTTCGGTTGACTTTTCAACGCTGACATCCGAGTAGTCTATTCCGACAACCCGGCCGTTATCTGATATCTGTGATGCAAAGCGCTCAATGTTTCTTCCACCGCCACAGCCTATATCAAGAATTTTACTGTCTTCGCTGATGTCAAAATGGCTTACGCCCCACTGCGCCATGCTTTCATGAGACCTGTTCATCCTGTCCAGTATCTGATGGCCCAGTTCGCCTTCGGGTTTTCTTGCATTCTTAATCAATTCCTTATCTTCAATGTGATGACCTGTGTTTACCTTATCATTGTCACTCATATTATCACTTTTTAAATCCTTTTCTGGTTTTGATGGCCTGTCCTGTTTGGAACTGTTCTATTTCACATGCTCCAAGCAATGCCTTTCCATAGGCAAGCAACTTGTCCTGTTCATTGACAATCAGAACTTCATCCTTTGCCCTTATGTTTTCATCACAATCCACTACAAATTTGCAGAAAACGCTTTTTCCGTCAAGTGCAAATGGTTCTGAGTCCTTGTTTACAACAACCCTGTTTTGCGGATAAGGCATGCGATTGTGAAGTCTTTTTGCACCTTCCTTTGATAGAATCAGGTATGAATCTGATGCCCTCATATTCACAATCAGAACCTTGCCGTCATAGATGTGTCTGATTTTGCCTGTCTTTTTACTCTTCTCTATGTTGATGTTGCCGGTGAAAAGAGCATCGCCAGCTCCAACACCGAACTGATAATCCGCAATTGCCTTAACCTTTTTGACATCATCCTTTCTGTATCTGATTTCATCTGAAAAGTCGGATTTTTCATATAGTCCGAGTTCCAGATTTTTTACAACCCTTGAGTGAATCAGGACCTGATCATAGTATTCCACAAATTCAGAGATGAAGTCCTCCATAAACTCTATTGCATCAACGTCACGTGTTTTTGGAGCATCATTCTGGCTTAAAGGATAAACCTCATCGATTTCAAGAGGTATCAATCCGAACGGAACATCCAAAACCATGAAGTCTGTGTCTTCGAGGTCCAAATCCTTTTGAGCCCCATATACATAAAATTCGCCGAGTTTACCAGATACGAATTTAGAGTAAGGCTTTCTTGAAGGAGGCAATATTACCAAATCACGTTTTTTAGGCATGCGACGAAGCTTCTGCATGTGCCTCAGGACTTCACTCCTGCAGAGTGATTCGGAACCTGTGTAGAAAAATGCGGACTTTTTGCTTCTCGGGTCATATTTTTCCAAATCCTTTGAGTAGTTTCCCAGATGCCTTACGGCTTCAAGAAGTGCCGGGTGGGCTCTGCAGCGTTCCTCAACAAGTTCCATCAAATTGCCGTCATAGATTGCCTGTCTGATTAACCTCAACTCTGCAAATGAAACATGCAGGTTGTGCTGAGCTATCAAATCTCTTCTTTTCTCTTTCGGCATTGCCCTCAAGTCATCAGGAGTGTATTTTGTGCACACTTCACATGAACATGGCATTTCCTGGAGGTTTTCAAGCTTATATGTTCCTCTTGTTGACAGGAGCCTGTCGTCATCTGCATACAATATGTATGCCGCTGAGTCAAAAAGGTCGCATCCCATTGCAACACAAAGGGCAAATATCATCGGATGGCCCGCTCCCATAAGATGGCGGGGAACGGTATCTGAAAGTTCAGCCATTGAATTCATCACGACATCTACAAGATCCCTGTAGTGGTATGACTCCATTAGAGGAACAACCGCACCTATCGGATATAAATCCGCATCAAGCTTTGAAAGCTCCCTTGCGCATTGTCTTCTGAGGTCTAGAAATGTTGATCCCTGAACTACTGAATTCAGCATCATTTCCATATTCTGCTCTTTTTTATATGCAACAGCCTCTTTTGCACGTTCAAGAGTAATTTCCAAATCGCTTTCAGCCTTTTCACGGTCAACGAAAGGAGCTGTAGGAATGTCAAGACTTGTTCCTATGTCTGTTTTAATCAGTTCCTGAAATTCGATGACTTCCCTGTTTGTGATTTCAACATCACCGTAAACGGACAGCTGGAAAGACCCGGAATCTGTCATGATAGGGCCGTCAAAATGGATCAGCTCATGCAATCCCTTCTCGACAGCTTCCTTTTTCAAGTCTTCATCTTTGTAAATGAGGTATGCGTTGGTAATGACGATGTCCGCCCCGTATTTGCCAACATCGATTTCCTGTTTTCTAGGATGTATGACAGGCATCAGTGCAGGGGTTTTAACATCACCGTGTTTTGTTTTCAAAACACCCACACGCCCCATATTATCTTTAGCTTTAATTTCAAACATATTATTTAACCTTAATAATTTGATTGGTGAACCTGATTACAAGAATGTAATTGTTGAAAAAAATCAAGTTCTAAAATAAATAGTCTCTAAAAAAAATTAGAGTGTTAATTATATCTACATTAACATTAAGCTAGAAATTATATAAATTTTGCTCATCTGGGAATTTAAAAATAAACCTGACATGACAAAAAAGAGCCAACCCATCAAATTGTATTGAAAAAAAATATGGAGAAAAAAAGGAAAAATGGAGGTTAAGTAAAACTTAACCTGTTATTTGTGTTTATAATTTAGCCCTCTCCTTAATAGATTTTTTAGCTAAATTTTTATTTGCCTTTTTAGCTTTTTTATGGTATTTAACCTTTTTAGATGTTTTTTTGGTATTTTTGGCTTTTTTATGTTTTTTATCAGATTTTTTCACGACTTTTGATTTCTTTTTAATGTCATCATTGCCCAGGTCAGATGAATTCTTATCACCATGGCCCATCGGAGCTGATTCATTATTATTTTTATCATTTAAAGGGGATTTTTGATTGTTTTTGAAATTAGGAGAAATATTATTCATGCCAATCAATTTAGAAACAACATCATCCATCAAATCTCCATTTTGGGGAGGAATGGATTTATTGTCCATTAAACCGTTAGGTTCATCGAATTTATGTTTCATATCAAAAGATTCGTTTACTGGAGGCTTAAACATGTCAAAGCCAGTATTGTTATCCAAACGCCCATCATCTTCAGGTTTTATATCCATTTTGTGTTTGTACAAATTCTCATTGCTTCTATTGTCTCCAGGATCTCCCGGAGTTTTATCGAATGATTTTTGTTCATCATGGGATTTGAAATCAAAACCAAAATCATCATCATGATTTTGAATATCTCCATCGCCAAATCTTTCGCCGGCAATATCTTTGTTTGCCATATCCGCAGATTTCATTGACAGATTTGATCCCGTCCCATCAGCTTCAGCATCACTGACAGCTGAAACCTCAGATATTATAGCGAAAGATAACATAATGAGCAAAAACATTACAACAACATTTCGTCTATCATGCATATTTTCATCTCGCTTTTTTTTGACAATCAAAATTTCACAAAATTTTTAACTCCAATTTAGTGTTAAAACTCATGAATATTCACGATTGTCAGTTAGTATTAACTAAAAACTACTATATAAATCTTTTTACTTGATTTTAGCCAAAAATTAACAAAATATAAGAAAAATAAGCATTTTTAGGTGAAAAATTAAACGGCTAAAAATCCTCCGAATGACCTCTTAAAACCCGAAATCAAACATAACCTGTCCCGTCAGCACCACCATTATTCAAATCAAATCTAGACAAATCAGCCCCAATAAGATTAAATCTGATTAAACAAGCCTTTTTTAAATAGAATAAGATTATTTAATAGTTGATTATTTAAAATAACAAAAATTTTTAAGCAAAAAGGACATTAACGAATTGAAAATAGAAAAGCTTTTAGAATTTTCCAATTAATGAAAAAAGCATTATCCGATTGAATTTGTAAAAATAAGTGAAAAATCATCAGATTAAAAATCAGACAATTATGGTCAAAATCATTGGCACCAGATTCAAATAAAATGGAAAAGCTCATTTTAAACTCAAATAATCAAAAACGATTCATATAAACCTGTTTTCATAAAAATTGAAGCTTAAAATCAAATTTAAATTTTAATGGAAAAAACATGAAAATATGAGCCCATATCGATTTGATTTCTAAAAAAAGAATTTTAACTATCACAAACCACACTGAAAATAATGAAATCGAATGAATTTAAGACTTTAAAAATCAGTTAACCTGAATCAGATTTTCAATTTTCCAAGAAGTGCACAAAACCCGACAGACAATTCATATCACTGTAAAATAAAATTTTAAATATTCAATTCATCAAATTTAAAAAAACAGAGAAAAAACAGACATAATCTATCAAAAAGAATATTTAAAGAAACATATACGAAAAACAAGCCGTTTAATCTGTATTTTAAATGGATTTTTTGAAAAATTAAAAATCAACCAAAAATGACAAAGCCCACACTTTCCCGATTGCATCACCTATTAAAACTATGAAATCCAAAATATTGTTTAGATAAAATGAGTTACGAAAATAATGCAAGAGTAATCAACGACGATATTTTTGATTTGGTCAATCAATGTTTTAGTCATGAAAGAAGTAGTCGAAATATTGAAGAAAGGGTTAATTTTTTTGATACTTACAATAATTATTTTGTTTTAACAGATGATGGATCTTATTCTATTAATTCAAAAGAAATAAATCATAAAGTTGAGACATTACATACATCTACCGGCGCAATAAGTGAGTCATTTGAGAAATTTATCAAACCTATGAAGTTCAACTATGATGAGGATATTGCGATTCTGGATATCTGTGCCGGAATCGGATACAACACTTCAGCAGCAATAGCTGATTTCATCAAAAACTCAGCGGGTTCCAATTTGACAATTGACATGGTCGAAATATCCAAGGCAACACTTGCATGCGGTCTTCTGGTTCCGTCCCCTATTAAAGAGCATGACATCACCAAAAAAGCCATCGAAGATGAACTCATCAAACAGGACTATGCTGCCTTAAGTGTGGAAAGCACCGAAATACCCGAAAACATTGACATCAATGTCTTCATTGAAGATGCAAGACAGACCGTTCAAAAGCTTGAAAGCGACAGTTATGATGCAATATTTTTAGACCCATTCAGTCAGAACATGGCACCGGAATTATTTTCACTTGAATTTTTCAAACAGTTCAGACGCCTGATTAAGGATGACGGAATTGTTGCAACCTACACCTCAGCAGCACCAATCAGAGCAGGTTTTATAGATGCAGATTTCTATATTGGACTCGGACCGATTTTCGGAAGAAAACAGGGCGGAACACTGGCAAGCCCGAATCCTCTTATGCTTGATACATCACTTCCAAAAAACGATGAGATAAGAATAGCCCTGTCAGATGTCGGAATTCCGTTCAGAGACCCTAATCTGAATGACAAAAGCGATGTTATTTTAGAGAGAAGAACTGAAGAGCGCCATGAGGCAAGACACAACACCAAAATTTCATCAGCCGTGAAAACACCTATATTTCTTGGCCAGGAAATGGATGATGAGAAACTTAAAAGGCGCGTTGAGCGAAATCTGGCAAAAATGAACATTCCATCAACAACATCTGCCGAAGCCTACTACATCGTTGAGCCTGAAATCAGCTACACGGAAAAACAGGATGAAAAAAATAACTCAACAAACAGAATTCTTGAAATGAAAAAAAGATTAAAAAAAGTTAAAATGGGAAAATTATGATGCTACATATTTTCCGCTTAATAATTGATATGCAAGATCTTTAGAACATGCTTTTGTTGGTGTAACTACAGTTAAATCAGCTATACCTTCACCATGATTATGGCCGAATACTGACCAGTCACAGTCACAGTCTGCACAGATGATAATACCTTCAGCACCACCGTTTTCCTTATTACCAGTTGGTGGGAAAACTCCGTAATCACTATATTCGGAGCCTGCGAAGAATATGCTCCAGTACAGGTCATGACTTCCACAGTAAGGACAGGTTCTTTCAAATTCTGTTGTATAGAATGTGTAACCGTATTTACTCATTTCACCAGGAGCAGAAGCTCTACCGACAACTAAAAGTGAATAACCGTCTTCTGAAACACCATACTGATTATATTCCTTTCCAACATTGGATTTAACTACATTAACGGTTTTTGTAATTGTATAACCATTACGAGGATCCTTACAGGTTACAGCATATTTGCCTGCATCAAGCTTGAAGTTAATGCTGGCAGCTCCATAATTATTGGTTTTAACTGTTTTTGTTACTCCTTTTAGAGTAATTTCCATGTTGGTATTTTTTGCAAGGCTGCCGTCAGCATTCAACAGGGTTGCTGTGAACACTGAAGTTTTGTTTTCAGCTCCAGTAACATCACTTGCCTTGATAGTAGGACTAAGGACAGTGATTTTTGTTTTTATGTATGACTGGGTGTATGGATCATAGGATGAGAATGTGTAAGCTCCTTTTGACAATTTGAATTTTACACTGGCCACACCTTTTGAATTGGTTTTGGCTGTCTTTTTTACACCATTAATGTAAACATATACCTTAGCATCCTTAACCAGCTTTTCGTCCTTGTAAAGGGTAACCTTGAATTTGGAAGTCGCATCTGAAAATACAGTCATTTTCTTAGCTGTCATAGTAGGCAAAATCTTAATGGTCTTTGTTAACTTTTCACCTGTTTGAGTATTGACAGCAGTTATCTTGAAAGTGGACGGATCAGATATGATTGAAATCTTAGCTACTCCTTTTGAATTTGTCCTAACATTAAAAGTAGTTCCGTGAGCCTTGAACTTAATGTATCTTTTGGATAAGGCTTTTCCGTCAGCATCCAAAAATTTGGCTGTGAAAACCCTGGAACTTAGGAAATGCTTGGTTACATCAGAAGCACTTACTGTAGGTTTAATGATAATTTTATTAGAAATTTCATATCCGTTAGGATGGATTGCATATACAGTATATTCTCCGGCCTTAAGATTTACACTTAAACTGGCAACACCTTTCTTATTTGTCTTTTGTGTATAAGTCTTGTTATTCAGGACAAACTTCACATTTGTATTTTTTAAAAGTGTTCCGTTAGTGTTATAGAATTTGGCGGAGTACTGTTTGGAATTGGAATAATATTTGGTTAAGTCATTGGCTTTAACAACAGGCAATACTTTGACATTTGATTTTTCAACAGTATCCCCATATGTTGCAGAAACAACATAATTTCCGGCATTCAAATCAAGAGGTACTGAAACTTTACCTTCACTGTCAGTATTTTGAGTGTAGCTGACGCCATTGACATTTAAGCTGACAGAGGCATTTTCCACCGGATTATTATTCCTTGATAAAACAACAGTATAATTGGATCCGCTGTAATATGAACTTGACTCGCTAGTTAACACATAATTTCCAGTTGAACCAGCCGTTTGAGCATTTTCACTTACAGACAATAAATTTTCACTCCCCGAAGGGGGTTCCACATCAACTTCCCCGGCAATAACATCATCAGTTGAATTTGCATCAGCAGCACAAACTGCAGATACTGACAACATAAATGCCAGAGTTATTAAAAATATTTTAAATTTTTTATTAAACATAAACGTTAACTCCATTTAACATTTGTTCGTAATATCTTTTATTACACTTTTTCTATAAAAAGCTTTTGATTTTCAAAAAAAGCATAAAGAAGTTTAATTTATAAAAAATAAACAATAATAAGTTTATAAATAGTATAAATATATTAAAATAAGTCAAATTATTATCAAAAGATAAAATTTAAGTGAAAATAGAATTTTTAATATTAATAATAGCTAAGCAAACTTTAATTATTTGAGAGATTATTTCAAAAGGCATGATAAAATTTAATCAAAGGTTTGTAAAAAATAAATAAAAAAATAGTTTGTTTTAATGAAAAACCAATTCAAAATCGTTAAAATCAAATTTAAATGCCGAATAAGAAAAAAAGAAAAAAAGGTGTAAAATGTGGCGGAAATTCTATTCCACTGTAACACATTTTGCTAAATTTTTAGGCTTGTCAGGGTCATGACCCTTCTCAAGAGTGATGTAATATGCAATCAGCTGCAGCGGTACAATATATACCAGCGGCGCAATAATCTCTTTTACATCAGGATTTATTGGAATAACAACATCTGCTTTGGCCTTTAAGGATTCATCACCCTCAGCACCAAGTGCAAGGACATTTGCTCCACGGGATTTGACCTCTTCCAGATTGCTCATGGTTTTTCTGTAATTGTCTCCAGGAGGCAATATGACGACTACCGGAATTCCCTCATCAATCAATGCCAAAGGACCATGTTTCAGCTCTCCTGCAGCATAGCCTTCACCATGAATGTAGGAAATCTCCTTAAGTTTTAAAGCTCCCTCAAGCGCTGTCGGATATGAATATCCCCTTCCGAGGTAGAAAAAGTCACGGGCATAGTTGTATCTTTTTGAAAGTTCCCTGATGAAATCATCCTGACCCAATACCTCATCGATGAATGCAGGAACCCTGTCAAGTTCGCTGAGCAGTTCCTTGTTTTTGGAAAGAAGAGCTGCAAACATATATATTGAAGTCAGCTGAGCCACATAGGTTTTTGTTGCGGCAACTCCAATTTCAGGGCCGGCCTGAGTCTGAATCACATAATCCGCCCTTCTTGTTATTGCGGAACCTGCAACATTAACGATTCCCAATGTCTTTGAAGTCTGATTGGCAACATCCAGTGCCTTGAGAGAATCTGCAGTTTCACCTGACTGTGATATGAAGACAACCAGTGTCTTGTCATTCAGGGTATTTGCGGAGTATTTGAACTCAGAGGCCAGAATGACATCTGTCGGAATTCCTGCAAGAGATTCTATCAGATATTTTCCAGTGAGTGAAGCATGATATGATGTTCCGCATGCAACAAAGCATACTCTCTGCAGGTCTCCCACCTCGTCAATGATTTCCTGAATGTTTTCCTTTTGGGTCAGTGTGTTGGTGACTGCTATGGCCTGTTCGTTGATTTCCTTAATCATGAAATGTTCATAGCCTTCCTTTTCAGCCATTTCAGGTGTCCAGTTAATGGTTTCGATTTGCTTGTTTACAACATTGTCGAATTCGTCGTGAACAATAACACCTTCCCTGTCAACAATGACTATCTCACCCTTTTCGGGATATATTATGTCTTTGGCATATTTGAGGATAGCCGGTGAGTCGGATGCAAGATAGTATCCGTTTTCACCCAGTCCAACAATCAAAGGAGAATCCTTACGGGTTGCAACTATTTTATTTGGTTCCTTTGTTGATATTGCTGCAATCGCATAAGCCCCTTCAATCACTTCGATTGTTTTTCTCACTGCATGTTCAAGGTCGAATTTTTCATCCATGAACTTCTGAATCAGATGGGGAATGACCTCAGTATCTGTTTCTGATTTGAATACATGACCTTCAAGAGTTAATTTTTCCTTAATTTCCAAATAATTTTCAATGATACCATTGTGAACAACAGCCACAGTGTTTTCCTCATCAACATGAGGATGAGAATTCATCTTTGAGGGATCCCCGTGTGTTGCCCATCTCACATGAGCAATTCCAAAACTGCCGGGCATGTCTGTGAGATTCAATTTATTGTCCACTTCTATGATTTTACCTTTATCTTTTTTAATGTGTATCTTATCTTCTGAGAATGTGGCAAGACCTATTGAGTCATATCCCCTGTATTCCAATTTTGATATGCAGTCAAAAAGGATTGGCGCCACATCTTCATCATCTTTTAATATACAACCTACAATTCCACACATTTAATCACCTTGATAATTGTAAATGTCTTTGTAAAGTTTCACAACATCCCCTATTATTAAAATGGCAGGAGTGTTGATTTTCTTATCGGAAATATCACCCAAAGTTCCGAACACCACGTTTTCATCAGGCATTGTTCCGCTTTCAACAGCGCATACTGGTGTGTCAGGAGAACGGTATTTCATGATTTCAGCAGTGTTTTCTCTGATATTTCCTATTCCCATCAGAATAATTAATGTATCGGCAGTATAATCCCAGTGAACCTGACTTTCAGGTTTTGTAGGATCTTCATGACCGGTTACAATAGTCACTGATGTTGCAACAGCCCGGTGAGTTACAGGCAGTCCGAGAGAGGTAGGTGCTCCAATTGCTGAGGTAACACCCGGAATTACTTCAAATTTGATATCATGTTCCATTAAAGCCAATATCTCTTCTCCACCACGACCGAATACGAATGGATCTCCTCCCTTAAGCCTTACGACATTTTCATGAGTTTTGGCCTGCTCGATAATCAGCTCGTTGATTTCATCCTGTGTCTTGTAATGTTCGCCCGCCTTTTTGCCGACATAAATCCTTTCGGCATTTTCAGGTGCATGGGCAAGTATCTCTTCGTTTGCAAGATAATCGTATAAAACCACATCTGCCTTGTTTAGGGCTTTAACTGCTTTTAATGTTATTAAATCAGCATCCCCAGGACCTGCACCAATCAAATAAACTACCATTTAAATCACTTTTATAAGAATCCTTTAAAGAAGTTCAAACCGTCATCGGAGCCGAACAGTTCTTCACAGGCTCTTTCAGGGTGAGGCATCATTGCGCAGACAAGTCCTGACTCATCACATACGCTTGTGATTGCTTCCATTGAACCGTTAGGGTTTTTGCCTTCAAACTGCAATACGATTTGGTCCTGGTCTTTTAAAAGGTCAATGTCCTCTGTGTAGAATCTTCCTTCGGCATGTGCAATAGGAAGCTGTATTGTCTGGCCTTTTTCAAATGCCTTTGTAAATGGAGTTCTTGAAGTTCCAACCTTCAAATCCACCCATTCGCAGTTGAATTTAGGATATTCGTTTGTGATGAAAATTCCAGGGACAAGACCTATTTCACCTAAAATCTGTGCTCCATTACAGATTCCTAAAACAGGTTTTTCCTCTTTAACCAATTCCTTAATTCCATCAATTACAGGAGTGATGGAAGCCATTGCGCCTGCCCTCAGGTAATCACCATATGAAAATCCTCCAGGAATGACAATGCCGTCATAGTCTGTGAGGTTTTCTTCACTCCACCAAATATATTCAGGAGTGAGGCCGGCCAGTTCAATGGCCTGTGCAACGTCCCTGTCACAGTTGGTTCCCGGAAATCTGATTACACCAATTTTCATTTGAATCGCTCCTATTTACCACAAGCCATGTTCTGTGGAATGACATTGATTTTATAATCATGAATTACAGGATTACAGAGTAATCTTTCGCACATGTCAACTACATTTTCCCTGATTGCTTCCCTGTCTTCACCTTCCATTTGGAATTTGATGGTTTCAACAGTTTTTACGTTTTTAACTTCGTAGCCCAGCAATTCGAGAGATCTTTCGATTGTTGTAGCTTCAGGGTTTAACATACCACTTTTAAGGGAAATCTTTACTTCAATATCAAATAACATCTAAATCACCTTTTCATCATCCGGAATAATTCTGTTATATACTTCTACATAAGCATCCATAACTTCGTTGTCTTTTCCTTTTCTAAATAATTCCTTGTCCAACATATCCAATGTTTCGCTGTCCCATAATCTGCATCCGTCAGGGGAAATCTCATCGCCCAGAAGAATGTTTCCGTCCTTGTCCTTACCGAACTCAACCTTGAAATCAACAAGTATGATTCCGGCATCTGCAAAGAATTCTGTTAAAACCTCATTGATTTTCAATGCCTTTTCTGTGAGGATATCTATTTCCTCCTGTGTTGCAATGCCCAATGCCTTAATGATTGAATCATTCAACATAGGATCGTGATACTCATCGGCCTTGAAATCCATTTGAACAATTGGAGGTTCCAATTTGGTACCGTCTGCAATTGGATATTTGCGAACCAAACTACCGGTAGCAATATTTCTTACAATAACTTCGATTGGAATCATTTCAAGCTTTTTTGCAAGCATGACATTTGGTTGCGGGAGGTCAATCAGCTGGGTTTCAACACCGTTTTCCTCTAAAACCCTAAATATTTTAGTAGAGATTACGGCATTGTATGCCCCTTTGTTGTTCATGACTTCTTTTCTTTCTCCGTCACCTGCAGTCATGTCATCTCTAAACTCGATTATGACCTGATCTTCGTTATCGGTAGTGAATACGCTTTTTACTTTTCCACCGTTAATTAACTCTTTTTTCTCCATGATATCAACAAAATTATTAAATTAGTATATTATAATTTTTGAATTATATATTATATAAAATTAAGTTAATGTTACCGATTCCAAGCTAAATTTTACCAAGATTTTTGAATTGATTATGGCGAAGGAACGGCTGATAATTCAGACACATTCTTCAAACCAGTTTATTATATTAACTGAATTTTACATTAACATCACCGATAGTGAATATGAAAGTTAACTGAAAAATAGGATATATATCAAGCAGATGAAATTCAAGTGAAAATAACAAAAAAGAAGAGATAAGATGAAAATTATCTTATTCTGTTGTAAACAAATGCTCCAATTGTAATAATCACAAATGCACCTATTATAATTACTGCACTTTCAATCACATTAATCAAGAAACTGCCGACTGATTTCAAGAATTCTAAAATCGCCTGAATTAAGGCTATGATCTGATTGATTAAATCTATAAGGAACTGTATTAAGCTATACAGCAATTCTAAAAGTGCCTGTAAAAGTGCAATAAGTGCAGCGATAAGCTCTGCAATTAAATTCAATATGTAGTCAATCAAGTCTAAAAGCTGTTGAATGAGATTCATTATCATGGCCAATAACTTTAAAAGCCCATCAAGTTGTTTCCATAACGATTCAAGCATCTTTAAAAGTTTTCCAAGAGCCTCCATCAAGGAGTGAAGGTCCATCAGGAAGTTTTCAAACAGCTTCACCATTTCTTCAAGAGCATTGACAATCATTAGAAAGCCGTTTAGTAATGTGGCGAGAATAGGTTTCCAGGCCCCATAGAGTGCATTGGCCAGGAAAAGCAAATAATCATATAAATTCTTCAGGAATGTGGAGTTTGTTCCATTGCCGATTGGCTGAGTTATATTTGTAATGTTGGTTGGATTGGTAACGTTTGTTGTATTTGTCACATTGGTTAAATTTTGATTTACATTGATTGTTCTGAATGATGCTTTATATGCAAAATAATCCGATACGTTGCCGGACACGGATGTTAAAACTTCAAAATCAAAAACCGCCTCAGTATGGTTGTTTATTCTAACGACTTCATGGTCTCCTATTGATTCGTGTGAGATCCTATACGGTTCATCGTTATCAGATGAGTTGTTTTTTACAGACTTGTCTATTTCTGATTCAATCCTGTCTGTTGAACCGCCCAAGAAGTTTTCAATTATTTTCAGCTTCAGTTCATTTGAATTGCCTGCCAGTGATGTGGAGGCACGTTTGAATTCATCTCCTGATTTTGCAGGCGGTTTTGAAGAATCAATCATAAAACCCCTAAACCCATCGCTAAACGGGATGTCATTTCCACTTCCCATAGCTAAAATATAGTTCCCCGTGGGTTTGTGGGTTTTGTTTTTATCCGTTGTCTTGTTCTTATCCGTAGTTTTTTTATTTTTATCGACTTTTTTGTCTTTATCGACTGTCTTGTCATGATCTGTTGTTTTATTGTTATGGTCATGAGTGACGTTGTCTGCCACGACAATACTTAAAAGACAAAAGGAAATTAATATTACAAGAACTAATGTAACTATTTTTTTGTTCATATGATGCCTCTATATTAATAATATTTATATGATTCACATATTTAATATTATGGCAATTCTAGTGAATAAAATGCAAAATTGCTTAAATTAGTTAAATATTATAGGCATACTTTAAATTTTAAATACTATTATCTAAAAATATATATCTGTCAAGCAGTTAAGTAGTGATAAATATGAATTTACGTGAAATTATAATGGATGCAATTAAATTTCCTATCAGCGATACTCGAAAATTTTTATTATTCTGTGCTTTAATCATTCTAATGAGCTTATCAACAATTCTCCCATCATATGGCGTTAAGAATGATACTTTATCCATCATTTTAAGCCTTGTGACTTTAATCGTGTTATTTGTAGTTTTAGGCTACTCGGTTGAGGTCATTAAAAGCGGAACCGACGGCGAGAATACACTTCCGGATTTTGATTATGTAAAACAATTTGTCATAGGCATTAAAGCATTGATTTTAGATATAATCTATTTCATTATACCCACAGTCATTGTCATAATTGTCGCTTCCGCAACCGGACTGATTTCCTCATTCACTAAAATCGTATATATCAGCATTGACGCTATAGCTAATGATGCAAACAATTTGACCGCAATAATTGGGACAGTCCCAAAACCAATAATGAACACATTTACCAATTCGTTAACCGTTACTTTAATTGTTGCAATTATCCTATTTATCATATTTTCATTGATGTCATTTACAGGACTGGTCAGATTTGCAAAATTCGGAAGCGGGACCGAAGGTCTGAGATTCAGGGAAATACTAAAAGACATGTCAAAGGTCGGCCTGATAAAGATTATAGTTACACTGATTGTAATTTATATAATAGCATTGGCATTGGCAGTTGTCATCGGACTAATTGGATTGATTCCATATATCGGTGTTTTCATAGGCATTTTTATCGGAGTGCCATTTGTACTGCTGTTTTTATACAGAGCTATCGGTTTATTGTATGCAGACGCATATTAAACCACTTTTTTTCTTTATATACCCAAACACCCATACCCCAATTTAATACAACCTCTTTGGCCCATATTACTTTTTATATTAAAAATAGAAAACAGTCGTTAATGTTAAAAAAAATAAAAAGAGTTATAATTTGTTAATGTAGGCCACATCATCGGGAGTCAAACCGAATTTCATCCCGTTCAGTGAGCCGTTCGGAAGCTCAGATAAGATTGTAACCGGATATGCCTCGGCAGGTTTGATAAACATATTATGAGTAACATTCTGCCTTGTTGTAACCGATATCTTATAATTGTTTCCGATGCGTGATATTTCCCCGTCAAGAAAAACCTTGTTGAAGGTCTGTTCGAGAAGGTAATCCGGAAATGAAGCCCGGATATTGAAATATTCCAATAACTCTTTAAAAATCATTCTATCATTCCAGGCTTGGGAGATTTTCCTGATCGGATTTGTAGGATGAACCTATCAGTTCACCTGAATCCACATCGAACTGCCTGAAGCCTCCATCACCATAAGTGACTTCACGGTATTGTCCTTCGCCGTTCTGGCCGTTGGACTTGATAATTTCGCTTACAATGTCCCCGCCATCTGACTGGGAACCTTCCAAAGATGCGACACTACTTGCTTTATCCTTTATATTTTCCATTATATTAGAATCTTTTTCATCCATATTAACACCTGATTGGTTCATGAAAGAATATGCTACAGCACCACCGACAACCAGCAATGCTACAATAATCCCTAAAAGGACTAAAATAAAGCTTTTCATATTCTCACCTCTTAAAGCTTTCATTTATTGTTTGAACATAAGGTGTTAAAATAGTTTTCTATTTAGTTTATATATTACAAAAAATAATATTTAATCATGAACATGAAAAATACCGCAATACTTCTCATATTCCTGTTATGTGTTCTGGGCCTTATGATGGGAGTTTACTATACAGAATCCAGTGAGCCTTCCATAAACACAGCCGACTATGAGGAGATTATTCATGAGGATTCAAACGGAACAATCACCATTCATCTTGAAAAAAAGAACAACGAAAAAAATTTCATGAATAAACTTATCAGCTAAAAAAATAGAAATGTTATGGATTAACCATAACGCCTATACTCTTTCTTCAACATCATCCCAGTCAGGGTTTTTGGCCGGGAGAACTGTAAATACGACGGTTGCAACCACAAGAATTATCGCAACAATAATCGTGAATACACATTGGTCAAATGTTTGGGTTTTGAATACATCAATCAATCCTCCAATCCATATAATTGATATGAATATTGGAAGAATATATTTGACAATTACAAGCCACCATTTTCCCAATTTGATTGTTTTACTTCGGGAATTTAAAAAGCCAATGAGTTTTTCTGCATTAAATACCCATGCAAATACAATACATTCAAGAATAACACCAAACAGAAGAGCAATCTGGTTGATGAACGTATCCACAAATCCAAGTACTGATCCGCCATAGGCGGTTGCATAAATCATGGAAACAGCCGCACCGAAAATAATCAGTATTGTCATTGCCTTTGACCTTGAATATGCAAACTTATTTTGAATTGAAAAGGACAAAGGCTCAATTGTTGACAATATGCTTGTAAGACCTGCAAGATAAACTGTTAAAAAGAACAGAGGTCCCAAGACGTAAGCCCATTGGCCCAGTACATTGAACACTGTCGGATATGCCACAAATACAAGTCCTGTTCCTTGGGTTACAAGTTCAGATACTGCAGTTCCTGACTGCATTGACATGTAACCTAAAATTGAAAATACACCCAAAGCGGCGAAATTTTCAAAAAGGGAGTTAGCAAGAGCGATTGATATTGTATTTGTAATCAAATCCGCATCGTCTCTTGTATAGCTTGCATATGTGAAAGCTATTGACATTCCCAAACTCAGGGAAAATATAATCTGTCCGAATGCAGCCATCCATATTTCAAAATGGCTCAGAAGTGACCAGTCCGGGTTGAAAAGCTCCGCAAGACCTATTGAAGCACCAGGCAAAGTCAAAGAGACCGCAACAATAATAACCATAATTACAAACAGTGCAGGCACTAAAACTTTTGAAACCTTACCAAGACCCTCTTCAAGGTCCTTGTGAGATATAAGCCAAATGATTACCCAACCGACAAGCATTGCAACTGCAATGATTGGAACAAAATGCAACAGCCCGGATATGGAATCACTTGACTGGAGAAGAGTTGTTGCAAAGAATGTATCAGGATTTGCACCCCAACCCTTTGTGAAACTCAAAATCATGTAAATTCCATCCCAGCCCAGAATAGCTGAGTAATAAATCATAATCATAAAAACAGCAACCGGCAAAAGCCAGCCTAAAAATTCCCAATTGGAGTGAATCTTTCTAATCGCCTTTGGAAAAGAAGACTTAAAATTATATCCAACGCCATACTCCAAAATCAAAAATGGAATTCCCATCAAAAGAATTGCCACAATATAAGGGATGTAGAATGCTCCCCCACCATTAGAGTAAAGCACATAAGGATATCTCCAAATGTTTCCAAGTCCAACGGCAGAACCGATCATTGCAAGGATGAATGACAGGTTACTGCCCCATTCATTTTTATCTGCCATAATTTCCATTTTCCTATTTAATTATGTAAACTATTTTTGTAGTTGGGATAATAAATAGGTTAGGATTTGATACAACATAAGCATGAAACTATTTTGATTAATATTTACCAAAGTCTATTTCATTTAAAATATGAGGAACACGTTCTTCTTCTGGCGGAAGTTGCATATAATCACCAAAAATTTGACCTAAAGTAGCTTCCTGATTATTTGGAATCTTTGCATAAATATCTTCAAATTTTACTAATTTTGCAGGCTTTAAATCCTCAATTTTAAAATAAGGTTGCTCATTCATTGTCAAATCAGCGTAATATTTGCAATCCTGATTTTCATACTTCCTAAATAGCTTTAACATTTTCTTTTGATAATATTTAGGTGTCAAACCGATTTTGTTAAAAATAAAGTGTAGTAAATGTGTAACAGTCTTTACTAGATTTGAATATTGTTCTATTTTTATTGAAGAAATTGAACATAATTTACATAAGACCAAACATCTTCTCATATATAAAAATCGTTTAAATTTATTATCCGGAACCTTATCCAGAATAAACAAATCCAAATGAATACCTAATTTAAAAGGAACTTGACTGTCCCAATATTCGGCCCAATAAGTTCCATTCAAAGATAAACGACCAAATTGGAAGAAATAATGTTCATCATACCTTATATCAAAAACAGTGTATTTTTCACTGTTTTTTTCTTCCATTACTTTTAAAAATTTCTCATAATCCTCTCTAAACATCATTATGTCAATATCATCATCCCATGGTATAAATCCCTGATGTCTTACAGCACCAATCTCGGTTCCGAAAAACAAGTAATAATCAATGTTATTTTCATCACAGATATCAATGAAATCCTTTAATATTAAAAGTTCAACATCCTTAATATGTTGGAGAGTATCTTCATTACCCATTTTATCGCCATCAGTATTTTTTAATAATGTTCAAGTCATTATTTTCAAAGTCTTCCATAATCCTACAAATTGCTTTTGAAACTTCAAAATCTATATAAGCATTATTTTTCCCCAGTTCTATTGATTTTGCAAATGCTACAAGCATGTATCTTATTCCTTCACCGTCCAGCTGGTAGAAATACTTCTTATTGTCTTCCTGGTTTTCATATCTTAACTCGAAGTAATCTGTTTTCCACCATGGAGCAGGAACATATGCATAGCCTTCAGAACCTGAAATAATCAATTCTCCTTCTGATTTGACACTGTTTGCAACCTTGATTGAAGCAACTGCATTTTCATATTGAAAATCTATTTTTGTGAATAAATCAAAATTATCTTTACCTTCCAAAAGCAATGAATTGATTGTTTTATCTTTATAATCAACCCCTAAGATTTGAAAAATCGGCAGGAGTGCTGTTGGCGCCCATGCTGTGATACTGTTCCATGAGTTATCATCATATTCCCTTAAACTGGTACATGTAGCATCAATTGAATAAACATCCCCAATATTTCCACCTTTAAGCAACAATAACAATCGGTTATATGCTGTTGAATAGGCAGTCTTGATGGAATCCATTAAAATCAAATCATCATTTAAAGCCAATTCTTCAAGTTCAATGCATTCTTTTTCAGTTAAAGCAAATGGAGACTCACACAATACATGTTTTCCTTTATTTAGAGCGTTTTTAATTTGTGCGTAATGTTTTGAAGGATGTGAAATGATATAAACTGCATCAACGAGATTCAATAATTCATCATAGTCTTTCGCTAATGTCAAATTCTCATTTTCATAACATTTCCTTTCTTCCTCATTATCTGCAAGAATGGCACTTACTTCAATACCGTTTACAAATTTGGATTCATCGAAAAACTTTTTTAGAATGTTTCCTTCACCAACAAGCCCCAGATTAACACTTCTGTTTTTAGATCTGATGTCTGAGCTTGAAACTCCTTCAGTTCTTTCCAGATAAACAACATCACAGAATTCCTTTAGATAATCGAAGTGTCCTACCCAATCAGAACCGACTGTGAAAATATCAACTTCATATCTTTTTATATCATCAATCTTTTGGCCTTCATATTCTTCAATGATAATTTCGTCAGCAAGGCCTGTTGCCCTTACGGATTCAATTCTTTCCATTAATGACTGCTTTACGTTGATTTTACCGCGCTGTTTGTCAAAATCATCTGCAGTGACTCCCACAATCAGATAATCACCCAATTCTTTTGCTCTCTCTAAAAGTCTTTGGTGTCCATAATGGAACAGATCATATGTTCCATATGTAATTACCTTAATCATTTTAATATTCCTCTTTTTTCTAAATCTTTAAATGCTTCAATTAATTTATCATTATCTTCAAGGGTTAAGTCCCCAATGTGGCCAACCCTAAACATTTTATTTCCGATTTCACCACCGTTTGGATTGATCCAAATGTTATAATCAAATTTTAACGCATTGACAATATCCTCCGCATTGGAATCAATGCAATAGACACCAGTAACAGAATTTCCCAAACAATCACATTTAACTTCCAAAGGCAAATCCTTGATTTTCTCCCTAAAATCATTTGCCAATGTTGAAATTCTTTTAATTTCAGCTTCAACTCCGCCCTGACTTTTGATTTCCTTTAATCTTTGATTAATCTGTAATAAAATTGTTACAGCCGGAGTGAATGGAGTTTGGCCCCTCTCACCATTCTTCAGCATGTCCTTTAAATCAAAATACATTGATTTAGATTTGGAATTTTCAACCTTTTCTAATGCATTTGGCCCCAAAACAATGATTGAAACACCTGGAGGGCAGGCCAATGCCTTTTGTGAACCGGTAATGACAACATCAATGTTTTGTTCAACCATATTTAATGGATTTGCCAAAAATGAGCTGATTGCATCGACAATGAGAAAAATATTATTTTCCTTGCAGAATTTGGAAATCAAATCCAAATCATAATAGACACAGGAACTGGTTTCACAGATGTTTACCAAAAAGGCAGTGTAGTTTTTGTTTGAATATTCATCTAAAATTTCTTGAGTGATGTTCTGGCCAAAATCAAGTCGTATTTCATCGTTTGGAATTTCATGAAGATTACATAAATCAACGAATCTCTGGCCGAATCCGCCACCATTAACAATCAAAACCTTGTCATTTTGGTTTAAAACATTCATTACGGTTGCTTCCATAGCTGCAGTTCCAGACCCAGTGATAAATACTGCTCTTGAATCCTCATCTGCATAAACGAACTCTTTCATCAACTCTTCATTTTCAAACATTACCTTAGAAAATTCATCATTTCTAAAATATGGAGTCTGTTCACCGCCTATTTTTCTAACAGACTCACTACTCATTACAGGACCAACAGTGAAATTTAACATAAAATGACTTCCTAATATATTAAAAAAAAATTTATATTAATTTATATAAACTATAATTTAAAAAAAGAAATATTTAAAAATTTCCAATAACTATAATTTATTACAATTTAATCGACACTATTTAATCAGCAGATTAAAAAATAGAGGAAAATTAACATGATTAAATCAAAAAGATATGATGATGACACATTGAAACACTTACAGCAAGTTGAAATGAAACTTTTCAAATACTTCATTGAAATTTGCGAAGAACACGATTTAACCTATTTTATGTATGCGGGGAGTTTACTTGGAACCATAAGACATCATGGATTTATACCTTGGGATGATGATATTGATGTAATCATGTTTAGGGAAGACTTTGAAAAATTAAATAACCTTTTAGAAAAGGACATTGATATAAAATACAGATTCTTCAATGTTTTAAATGAAGAAACATATCATTATACTTGGGGGAGAATAACACTAAAAAATACCTTATTCAAAGAATGGTGGGGAGATCAGGTTGATTACACACCAAATATCTTTCTGGACATCTTTATTTTAGATAATATTCCAACTAACAACATTAAAAAGTTCATCCATAAATGGAGATGTTTTACACTAAACATGTTAACCTCTTATTCAATAATTAAATTTGAAAACGAATCCACACTTAAAAAGATAATTCAGCAAACAATTTATTACATTATTAAAATACTTCCAATTTCACCGTTCAGCATTAAGAAAAGATGTGTTAAGTGCTTTACAAAATACCAATATGATGACTGTGAAGAAGTATGTGATTTTCCATCCGAATTCTTAATGCCAATATCTTTTAAAAGCGATTGGTTACCTCTTAAAAAAGCTAAATTTGAAGATATTGAAGTGAACATTCCAAATAATTATGATAAAATATTGAAAATGGATTATGGCAATTATATGGAATTGCCACCTGAAGAATCAAGATTCAATGAAGCCCCAGAAGAAATTGACTTTGGAGAATATTAAAAAAGAATCATATCATATAATTATAAATAGTTCACTACACTACGGAATTTTAAATTTGACTACAGAAGGAGATTAGATGTCTAAAAATAAAAAAAATATATGTTTAGTAACAACAGTGTATTCTTTTTTCTTATATTTATTAATAAAAGGATATAATGAAGAGGACATTTATATATTTACTGCATGGTTTCCAAAAGAAGTATCGAAAAATGTAAAACATATTCAAATGCCTCCAGTACTCTTTAAGGGAAAAAAATTCGCTGAATTAAATTCAATTTCTGGAATTTACGAAAATATTATTGGATTTTTCAGATATTTCTATGGTTATTTAAAACTTAGAATTTTACTGTTTATTAAAACATTTAATTGTGATGTTGAAGCATATGGGCATGCACAAACCCCATTTTCATATATTCTATTTGAAAATGAAAATTCAAATATTATTGAAGATGGAATAGAAAATTATACTGCAGAAATATGTGAACCTCATAAAATTAATCCAATTATTGATTTTTTCCTACACATTTGTGGAATTTATATTTTAAATAATTGTGAATGTTATGGTACTCATAAAAATGTTAAAACCGTTTATTTGACAAATAAACATGATAATCCATTAATTAAAGATAAGGTTAGAATAATTGATATTAAACAGTTATGGGATAATTTAACTAATGAAGACCAAACAAAAATTTTAGAAATATTTAATGTTAATATTGAAGGAATTGATTTTAATAAAAAAACTGCTCTTTTATTAACCGAACCATTAGCGGAAGGTAGTTTGACAACCATAACCGAAGAAGAAGAAATAAAAATATATAATGAAATAATCGAAAAATTTAGTGATTATCAAATACTAATAAAACCTCACCCAAGAGATATGAAAAATTCTGAAAAAATATTTCCTAATATGAAAATTATAGATAAAAACTTTCCTGTAGAAATATTAACCCTAATTAACATTAATCCAACCGTTGTTTGTTCTATTGTCTCAACTGCATTATACAATTTTGAGAAAAGTAAAATTTATGTATATGATGGAAAAATAAGTGATAAATATATTCAAAATGCTCAAAAAGAATTGTTAAAAATAATAAAAGAAAAAAATTTAGATTTAATTTCTAATCAATGAATGATAAATTAAAAGGCATTCCTTTTTCTAAATTTTTATTAACTTTTTTACCAATTATTTTCTTTAAATATTTTGGATGTAATCCAAAACCAGGTCTGATTGAACGAACATTATCTTCAGTTACAATTTCACCTTTTTTAATACCTTCAACTACAAATAATGATCTTGAAAATTCTCGATTTGATTTCATCTTATCAGATAATTCATAACTAACTTTTCCCAATGCTTTTTCAACATTTCTAATTGAATCCACCATCTGTTTGAATTCATCAGGTTCCATTGAAAATTCAGAATCCGGACCCCCCATATCCCTGTCCAAAATAAAATGTTTTTCAATTATATCGGATCCCAAAGCAATAGATGCAGTTGAAACTTCACCGCCCAAAGTGTGATCTGATAAACCAACAACAACATTGAATTTTTCTTTAAGGTCTGGAATGGTATTCAAATTAATTTCTTCCAAGGGTGCAGGATAAGATGAAGTGCATTTTAAAAGGGCTATTTCATTATTGCCTGCATCTAAACAAGTTTTTACAGCAAGTTCAATATCTTCAAAAGATGCAATACCTGTTGAAATTATGATTGGTTTTCCTTTTGATGCAACATATTCTATTAATGGAATATCAGTTATCTCAAAAGATGCAATTTTGTATGCAGGCACATCCATATCCTCTAAGAAATCAACAGAAGTTTTATCAAAAGGTGAAGAAAATACGATTAAACCTAAATTTTCCGCAATCTTTTTGAGTTTGGGTTGCCAATCCCATGGCATGTATGCATCTTCATACAACTCATGAAGAACCTGTCCGTCCCATACAGTTCCTTGTTTAATCTGGAAATATTCATTATCGCAATCAATAGTAATGGTATCTGGAGTGAAAGTTTGGAATTTAACTGCATCTGCTCCAGCTTCCGCCATAGCTTCAATTGTTTTAACAGCAATATCAAAATCATTCATGTGATTTGCAGAGAGTTCTGCAATAATAAATGTAGGCTTTTCATCACCTATTTCTTTTTCACCAATTTTAAATCCCATAATATTACCCTTTTATAAATTTTAATGCAACGCAATTTTTAATCACAACCTCACATTCTTTTTTAAATCCCATCGATTTAAAAAATGAAATTGAACGAATATTTTCTTTTTTAATATATGCAATTACTCTGCCGTCAATTAATTCCAATCCTTTAGACAACAATATTTTCGACAAACCTAGACCTCTATATTTTTTATTTAAACTGATACTGATAACCGGGTATTTTTCATCAAAATCCAATCTTAATTGGCCTATCAAATCGTCTTCATACTCTAAAACATAAAATTTAACTGAATCGTCATTTAAAATATTTTTAAACCAATTTTTATGGTCTTCTAGAAGAATTTTTTCTGAATTGAATGAACTTTTACGAACTTCATCATCATTTGCAATTTCAAATATTTTTAAACAATCCTCTTTCTGAATGGACCTGAATGTTGAATTATTTTTATAAAACTCTTTTAGAATATTTTTAACAATATTCAAAGACCCTTTACCATTTACAGCCTGAATACCCAATAATCTTTTATCAAACCGAATATTTTTATCTTTTAAATAATTTATCCTACCTAAAATATTTTCTAAAAGATTATCATCATTCCAACAGCCTGCATATTCAATAAAACCTTGATTAACCAAATTTTTAATATTATTTTTCTGATTATCAATAATGCCAATAGCTATTGTTGGAACACCAATACAAGCAAGTTCATATAATGTTTGACCACTGGCTGAAATAGCTAAATCGACAGAACTCATTGCATTAATAATTTCAACAGAATTTGGAGAATAAATTAACTCAACATATTCATTTTTTAAGGATTCTATCTCTTTAGTGTTTTTAAAACTATCTGCGATTATGACTTTCTTATTAACTTTAGGAAAATTATCATTTAACAATTCCAATATTTTTGGAGTTAGATTTCTTAAATCATTGCCCCCCATTGTAATTAAAATATTTTCAATTGAATCATTGATTTTTAATTTTTGAATATCCCAAAAGTCCTTTCTCAAAGGGATAAATTCATTTCCTATCAAATAAGTTATATCATCTCTTTCTAAATAACCCATATCAGAAGTATCTAATGTTCCATTAATTACAATGCCCTTAGGATAATCTAAACGATTATTATCATCAACATAAACACCCAATAATGAGTTTTTAGAAATTTCTTCATAAAATGTCAAATCTGCTAAATAAGAATCAATAAGAACAATTTCTGCATTAAAAGAATCATATAACCAATCAATAATTTCTACATTCATATCCTGAACAATAGATTTTATTGATTCATCACCATTTACAATGAACTTTGGGGAAATATTGTAATGTTCAAAAGCTTGATGGATAGAGCTACATCTAGCTACATGACCATATCCATAATCCTTTCCGCCTTCAGTTAGAATAACAACTTCCATATTAATCAAATTCTGAAATTACTTTATAAAGTTTATCTTTAACAAAATCAGTATCCTCATCAGTTAAAGTAGGATACATAGGAATACTAATTTCTTTTTTATAAAACTCTTCACAAATAGGACATAATTCATTGCCAAATCCTAAATTTTGATAATATGGTTGTTTATAAACTGGAATGTAATGAACTTGAACACCAATTCCCTCTTGTCTTAATTTTGCAAATATCTCTTTTTTATGATTTACAAATTTATCTTTTAAGAGAATTGGATATAAATGATAAGCAGACTGTCTATTTTCCTTTTCAACAGTGACATCAAAGTAAGGATTATCCTCAAATATTTCATCATAAGTTTTAGCTATTTTTCTTCTAGATTTGACAAATGAATCTAATTTTTTTAATTGGGAAACACCTAAAGCACATTGAATATCTGTTATACGATAATTGAAACCTAAATACTGCATTTCATAGTACCAGTCACCATGAGGCTCATTAACCAAATTATTTTTAGTTATTCCGTGTGATCGGAATAATTGTAAACGTTCATAATATTCTTCATTGTTAGTAACAATTATCCCCCCTTCACCGGTTGTAATGTGTTTTACTGGATGGAAACTGAACATGGCCATTTCTGAATAAGTTAACGAACCTATTTTTTTGCCATTATATTTTGCGCCTAATGCATGGGCTCCATCTTCAAATAATTTTACATCATTTTCTTCGGCAATTTCTGAAAATTCTTTCAAATCAACAGGTTGACCTGAATAGTGAACTGGAGAAATTAATTTAGTCTTATCACTAATTTCAATTTTAGACACATCCAAATTCCCAGTCTTACTTTCCACATCACTAAATTTAACATCTGCCCCCAAATATAGGGCAGCATTTGAAGTTGCAACAAAAGTATTTGGAGTGGTTATGACCTCATCCCCTTTTCCAATGCCTAAAGCGAAATATGCTCCATGTAAGGCAGAGGTTCCAGAATTAAATGCTACAGCATATTTAGCACCGCAATACTTAGCAATGTCTTTTTCAAATTCTTCAATTTTAGGACCTTGAGTAATTAGAGGAGATTTTAAAGTTTTCACAACTTCTTCAATATCTTCATCATCAATTGTTTGTTTTCCATATGGTAAAAATTTAGAAATAAAAAACACCCCAATTAATTTTCTTCAACGATATTACGTTTGAAAACAGGATCCACTTTTTTACCTATTAAAATGCCTTCAGTAGAATCTTGTTCAATTGCTTTTTTAATATTAATCATTGCTTCTTCAGCCGCAGCCAAATAAGCTTCGATTTCTTCTTCTGTGTGAGATAAGTTAATGTTATTAATTCCAACGGTTATTATGCCATTGTGAATCATTGCTTGAGAGAAAATTGAATTAATATCCAAATAATCCAAACTTCCAACATCTTCAAATTCAACACCACAATGAGGTGGAAGGCCACTAACCAAAATTACATCTTCTAATTCATAATTTTTAATAAGGAGTTCCAGCCCTTCTTTTAACATAGTTCCCAATTTCCAAATATGTTCATAAGAACCAGGTTTCTCTAAAATTTTTAATGCAGCAATTGAGCCAGCCATAGACAATGCTTCACCACCAAATGTTGTGGAAACAAAAATACCCTCTTCAATTTGTTTCATTATTTCTTTTTTACCGGCAACAGCAGAAATTGGCAATCCATTACCCATACCTTTTCCAAATGCAGCCATATCCGGAACAACATCATATAACTCTGAAGCTCCACCTAATGCATATCTAAAACCAGATACAACTTCATCAAAAATTAATATAGCTCCATTTTCATGAGTTAAATCTTTAACTTTTTGTAAAAAATCATCTTTAGGACCATTAGCTTGAATTGGTTCTAAAATAACAGCAGCAATTTGATTAGGATACTCTTCAAAAAGTTCTTTTAATGATTCAATATTATTATATTCAAATGTTTTTGTTAAATTTGAAACATCCTTTGGAATCCCTTTGTTGTTTTCTGTTGAACCAATGGACCAATCATGCATTCCATGATATCCTGATAATGCTACTAAATCTCTTTCAGTGAATGCTCTTGCTAGTCTTATTGCGGAAGTAGTTGCATCACCGCCATTTTTAACAAATCTGACCATTTCAGCACAAGGAATAATATCAATAATTTTTTCAGCTAATTCGACTTCTACTTCAGCTTGAAGTGAAAAGGAAATTCCTTTTTCAAGTTGTTCTTTAATGGCATTATTTACTTCTTCAATGTTATATCCAATTGTAATCGGACCTAATGCACATACAAAATCAATGAATTTATTTCCATCAACATCATATAAATAACAACCTTCACCCCTTTCAATAAATGCAGGAGAATCTCCTTGACAATAATATCTATATGATTTACTGTAAGTTTGAGCACCTAAAGGGGTTACTTCAATTGCTCTTTTCAACAAGTCATTACTTTTTTCATAGTTTGCCATTTTATCACCAATCAAAAATTATCCCATTTCCTAGGATCAATCAAATAATCATCATTTATCCTTAAACTATCAAAATCAATATTTTTCAAAAGATTTTTATCAAATCTGTCAATGCTTTTGATATTTGATTCCAATTCTTCTGGAGAATCTACTCCAAGAATGGTTGAATTAATAAAATTATTATAATAAACAAAAACACTGGCTAACTCAGGTACACTAACATCACATTCATCAGCCAATCGTTGTAATTCTTCTTTAAATGGTTTGATTTCTTCCAAACCTTTAGGAACATCATCAATTTCGCATGGAATAATTCCTTTTAAAAAAGTAGACCTGCTTACTAAACCAATGTTATTTTCATCTAACTGCTCTTGTATATCGTCAAAACGCCTATCAAAAATATTATATGGAATTTGGAAAAAATCAACTGAATTTCCATGATTTTCCATAATAAATTCTGTTTCAGGCAATTCATATACTGAAACACCAAATAAATCAATTAAATTATCTTCTTTTAATTGATTTATTACATCCCAAAAATCCTCATTCTTATATATTTCTTCAATTGTTTGATGTAATTGTAAAATAGGAATTTTATTTAATTTAAGTTTTTCTAAAGATTCATCTACCGAGCTATAAACATCAAATTTTATTTTACTATAATTTAAATTATTTAAATCCTCAATTAAACGTAATTTCGTAGCAACAACAAAATTATTCTTATAGTTTTCCATGAAACATCCAATTTTATCTTCACTATCACCATATTCACGTGCAGTATCGATTAACGTTAGCTCATTATCAACTGCAGTTTTGAGAATATCATCAACTTCATCTTGAGTTTTTCTTTTTGTAAACCCATAATCCAATCCAAATTGAACTGTACCTAAACCAAATTTAGAAATTTCATAATCTGAATTTTTAAAATTATTTATTAACATTTTATTACCTGAGGATTTCATCATTTTCTAAAGATTTCTTTAAACCTTCATTTTGTTCATACATATCATTTATTTTCAATAAAGAAGGATTATCATCTAATAACTTAAAAATATCATCCATTAAAAATATTTTTTCATCATCATATAAACACTCATAAATCTTTTTAATTAAAATAAAATCTTCTTTTTCATCAACAGTCCATCTAAAATTAGATAAATCTCTATCTTGGGCAAAATTGCCTAATTTATAATTTTCAGGATTGTTTTTTATGAATAATGTAACATGTTCTCTTTCAGATTTTAATGTTGCTTTATTCCACATCTCATTTAAAATAGACAATTTAAATACTTCACAATCCAAACCATCTGGAAATGTCCGAATCAATGTATTTGTAGTGTAGTCATAATCATTTTCCAAATGTTTTTCAATGACTTCATCAACAATAATAGGATCAATTAATGGACAATCTGCAGTGATTCGAACAATACTATCCTGTTCATTTAAATTAAATTTAACCGCTGCTTTATAATACCTATCTAAAACATCATTTTCATCTCCGGAAAAACAATCAATATTTAATCTTTCACAAAGATTAACAATCGGTTCATTTTCAGACTCATTACTAGTTATTACAATAATTTTATCAACATATTTACAAAAACTAAGTCTATTTATTATATGTTCCAAAAGAGGTTTGCCAACAACTTCTTTCATAACTTTTCCAGGAAGTCTTGAAGACCCCATCCTTGCTTGAATCATTGTATAAATCATATTAATCAACTAAATTTTTATTATATAACTCAAAAACAAATGCATCAATAAAATCCCCATTGAAAAAATAAGTATCTTTTTTAATATATGCTTTTTTAAATCCGCATTTTTTAAATGCTTTTATAGAGCCAATGTTATTCTCATAAACTCCAGCGAAAACTTTTCTTAAATTTAATTCATCAAATGCATATTTGCAAACTAAACTAATTGCATTGGTAGCAATTCCTCGACCCCAATAATTTTTATCTCCAATAACCAAACCTATATCCGCATATTTATGAACTGGATGAATACCCCCCAATTTAATATTACCAATGTGTTTATCTGATTCTTTATCAATAATGGCAAAAAGAATATTATTTTCACTAGAGTTCATTGAAGTTACAAAATTTTTTAATGAATCAATAGTATGAGTTGTAAAACGTGACTCTAAATATTGATTAATTTCAGAATCATTCATCCATCCCAAATAATTTTCGTTACAATCTTCAAGAGAAATATTTCTCAAATAAAAGTTGTCCGATTCTAAAATAGGCATGTTATCCTCAATAAACAATATCTATATATTTTAAAGCTTCACGAATTTCTTCAACACTTAACCATTCAGGGTTATTGTCTGATGCATAACGGAACCTGTCTTCAACCTTTTTTCCACCGTCAATTTCAAGATTATCCCACCATTCAAGTTCGGGATAAATAATATAATAATCATCATATTCATAAGCTGATCTTGAATCTTCAGCAGTAATCATTACTTCATGGAGTTTTTCACCAGGCCTAATTCCAACATCTTCAAGTTCACAATCTGGAAGCATTGCTTTTGCCAAATCAGTTACTTTAAATGAAGGACATTTATGAATAAATAATTCTCCTCCTCTAGCTTCATCAATGGCTTTGATTACAAGATCTACCGCTTCATCAAGAGTAATCCAGAAACGAGTCATCCTCATATCTGTAATTGGTAATTTTGTTGCTCCTTCATCAATTAATGTTTTAAAGAAAGGTATTACAGAACCTCTACTTCCACTAACATTTCCATATCTAACTACAGAAAATTGAGTGTTTTTAGCTCCAACATACGCATTAGCTGCAATGAATAACTTATCTGAAACCATCTTTGTAGCACCATAAAGATTTACTGGATTTACTGCCTTATCAGTTGACAATGCAACAACTTTTTCAACATCTTTATCAATTGCCACATCAACAATGTTTCTTGCACCATCAATATTAGTTTTAATAGCTTCTAAAGGATTATATTCACAAGCTGGAACTTGTTTAAGAGCAGCTGCATGAACAATGATATCAACACCATCACATGCTCTTGCAAATCTTTCTTTATCTCTTACATCACCAATAAAGTAACGCATAACTTTTTTATATTCTCCAAATTGTCTTTGCATCAAATATTGTTTATACTCATCTCTTGAGTAAATAATAATTTTTTTAGGATTAAACTGTTCTAAAACACGTTTAGTGAATTTTTTTCCAAAAGAACCAGTTCCCCCAGTGATTAAAATAACTTTATCATTTAACATTGGTTAACTCCATATAAATTAATAAAAAAATTTCAAATATTTATTAAATATTAATATATTATTTTTTACTTAAATATTTAACATACTAATGTAATAAGTATTAGATATAAATTAAAAAATCGTGAGTTTATGAGTCGAGTACAAACAATATTCAAAAATATGAGTTGGTTATTTATATCACAGATAGTGGCCAGTGTATGCGCCTTTATTTGGACTGTGTTAATGGCCAGATATCTTGGAGTTACTAAATATGGTATTTTTGGATTTGCTACTTCTTTAACTTCTATTTTAATGGTTACTACTGATTTAGGACTAAATACTCATATTGTTCGACATATCGCTACAGATTATGATTCCGCACCAAAATATTTAGGTAATGCAATACCTCTGAAATGCATTTTTGGTGTGGGTACAATGATTTTAACATTAATTATTTTGATATTAATGAAAACTGATGAACTCACACTTACTGTAACATTATTATTCACTATAGAAATGATTTTAAAAACATTAACCTATTTATTAAATGGATCATTTCAAGCATTTGAAGAAGGAAAATATCAAGGAATCGAAAATACTTTATTACATGTCATTTTATTAATATTCATTCTGATTACAATATTCGGCAATTTTGACATCATTGGAATTGCAATTTCTTACATATTAGCAAATGCCATTGCATTAGGTTATGCCTATTATGCTCTGAAAAAATATGTTACCAAACCTAAATTTGAGCTAGATTTAGCATTTTGTAAAGAAATTACACGATTATCACTACCTTTTGCAATCATTGGCTTATTATACACCATATATTACTCCATAGACATAGTTATGCTTACCAACATAGTAGGGAATTATGCCTCAGGAATATACAATGCAACATATAAATTAATTTCAATTTTAACATTATTTTACTCAGTTTATACTGCAGTAATATTTCCAGTAATGAGTAAATTTTTCAAAAATGATGAATCACTACTTTTAATAAGTTTTGAAAAATCAATCAAATACCTGATGCTTGCAATTATCCCAATAGCTGTTGCAACAGTATTTTACTCAAACGATATAATACACTTAATTTATGGAAACAAATATGATGCTGCATCACCTGTTTTATCCATCTTAATTTGGACCGTATGCTTATTATTCATTAGTGGTGCAACAAGTTCATTACTAAATGCATCTCATAAAGAAGTGGCCGTAACAAAAATATACGGCATAGCTGCAGTTTTCAATATTGTTTTAAACTTATTTATGATTCCATACTTATCCTATAACGGTGCCGCAATCACTACAGTATTAAGTGATGCACTCATTGTAATCTTACAGTCATATGTAATTTATAAATTAGGCCACAGACCCAACAAAAAGCTATATTATGACATCTTAAAAATAATAGCCGGATCTGCTGTCTTAGGAATCGCATTATACTTCTTAAACTTGAATATGTGGGTGGCCCTTCCAGTTGGAATAATAATCTATTTTGCAGCCATTTATCTGTTTAAATTCTTTGATGATGATGACAAATATGTCCTTAAAGAAATTTTAGGTAAAAATTAAATTAAAGATTATGGGAAAATAATTTCCCAAAATCTCCAATTTTAAAGAAGTTCTTAAAATGTATGAAATACAAATTAATATGACACTAAAGTGTCAATTAAAGTTTATTTTTAAACATTAATACAATTTTGCATTAATAACAATAATTTCCAAAAGTAGATTACACTTTAATCTAGGACATTAATAATTTACATCCTATATTAACAAAACGTATATTACTATTAAAAATATACATTGAAATTTCTTTAAATTGATTCCAATTAGGAAAATTGCATCCATTATGTAAAATTTACTTCAAAAAAACCATCACATATAACATAATATTATTTAAATCCAATAAAAAAATTGTTTAAATATTAACTTTACCAAAATAAGTATAATTACTTTACTAAAATAAGTATAATTACTTTACTAAAATAAGTATAATTACTTTACTAAAATAAGTATAATTACTTTACTAAAATAATACTTTACTAAAATAAGTATAATTACTTTACCAAAATTAATTAAGGCAAATCATCAACAATTTTCATAGCTCCTAAAACCGCTGCTTTTTCTTTCAATTGAGATATTTGAATTTCAGTTTTTTTAAATGCAACCTCATTAAAGCCCTTTTTAATTATATCCAGAAGCATATCTCCCGCATTTGAAACACCACCTGAAATTATAATGACTTCAGGATCAAAGGCACTGCAGATTACACCAAGCAGCTTTCCGAATTTGAAATATGTATCGCCGATTATCTTTAAGGCCACTTCATCTCCAAGTTTTGCCTGAGTGAAAATATCTTTCGCCGTGAAATTTTCAAAATCCCTCAGTGAAGAATACTCGTCATTTGATTTTAAATAGTCCTTCACAGTTTTTACAAGCCCGTTAGCTGAGGCGTTTTGCTCAGTCGTTGTTGAGTCAAGAGATATGAATCCTATTTCGCCTGCGGCGCCGTTATGGCCTTCCACCAACTGCCCGTTTATTACAAGACCTGCGCCAATTCCCGTTCCGATTGTTACCAGAAACAAGTTATTCCAGTTTATAGCCTCGCCGATGGCCTGCAGATTCACATCATTTAAAACAATCACTTTTATGCCAATTCTGGTCTGCAAAACCCCAGCAAAATCACATTCAGGCAAATTCAGATTAATGGTTTTGCCCACAATGCCGTCTTTTACAATGCCTGCTATGCCCACCACAACTGCCTTAAAATCACTGCTTTTCAAGTTCATCTGGGAAATTTTAGTGTTGATTTCTCGTTCAATCATGTCAATGATATTGTTTTCAGGTGTTTTAACCGTCCATACTGTTATTACTTCATGTGAGCGAAAAACCGAGAAGTTTGTTGTTGTTCCCCCAAGGTCAACGGAAAATGCATAACTGTTCATGGTTAATGATTTGTGAAAATCTATTATAAAATGCTATCTAAAAATTAAAAATCACTCAACCTCCGCCACAAAATATTTGCTATTTTTGATTTCCAATAATTAAAAGATTTTAATATATACTCCACAAATATCTAATAAATGGGATTAAAATGAACTGCTGGAAAAACAATTTCAACGAAAAAACCTTAAATCAGGCAATCAAATACAAAAACAATATTGAAAACATCAACTACGACGGCTACACATTTAGAGCAACCGTCAAATCAAAATTCAGTGTTGAACTTATAATTCAAGACAACTTACTGTTTGACATGTCTTGCAGCTGTGCTAAAAAGTCATCCTGCACACATGAGGCTGGGCTTTTGTATTTTTTAGAGGAATTTCCGGAAATCCTTGAAGACTTCACAAATGTTACTGAAGCAGACAAAATCAGTGACTTGGATGTCAGTGATGATTTGAAAGTGATTTCAGATACAAAACTTAAGAAATTCCTGAAAAAAGAATTCAAAAAAAATCCGAAACTCAAATACAATTTCATCAAACAGTTTAAAAGCGAATCACTGATTGATTCAAAAGCCTATGAGAAAAAACTAAAAAGTATTTTGAGAAATGGGGGAAAGGAAATGGGTTTTTACAAACTCCACAATATGAGAACACCCCTTAAAAAATTCGTCAAAAAAGACATTCCACTTTTAATCCAGCAAAATGAATATGAGCTGGCATTTAAACTTTTAAATGACATTATGGACATATTCAATGACCAGATTTACTGGGATGATGATGCATGGTATGAAATAGCATATTACTATCGAGAATATGTTTACTTTTTACTTGAAAATGGAGAATTTGGTGAACACGACAAAATGCGCGTTCAGAGGAATTTAAGTATAATCAATGATTTAGTAATTTAATTAATGAATAGAACAATTTTACAACTGAAAACAATTTTTGCATCAAATAAGTTAAAGTTATAACTTTATAAGATAAACTAAATAATAACTAAAATAAAAGAATGATTTATGAATTAACAATAGGAAAAAAGAAATATCACGATGCTTTAAAAAAGATGAAACAAACGGAGAACATATTGTTAAAAATACGGATTTGCGGTTTTTAACTTTGACTGTATTTACCTTGGGAGATATGAAGAAAAAAAAGACTTAGAAAAACAAACAGATTTTCAATTCAGAGCCATTCTCGAAATGACCTGAAAATTTTTCAGGAAAAATCCGGAACCGATATTGAAAATTTAAACTTGGTGAAACATTAAAATGACATCGAAAGAAATTACAAAAACATGGTGGGGTGAAAAATGGTTAAACGCCCTTAAGGGAGTCTATTATACTAACCGAATCGGCCGTGGAAAAACCTATGCAAACACGGGCAGAGTCTATGATATTTTAATCAATGACAATCTCGCCCTTGCCAAGGTCAGAGGCAATTATCAGAGCTATTATAATGTAAGTGTTGAATTTAAACATTTCACCCAAAGCGAAAAGAACACAATAATCAAAACCGTTTATGAAAATCCACAAATCACATCCGTCCTTTTAAACCGTAAACTACCTACAGAACTTTATCAATTGATTAAAAATGAAGGCGTTGATGTTTTCCCCACATCCCACCTAGATTTGAAAACATCATGCAACTGTCCTGATTACGCACCGATCTGCAAGCATATTGCAGGCCTGGTTTATATGATTACCCTTGAAATCGACAGGGATCCTTTTTTGATTTTTAAGCTTCAGGGTCTTGATTTGCTGGACGTGCTGAATTTTGAAATTGAAGAGGAAAACATTGAAGATATTTCAGAACTATTTGACCATGAAGACAGCGAAATAGAAAGTGAACTTGACTTTTCAAAAATTCCAAATCTCCACTTACAGATTTTTGAGCTTCTGGAGGACAATCCCGTTTTTTATGCAAAAAACTTTAAGTCAATACTTGACAACATCTACAAATCCCGTGAAAGATATCTCAAAAAAAGAGTCATGAACTATTCACGTTTTGGTTATGGCAGCTATTATGAATACTATACTCGCCTTGATTATGAACATGCTGCCTTTAATGGTTCTGAAGAGGAATATGATGACTGGCTTGAAAGCATTTTTCTTGAAAGGTGGGGCATGCCTAACCAGTGGGAGACATTTTCCCTAAACATCAACAACAACTATAAAATCTCCAAAATAATCTCACAAAAAAACACACCTTTCGGCAAAGACAAAAGTGAAAGCACACTCTTTGGGTTTTTCACTGAAATAATCGAAAGCAATATCTCCAAATTCAACAATGACATTCAATTTTTAAATTTAGTTTATCAGTTCACTTTAGAGCTGATTAAAAATCATTCACTGGTTCCTGAATTGTTTAAATCGGGAAACACTTATCATATCAGATGGATTCCTGCAATTTTTGACGGGGCAATTTCAAAAAGCATTGATATTTTAACTGCTTCATGTCCCGATGATTTGATAACGTTCAAAAATCAGAGAATTTCAAAAAAAGACCAGATCATAACTGCAGTCAGCTTATTCGTAAAGGGATTTGATGAGAAATACCTGAAACATGGTGTTGCACAGTCAATTAAGAAAAATTATGATGAAAAAGTTTTTAAACTGTTCTTTTTCAATCCTCAAAAGTTTAAAAATGAAATTTCAACACCCGAATCAATTAATCAGTGGCTTTCAAAGTTTCAGATTAATTCCAGGGATTATGATTTGTATTTGCATGTTGAAGAGTCTTTAAATGGATTTAATGTTGATGTTAAAGTAAATTATGAGCTTGAAAGTATTGGTGAGGTCATTAACAAAACCACAGATAAGCTTTTAAAAACAAATTTAATGAAAGACATATATGTCATCAATGAAATTTACCCTAAATTCAACAGGACACTTAATTTTAATGAAAATCTTGAGCTGAATTTAGACGACTTTACTAATTTCTTTTTAAATACTTTACCATTATTTGAAGTAATGGGCCTTAAAATTATTCTACCGAAATGCCTTCAAAAAATCTTCAAACCAAAATTAAAATTGGACATAACACAAACACAAAATGAAGATAAATACATAACATTCAAGGATTTGACAAAGTTCGACTGGAAAGTGGCAATCGGAAACACAACGTGCACACCAGAGGAATTCAGACATATTGCAGAAAAATCAAAAGGCCTTGTTAAAATAGCTAATGAATACGTAATGCTTGATGAGAGAGAAGTGAAATCACTGATAAAACAGATTGACAAGCTTCCTGAAAAGTTAAACAAACATGAACTTTTAAAAGGAATTCTGAGTGGAGAAATCCTTGACAGGGATGTTGAAATTGAAGGAAACTTCGATGAACTGATTGAAAATATCACAAAAGTAAATGACATTAATGTTCCGGACAATATAAAAGCCGAATTAAGGAACTATCAGGAGACAGGTTACTCATGGCTGGTTCAAAACATTAATGCAGGATTCGGAAGTATCCTGGCGGATGATATGGGGCTTGGAAAAACCCTGCAGGTTTTAACCGCAATCCAATACCTGAAACAGGAAGGCTATCTCGAAAAAGAGCATGTGTTGGTTATAGCACCGACAAGCCTACTTACAAACTGGCAAGAAGAAATCCGAAAATTCACACCAGATTTAACGTCATATATCTTCCACGGAACTGCCAGACGATTTACAAAGAAAAAATACGATGTCTATTTAACCTCATATGGAGTAATCAGAAGCGATATCAACAAATTCAAAAAGCAGAAATGGTTTTTATGCGTTGTTGATGAGGCACAAAACATTAAAAATCCCAATACAAAACAGACAAAAGCCATTAAATCAATCAATGCACGACACAAAATTGCAATGTCCGGAACTCCGGTTGAAAACAGAATGTCTGAATATTGGAGCATCTTTGATTTTACAAACAAAGGATATCTTTCAAGTCTTAAGAACTTCAGGAAAAATTATATCATTCCAATTGAAAGGGAAAAAAATCAGGACACTCTGGATAACTTCAAGCAGATTACAAAACCATTTATATTAAGACGTCTTAAAAATGATAAAAACATTATTAAAGACCTGCCAGATAAAATCATCAATGATATCTACTGTAACCTAACTAAAGAACAGATTGCACTTTATAAAGAAACAGTGGATGCATCCATGATGGAAGTTGAGGAAAATGATGGAATAAAACGAAAAGGATTGGTTTTAAAAATGATAAACTCACTAAAACAGATCTGCAACCATCCATCACAGTTTACCAAAAGCAAAAATATAAGCATCAACGAATCCGGAAAAATGGAGATACTGATGAACACTCTGGAAAATATTCTTCAATCAGACGAAAAAGTACTGATATTTACCCAATATGTAAAAATGGGCGAAATAATGCAAAAATTAATTGAAGAAAGATTTAATGAAGAAGTTCTGTTTTTACAAGGATCGCTTACACGTAAAAAAAGGGATGAAATGATTAAAAAGTTCCAGAATAGAAAACAAAACAAAATCTTCATCATATCCCTTAAGGCAGGAGGAACAGGTTTGAACCTCACGGCAGCACAAAATGTCATTCACTATGATTTATGGTGGAATCCGGCAGTTGAAAATCAGGCAACAGACCGTGCATACAGAATAGGCCAAAAGGAAAATGTGATGGTTTACCGATTCATTACAAAAGGCACATTTGAGGAAAAAATTAATGAAATGATACAAAATAAAGAAGAGCTTGCCAAACTAACCGTTGGAAACGGTGAAACATTCATCACAGAAATGAATACTGCTGATTTGAAAAACATATTAACATTGAGAAAATGATTTTCACAAGAAACTAGTACTTCATAGCCGAAATTCGCGATGTTATTTTTGTATTATTAACTTCCAAATTCTTTAATTATAGATTTAAGCTTAGAATCCAAAGCCCTCGTTTTAGCCTTAAGCTGAGCATTCACGGCATCCAAAACTAATTCTCAGCCTTAATATGATTGTTGGTAGCTTTTACAGCAGCAAATTCATTTTCCAATTCAATGAGCTTATTTTGTAAAATAATTTCCGTTTCAAATCTTCCAACAACATCTTCAGCCGTTTCATTATTTATCATGTCAATCAACTCATCAAATTCTTTTTCAAATAAATTCCTGTATTTTACTTTAGTCTTAATTGGTTCTCCAATTCTTTAATTGTATCCTGAAGCTGAGTAATCCGATTATCCAAAGCATCCTTCTCAGCCTTAAGCCGAACATTTTCAGCATCCGCAGCATCCTTCTCAGCGGACATAACATCAAGTTTTTCTCCTAATTCAATCAGTTTATTCTGAGATATTATCTCTGTTTCAAATCTTCCCACAACATCTTCGCCTGTTTCATTATTTATCATATCAATCAACTCCTTAAATTCTTCATCATCATCAAAATATGCATCAATCATAGTGCAAATAACTGAATATAATGTATACTCAAGTTTTTTAGGCTTATTTTTAATTTTATTGTATAATTCAACTATTTGCCTTGTTATTTCACATGCACTATCTCTTGGAGCGAACAATACAATTATTCCCAAATTTAAAGCATTGCCAATGGTTAAATGCTCTTCATGATTTTTAATTATATTGCTGACAGTATTTAATCTTTTTTTGTTATCCTGCCTGCCAAGATTTAAAAACATCAGTTTTGTAGTGGAAGTTGGTGTTCTTTCAAATTCTCTGATGGATTTTTCTTCATTCAAATGAGATGCAATCACATTTAATGGAGGCAATCTTTCATCGGCAATCTGCTGAATGTTATAATCGCCGATTATTTTGATTTTAGGCATGTCAACAGGTGTTGATTGATGTTCCAAGTCCACAACCGCAGGTTCAAACAATACTTTTAAATCAGGATCAACCACATATGACGCATCCATTTCAAGCCTCCTCCCGTCTTTAAGTCGAACCTTAACATTTGATTTTCTTTTAAAAATGCCCGGAATGTTAAGTTCTTCGTGAAATTCCTTTGGATACTCATTATACATAACTCCAAAAGCAAAATCATAGGGGTTATTCAATTTTCTCTTCCTTGCCATAATTATTTCCCCATCCCTCCAGTATCTAGTGCAGATTATACAAACAAAGGTTATGGTCGACTCACAGCATTTTAATGAAATCTACATTATTTTAATTGAACATCATTTAAAAAATAATTTTTTGAAGTGCGAAAAGGCACAAAATCATAATTATGAAAATAGAAGATGAAATTTTCAGAATCAATTATTCTCTGAATATGACCCACATAACAATCAGTTCAAATTAACTGGATTTAGGAGAAGTTTTTAAAAAAAATGTGACAAATTTTAAATATAACATACGAGTTATTACTTTTATGAATCGAAAACTTATTATTGCAGCAATAGCTATAATAGCCGTTGCCTGCATAGGAGTGTTTGCACTGACAAACACAGGTACAAATAGCGGTTCATCAATAAGCATTGATGCAAGTGCTCTTGAGGACTCATCAAATCTTGTTGTTGATGGAGAGAAATTAGATAAAAACAATGTATTTATCCACTCAGAATCTTCAGACGTTAATGCCCTTTTAGTTAAAAATGGAGGGGCTTTCAAAATAGCAAACGGACAAATCAACAAGACAGGAGATACACAAACCAGTGGAGACGATGCGGACTTTTACGGAGTGAATTCTGCAGTTCTTGTAAACACCAACGGTACTTTGGATATAAGCAATGTTGAAATCAACACCAATTCCAAAGGATCAAACGGTATTTTTGTAACCAATGCCAATGCTTCCTCAAGCAATTCCTCACAGGGAGGTGCAGGAGGTGAACCGCCTGAAGCAACCGGAAACGGAAGCGGAAACGGAGGACAACCACCTGAAATGCCTGAAGCTACTGGAAACGGAAGCGGAAACGGAGGACAACCACCTGAAATGCCATCCGGAGAAGGTTCCGGTGAAGGTGGACCTGCTCCTGGGGGAAACGGTGGCGGCCAGCCTGGTCAGGATACAGTTTCCGGAACAACCGAAGCAACCATTAAAAACGTGAAAATCACAACACACTCAGATAAGTCCAGAGGACTTGATGCAACATATAACGGTAAGATTACCGCTGAAAATGTGATTATCAACACCGACGGACAAAGCTGTGCTGCTCTTGCAACAGACCGTGGCGAAGGTCAAGTTCATGTTAAAAACTCCGAAATCAACACAGGAGTAAGCAAAACCAGCGGCAGAGGATCACCTTTAGTATACTCAACAGGAAACATTACTCTTGAAAACACCAAAGGAACATCCTATGTATCTCAGATTGCATGTATTGAAGGTAAAAACTCAATCGGAGTGACAAATTCAGACCTTACCGGTTACGCTGAGGGTAACAGAAAAGATGGTGACGCTTACGTTGATTTAGGTGGCGTATTCATTTATCAAAGCATGAGCGGAGACGCCAATGTCGGAACATCCCTATTTACTGCTAAAGATTCAAAGCTTTCAATAGCTTCCAATTCTTCAGTTTACAAAACTGCTCCGATGTTTCATGTAACAAACACTGCCTGTGTCATTAACCTGGACAATACCGAGCTGAACTTCGGAAGCGGAACATTTTTAGAAATTGCAGGTCAAAACCAATGGGGAACAACCGGATCCAATGGAGGAGTGGCTGAACTGAACACAAATAATGAAAAAATAGATGGCAATGTCATTGTCGATGCCATAAGCTCCCTTAACTGGACAATGAAAAATACAGACTTTAAAGGTGCGGTAAACTCTACCGGAAACACTACCATTAGTGTTGGTGAAGGGTCAACCTGGACATTAACCGGCGACAGTACTGTGTCAAGTCTGGCCGTTTCAGGTAAAATTGATTACGGAAACTTCAAACTGACTGTTGGAAATAAGACCTACGACAGTTCAAATCCTTTTAAAGGATAGGAAAGATTAATTTCTTTCCTAAATTCATTTTTTAGCAGTGAAAACCTGCATCATACACTTCTTTTAGCAAATCCGGTTGGGATTTGACATCACCGAATGCTGAAAATACTGCCTTTTCTGTTGGGTTTTTTGAAAAACTGATGAAATCTCTGATTCCAGTTAAAACATTGCCGTTTTTTGCGCCGGCTGCAGTAATGATGTAATAATCCTTGTTTTCCAAATCCCTGAATATAGGATAGCACCTGTCAAAGAATCTTTTGAGGGTTCCGCACATTGAATAATAGTAAACAGGTGTTGCATATACGATTACATCAGCTTCCATCATCTTATCGAGAACTTCTGCAAGTCCGTCTTCCTGGAAACATTTCTTTTCAGGTGTTTTGCATTTATAGCATGCTTTGCATGCATGAAACCTAATCTCTTCAAGATTATATTTTACAACTGCATTGTCCCCGTCAAGGGCTCCCTTTACAAATTCATCACACATGGTATCGGAATTACCGCCGATTCTTGGTGATGAACTGATTACAACTACTTTTTTTGTCATATTAACTACTCCTCAATCCACTGTTTTGCTTTTGAAACATTTCCTGTAAATCTCATTCCCTTTGCAAAATCGAGTTCAGGATATGTGTTTTGAAGGTCGCTTACACATTTGTCGACTCCTGAGCCTCCTGATGTGCAGAATACCTTAATTCTTTTGCCGACCAAATCAACGCTTTCTATGAACGTGTTGATGATTGTTGGTGCGGTATACCACCATACCGGAAATCCGATTGCAACAGTATCGTATGATGAAACATCACAGGTCTGCTTAATTGGCGGTCTGAATGACTTGTCATTCATTTCAATTGTTGATCTTGAGTTTTTGTCCATATAATCCAAATCTGCAGTAGTGTAAATTTCCTCCGGCACGATTTCAAAAATGTCATATCCGTTTTCGCCGGCTATTTTTTCAGCTACGCTTTTAGTTACTCCGCTTGCTGAAAAATATGCCACCAGTACATTGCTCATAATATCACCTAGTTTTAAATTGGTTATTATAATATATATTTGTTAACATTCGCAACAATATGGGGTAATAGATTATCATGGACCCCTAAAAATTCCAATTCAAAACAATATAAAGCAATGAAATCAACATGAAAATTTTAAAAAAAATATTATGAACTAGAAAAAAATAGTCTCCATTTAATGAATACCATAATATTAGCAAGATTTTGTTTAAAACAGACATCTGTTCCTGTTTAGAAACAAAACAAAGGAATTTAATTTGAATACAAATTAACCCATCACTAATATCATGCTCCTGAACTACCTCAACATGTAGAAGTTGAAGAATCATAATTTTTCCGACATGACCCATTTTTGAAAAAACTATAATTAATAGTTAAATCAAAAAATTAATTATTATAAATCATAATATGTACCGGTAAGTTGGTATGATTTTACCGTACAATAAATTAATGAAGGTAATGTAAAATGTCAAAACCCGTTGTTGCAATAACAAGGCCAAAGGATAGGGCGAAAAAGGCTTGTGAAATTGTTGAAAAGTTGGGAGGGGAGGCAATTCTTGCGCCGACTCTTGATTTGGAGCCGGTCAACACCGAATCCCTTAAAAATCTTGTCGCAAGAAAGGATGATCTTGACTGGATTATTTTCACATCCCCGACCACAATCGTTTCCCTAAACAAGTTTTACCCCGACTTTTTGAAAACTCTTGAATGCAAGTTGGCGGTCATCGGAAACAAGACCGGGAAACTGGCTGAAAAACAGGGTCTTGAAGTTGATTTGATGCCTGAAGAGTTTACTGCTGAAGGATTGATTGAAGAGTTTAAAAATCAAAAGATTACAGGCAAAACCATCGGAATTCCAAGAACAGCATCCGCAAGGCCAATTCTGCCTCAGGAGCTTGAAAAGCTTGGAAACGAAGTCATTCTTGCCGAAGCCTACAAGTCATTGTTTCCTATGGATGAAGATGCAGTCAGGCAACTGATTGAAAAGATTGGAAGCGGCAAAATAGATGCGATTACGTTTACAAGTCCCCTTACTGTTGAAAACTTCTTTGAAATAGGCAAAGACAAATCAGAGCTTGCAGATCTTTTGAATGACAATCTTTTAACCGTCTGCATTGGCCCGATTACAGCAAAGGTCCTTGAAAAATATGGCGTTTCCCACATTTACCCAGATACTTACACAGTTCCTGACATGATGGAACTATTATTCAAAACATTAGAAAAAAGGTGAGAAAATGATTACAATATGGCCACAATATCTAGATAAGAATTTGAGTCTTTCCGAAGGCCGTAAGGTTTCAATGGAATATGCCGTAGCAGAACCTACCATTTCCGAAATTGAAAGAGCCCTTAAAAGACTCGGTTTGAAATACACCATGGACAAGGAAAGGGCATACCCTGGAAAATGGTATGAAAAATCCGGCAGAGCCCTTGTCGAATGGGAAGGAACAAAACTGGAATTATTAAAGGAAGTTAGCTTGAAATTAAAAGAAATTAAAAACTGATTACTATGGAAATACCACAATTAATGCAGGAACAGTACCGCCAGGCAAGGGAAATAATTGAAAATTCCGAAGACATCAAGGTCTACTCACATATCGATTGTGACGGTATCTGTTCAGGCGCAATACTATCAACCATTCTAGACAGACAAAACAAGGCTCATGAAATCGAATTCGTTAATCTGGATGTTCTTGATGACATTGAACTTACCCATGAACTTACCATCTTTTCGGATTTGGGTTCAGGCCAGCACATCGACACCAAAGCCAAAGAAGGCCAAAAGATTATAATACTTGACCACCACCCACCATTAAGAGACCTGGACTATAATAAGGACAAGGACTACACATATCTTGAAATCAATCCAATACACCACGGAATCGACGGATCATATTACGTTTGCGGCGGAGGATTATGCTATTTTCTGGCTAAAGAGTTCGGATATGAAGATTTAAGCTGGATTGGAGTTTTATCATCCATCGGAGATATGCAGAATACAAAGACAGGTCATTTTGAAGGACTGAATGAAATCATCCAGCAGGATGCAATTGACGGAGGATATCTTAAGGTCATCAAAAGCGATTTGAACATTTATGGAAGAAACACTCGTCCGCTGTTTGTAGCCCTCTCATATTTCAGCGACGTCAGACTGCCGATTACAAACAACACCACAGAAACAATGGCAATTTTGGAAGAGCTCGGAATTGATGAAAAGCACAACCGCAAAACATTGAATGAACTGACAACCGAAGAGAAGGGAAAGCTTTTCAGATATCTCAGGGAAATGATAACCAAGGCAGTTCCCGGAAAATATGTAAGATACATTCCGCAGCTGATTATCGGAGATGCGTACACCTTCCTGAAAGAGGATTCCGACAGCTTCCTGAGGGATGCGTCTGAGTTTTCAACAGCCATGAATGCCTGTGGCAGAAACCATCAGGAAAAGATAGCTATGGAGGTTTTGAAGGGCGACAGGTTTGTAGCGCTCGATGAACTTGAGGCTGTAAGCAAAGAGCATAAACGCAATTTGGCTCAGGCTATCGAGAAAGTTGCAGGCAGTGATGAAACAAACATCATCGAACTTGAAAACCTGCAGTACTTTGACGGAGACGGTATCAAACCTGAAATTGTCGGAACAGTAACAGGCATGATTTTAGGTTACTGCAATTGGAAAAAACCAATCATCGGATTTACACAAACAGACAGCGACGGAATAAAGGTTTCCCTAAGATGCTCCAGACTTCTTTCATATGAAGGAATCCATTTTGGGAATATCATACGTCAAATAGCTTCAGAAGTCGGAGGAAGCGGCGGAGGACACTCCATGGCATGCGGAGCATACATCCCCACCGAAAATAAAAATGAATTCATCAACCTTTTCAACGAAAGCCTCGACGGTAAAATATCTAATTAATTTATATATGATTAAATTTATAAATATCTATTAATCAAGTATAATTGAGGAATGACTATGATGAAATCATTTAAAAAAAGGGGTGCACTCACACATTTTCAAATTTTAAGTGAGATTTCTAAACAAGACCCGCACCTCAAACAGAAAGATTTGGCTAATAAATTGGGAATAACTATACAAGCAGTCTCCGAAAATATCAAAACATTAATAGAACAAGGCTATATCACTTCTAAAGACGGCAGATCACCTTACAAAATTACCCAGTCAGGAATCGACAAAGTAAAAAAGGATGCAATAAGCCTAAGAAAATATTCCGATTCAGTTCTGGAAACCATGAACCATTATAAAACCATCTGGCCCGCTATTGCTAGAGAGGACCTTAAAAAAGATGATATTGTTGGATTATTCATGGAAAATGGAGTTTTATATGCTCATAAAAAAGAGGAAAATGCAACCGGTATCGTATTAGATGACGCCGAAAAGGACATGGACGTTTCTCTAACAAACCTTACAGGAATTATTGATATGACTGTGGGCGAAGTAACTGTCATCAACCTCCCTACAATAAAAAATGGAGGGTCTAAAGCTTGCGACATGGATTTAATTAAAAATGTATACTCCAAAGGAACCAATTCAGGTGTAGAATTCGATAAGATTGCTGTAGCAGGCACTGTTGCACGTGCTGTTGTTAAAAAACTTGATTTACCTCTCGATATTGAATTTGCAGCTCCTCAAGCTACTGCAAATGCTGCACGTAAGGGGCTTAATGTACTTGCAATCTGCGTTGGTGAAATGAGCAAGGCATTTACCCGTGAACTTGAAAATGAAAAGATTAAATTTAACATTATTGATGGGACTAAATAACTAATTTTCCCTTATTTTTTTTAATAACCCTGCAGCTATTTCCTCAGAGGTAATATCTGCAGAAGAATTATTTTTTACTGCTTTAACGTATTCTTCCAAGTTATCAGTTTTAATTGAATTTTTTACATCTTCCAGAACTCGCTTGTTTTTAATATTTTCTATTTCTGCATCTGTTGGAATCTTTTTTTCGATTATTTTACCTTTAGATTCCTTTTTGATGTTGTTAAAGTTATGATTATCTTCTTTTGAAACCAAAGTAAATGCAAAACCGCTGTTTCCAGCCCTTGCAGTTCTTCCGATTCTGTGGATGTGGGCATCATGGTTTTGAGCCACGTCATAATTGATGATAAATTCCAAATCAGGAATGTCCAAGCCTCTTGCGGCCACATCGGTTGCAACCAAATAGCGAACATTGCCGTTTCTGAATTTGTTCATTACCTTGTCCCTTACCTTCTGAGTCATGTCACCGTGAAGGGCTTCGGCAGAATAGTCTCTTTTTTTAAGGTTTTTGAAAACAAAATCAACACCCTTCTTAGTGTTAGAAAAAATTAGGGCCTGGGAAATGTCATATGCCTCAATGATTCTTATCAAATCATCAAATTTGTGTTTATGATTGGTTCTGAATGCATACTGTGTGATTTTTGGAACATTGCGCCTTTTATTGGATATTTTTATAAATTTAGGATTGTTCTGGTAGTTTTCAGCTATTTTTCTAATCTCTCGAGGTATTGTGGCTGAAAACATCAATGTCTGTTTTCTGTATTTGGATTCATTTAAAATTCTTTCAATATCATCCCTAAATCCCATGTCAAGCATTTCATCGGCTTCGTCCAAAACCACTCTCTCGATACCGGTCAAATCAAGATTGCCCCGTTCGACATGATCAATTACACGACCGGGAGTTCCGACAACAATGTGAACTCCCTTTTTCAGAACCCTTGTCTGTTTTCCTATCGGCTGGCCACCATAGACTGCCAGAACCTTAAGTTTCTTAACGTTTGCGCCAACTTTTGAAATCTCATCTGCAACCTGAAGGCACAGCTCCCTTGTAGGGCATAAAACAATTGCCTGGGGAGATTTGTCGCCTATAAAAATATTTTCGATGACCGGTATTGCGAATGCTATTGTTTTTCCTGAACCCGTTTGGGCCTGAGCAGTAATGTCAATACCTCTTAAGGCATCAGGAATCGCCTTATTTTGAATTGGAGTCAAATCCGTAAGACCCATCTGGCAAATGGCTTTTTTGACTTCACCTGAAATGTTTAAATCCTCAAATTTCATCATGTTAATATTTAAAAAAATAGCTATATAACAAATTTGGTTTGGTATGAGCTTTGCGGAAATTCATGCAGATACCTGAATATTTCATCCCACCTGTTCATAATGCCTGCATCATAAGTTCTTTTTTTAAAAATTTTCATAAGTTCCCTGTCATTTGGAGACGGAATCGAATAGTCATTGCCGTACTCCCTAATATACCTATCCTTCAAACCAGGAAAGTGCTCATCAAGCTTTGAATAGAAGTACTCCCTGTTGCCGTCCCGGAGGGTAAGTCCCATTCCGTGGCACAATATTCCCTTTACGTTTGTTTCTATGCAACTGTCAATTATAGAGTTAATGTTATCCTCGGTATCGTTAATATATGGAAGTATCGGACATAGCCAGACGACTGTTGGAATCCCATTGTCGTTTAACGTTTTGAGGACTTCCACACGCCTTGAAGTCACACAGACATTGGGCTCCAGAATGCTGCACAGCTCATCATCTGCAGTTGTCAGCGTCATCTGAATAACAACTTTTGATTTCTCATTTATCCTTTTGAGAAGCTCCAGATCCCTCAGCACCAGGTCGGATTTGGTGATGCATGTAAAACCAAAACCATAATTATGAATCAGCTCCAGGGATTTTCTCACATACATTAAACGCTTTTCCAGCGGAATGTACGGATCTGTCATTGCACCTGTGCCTATCATTGATTTTGGCCTTCTTCTAAGTTCTTTTTTAAGAAGCTCAAGTGAATTTTCCTTGACTGCAATGTCCTCAAACTTATGGTCCATTCCATAGATTTTGCTTCTTGAATCACAGTATATGCATCCGTGGGTGCATCCTCTGTAAAGGTTCATTCCGTTATTTTTGGAGAGGATTGATTTTGACGTTACATAATGCATGAAGTTAACTTTGCACAAACCAATATATAAAAAGGTGGCAAGAGCATTTGCAAAGTATTTTCATATACAAGTTACAAAAATAAAATTATGCAACAAAAAAACATTACCGAATACGGAAAGGAATATGAAATTAAAAACCATCCTGACATAAAAGGTGTTCAAATAATTGAAGGGAAAAACAATTTCCCCATTAGTTGGCTCAACAAACAAGGATATTGTGAATATCAGATATATCTCGAGAACATGAAAGGGATAGAAACACCGGCAACACCTGAAATGACACACGGAAGCGACATACACAACCAGCTTGAAAACATATTCAAACAGGAAGCAACTCCCGCAACATTTGAAGATGCCGTTGAAGCATCAAAAGAAACTGCATCAATGTCAAGGGAATGCTTTGTAGTTGCACCGGAATACGGAATAAGAGGATTTATCGATGAAATATGGATGAAACCGGAAGAAATCGTGATAATTGACGACAAGCCGGGTCGCACACCTTACCAGTCAACAATGAACCAGGTCAGGGCATATTGCCTTGCATTCAAAGACATGACCCATGACGACAGGCAGATTAAGGCAGCGTTGAGGGAACGTGGAACAGACAATCTCTTTTGGATTGAAATATTCACACCGGAAGTCGAAAAACAAATAAAATTCACAATAGACAGAATGCACGGCCTTTTAGACGGTTCAAAACCATTCATTCCAACTAAAAATCCGAACAAATGCAGATCCTGCAGATACAAACGTTACTGTGAACATTACAAAAGGAAATAATCATGAACAAAAAGAAAATCTCAATAATCCTTTTAATAATATTTTTAATAACTATTGGTCTGACAATAGCCAATCTGTTTTTGGAGGATTCAAACAGTGTTGAAAAGAAAAACGAAACACTGACAATCGGAAATAAAACAGTACACTATGATAATGCTGGAAAATGCGTTGATGTGATTGACGGAAATACCATACAGGTACACGGCGTTGGAAAGGTTCAGCTGACACAGGTGAAAACCCCACAGGCAAACGAGTCAGGATACAGCGATGCTAAAAAATTTGTTGAGGACAAATGTCTTGGAAAAACAGTTTACTTAAATATTGACGACAAGCAGCCTCAGGATAAGTATGGACGCACATTGGCGATAGTGTATACAGATACAGATGACATTAACAGAGAACTTATTGAAAACAAACTGGCGGAAATATCCTATTTTGAGCCAAGCGAGTTTAAAAAGGGTGAACTATAATCAAACAACCCTATTTAAACCTAAATAAATCTTATTTTTCTTATAAACCTTATCTAAAATGGAATTCCATTCTTCTACACTGATATGGCCCTTGTTAGGAATCAGACTATCCAGTGAAGATTCATTTAAATTTAAAATATCCGCCAAAACATATGATAAAGTCCTTCCGGTCAAAGACAAATCATAGGGGTCGTAACCAGTTACTGCCAAAACCCACATGTTATCGGTTGATGAACTATTATATTCCTGCCTCAGGGCATCAAACCAGCTGGCCACTTTGGCATAATCGCTTCCAATGGAAATATAATAATCCTCTCCGGAAAATTCAATGTTATTGCATGCTTCAGTTATTTTTGCCTTAAGCTCAGGAGAATCCAAATCAAGGTCATATTCATTGTTTGTGATTGTATCCGACAAGTACTTTTCAATTTCCTTTATGTTTTTGAAATACCCGATAGGCTCCAGCCTGTCGGGATCCCTGTCACACAAATCATAAATCAAATCTTCATCGACATCACAAATCTCATATCCTTCCAATTTATGGGATTTGTACTCCTTAAAGTCAATGCAATAATTCTCCAAATCCTCTTTATTTAAATACCATAATACTTGAACTTTTTTTATCATACGGCTCAAAATAATATCAAATATACTGATTAGACTGAATTTACTACTACTGTTTTTGTAATGTTTGCAAATAATCTATCACTATTCATAAATCTGCCAATTGCCCAGTCAAAGATTACAGGAATCCAGTAAATTTTGGTTAAGTTACGTACTATTGATTGTGCCCAGTTAATGTAGGCACCGTTTCTGGACCTAACTTCCAAATACATTAATGCCTTACCTATGGTAGCTCCTCTTGTTTTTTCAAGGAATACGAAATAAACAAATCCTAAAATAGGAACAAAGTAAGGTAAAATACCGTATACTCCCATAATATCTACAGGACCAACAATTAGAGATGACAAATAGGATATAATCCACATAATAGCTGAAACAACAAAAAAATCAATTACATATGCAATTATTCTTCTTGAAAAAACACTTGCCATTTTATCACCTTAACAAACTCTAGGAACCGGATCAGCAATAGGTGCCTCAAGGATTCTTTCACCACCTATTGGAGTATTGATCACGACATAATCCCCTTCTACAACTTCTCCAATTATTGCTGCATTTTCACCATATTTTTCACTGCGAATAGCTTCAAGGACATCTTCAGCCTTATCGGCTTTAACGCCCATGACAACTTTGCCTTCATTAGCTACTTCAAATGGGTCAATGCCTAACATTTCTGATACTGCATGAACTTCTTCACGTATTGGAATTGCTTCCTGTTCCAGGACAACTCCAACACCCGCTTTAGAAGCCATTTCATTAATAGCATTGGCAAAACCACCTCTGGTCGGATCCTTCATGGCTGTAACTCCACCTACATCCAAAGCCTTTTCAATGATGTTCCACATTGGAGCCACATCAGATTTCAAATCTGTTTCAAATCCAAATCCTTCCCTGAATGACATTAAGCTCATTCCGTGGTCGCCTAAACTGCCAGTAACTATGATTTTGTCACCAACCTGCAGGGTTGAATCACGAATTACCTCTCCTTTTTTGGCAATTCCAATTCCGGTAGTTACCATTACAATGCCATCAAGCTTATCCTGAGGCATTACCTTTGTATCTCCTGTAACTACAGCCACATCCACTTCCTCACAGGTGGCATTCAATGATTTCATGATTTTATCCAAATCATCTATTGGAAATCCTTCCTGCATAATAATTGCATTAGAAATAGCCAATGGACGTGCCCCCATTACAGAAACATCATTGATTGTTCCTGCCGCTGAAATTCTTCCAATGTCTCCTCCAGGGAAGAATAACGGATCGATTGTATGGCCATCTGTGGTAACAACAATCTCCCAATCCCCTAAAGGAATAGAAGCTCCGTCATCTAATGCATCTAAACTAATACCACCATTTACACTTTTTTTGGTGATATTATCTAATACGGTACTGGCAATCAAATTTGCCATTACTTCTCCACCAGCACCATGATTCATACTAATCTTATCATCTGACATTATATCTCCTAAATAAATTATCACTATATAGTATGTTGAAACAAGTATATAACCATAGTTAAATTTTTGAAAAAAAGTTATGAAAAAAATGTGAATAAAAGAAAAAAAGAGAAAATTTAAGTGTAAAACTTAAATCAATACACCGTTGATAACACCGTGTTGACCAGGTCTTGAAGTAACTTTAGCATTACCTTCAGGAGTTTCTACAATAGCACCTTTGGTAATGATGTTCCTTCTTACGTAGTTAGGGTTTGCGGTGTTTTCGATTACACCAAGGATATCTAAAACTTGGGTTTTACCGTTTGCATCGGTAACGTTGATTTTATTACCAGTAGCTAACCTGAGTTTTTCGTTTCCGCCACGGGTTCTGATTTTTCTTAATTTTTTTTCATCTAATCTGGTTTCTGCAGGATCTCTTCCTAATTCAGATTTCCTTTTTCCACGGTTTGCAACATTTCTTGCACCTGATGGACTTCTTGTTGATTTTCCTTGAGAAATTGCCATTATTTCACCTAAATAAATATAATTAATAATATAATAATCGCAGTCAATAAGCCTCTTTTCAATTAAAGCTATTTGCAAGATAATTATAGCCTAATTTTTGAGAGCAAAAAAGAGCCTTAAAGAATAATGATAATAAAATATTACTTTATCATTATATATAAATGTTTTATTTTTTAGCCAAAAATAGTGAAAATCAGGATTTATTTTTTAAAATAAAATCATCGACAAGTTTGTCAAAATCCTCTTCGGAGAGGCTTTCATCGGAAGCTGCCTTGAGTATCTTTTGAATTTCCTCTTCGGGAACATCATCTCCAAGCAGATCTATGAGCAGATCCCTCAATTCGCCATCGTCAATGTAAGCTTCACCGTTTTCAGACATTCTATGCGGTTCCCCATCATCAAAAACATAATATGGAACTTCTTCCATTTTTCATCACCTAGTCAAAATCCGGAAATTCGTAGTATACGATTTCATAAGGGTCATCATCAAAATACCATTCATTCGGTTCAATCATTTCATCATCATCCAGCATGAAATCTTCATCTTCCTCGTCGGCGCCTTCAACCTGGATAACAATATTAACATCTTCACCCAAAGATTCCAAATCAATTCCCAATTCATCCAAATCTATTTCCAATTCGCCGTCCTGCATTGCATCTTCCGGGACTACAATGACAATTTCCTCAACTGAATTAATGTCAATATCTTGATTTTGCAAATTATCTTCCTCCTAGAATAGGATTTGAATTAAATTCAATAAGTTATATTATTCAATAAGTAGTATTTAAAGATTTGAGTCTGTAAAATTTTTAGAAATCGGCTTTTAAATACCAGTTCATAAAATCATACAAAATATATAAAAAATGTTTAGATACTTATCATTTTACATCTCCAACATCCAATAATAATTATTCATAATTATATCAAACAATAATTTTTTCACTACCTTGTCTTCACAGTTAAATATTATTAAATATATAACATAAAATTATGAGTATTAAGGATTTGTTTTCAGATGAAAAGGTGAACACAGGTAGGCAAATGGAACTTGATATAGCAAAAGGCCTTTCAATTATTTTTATGGTTTTTATTAATTTCCTGATATTGGTTGGGGATTTTAATCATTCAATTAGTTTTATATATAATATTCTTTTTGCAGATGTTTTAGGAGGACCTTGTCCGGCTCCAATTTTCATGTTTTGTATGGGAGTAGGTATTGTCTATTCAAGGCATAGCCAATGGGACACCATGATTAAAAGAGGATGCATTTTATATCTTACAGGCATTTTAGTGAATTTATTTGAATATGTTTTACCCTACTTTACAAGCGGTTCACTATTGGGCAGGTGGGATCTTTACCATATCTATGGCGGATTAATATTCTTCTTTTGTGGGGTTTTAATATTTGCAGGTTTGTCTTTCGTTTTAATAGGCATTCTTAAGAAATTTGAACTTTCAAACAAATGGCTGATTATCATAGCATTGGCAATGTCTTTAATTGGTAGCCTCTTGAGATGTGTTGATTTCGGCACACCAGTTTTAAATATATTCATTGGTTATTTCATTGGAACCAATACATCATATACAGCATTTCCATTATTTAACTGGTTTATTTTTCCAATTGCAGGATTAATATGGGGACAATATTTCATCAGAGTTAAAAACAAAGCACAATTCTTTAAATACTGGCCAATTTTTATTATATTGGTTATAATATATTTCGGACTATCTCCAACATTATGGGGAAAAGAATTATTTTCCGGCAGAGGGGTACTGTATTATTACATGACAACATTGGACGCAATATTGTGTATAATCTATATTCATGGAGTTATGGGGCTTTGCTATTATTTGGCTAAATATTTGCCGGATAGAATCAATAAGGTATTTTCAACATTAAGCAGCAACATCAATAGAATTTATATTGGACAATCATTTTTCATACCTTTAACAATAATAGGTTTAGCTTATATATTTAAAGATATTCTATTTACCGATTTGACATGTGCCATATTTTCAATATTAATTTTAATCGTATCTACAGCCTGTGCTATATTGTCTAAGAAATTAAGAACTGGTTGAAGTGAATATTTTCTCTAGAAAAAATTTAAAACATATTCTTACTTCAACTATTTTAAATCATTCTTAAATAACTTAGGAAAATCTCTACACTATTTAGACAAACATCAAAAAATCAGGAAAAATCAACAAAATATAGTTTTGGACAAAAAATTTTAGTTAAAGTCTAGGAGTTAATCATCAATTATGTACATTTCATTTGTTCCAAACAATACATCACAAATCAAAAGTCTACTGCATAAGAAATAAGATTAATGGAAAAGAAAGAGACTATATTTATGAAAATGCACAAGAATTAAAAGATTGTTTCAGACAAAACTCAACAAAAGAAGCAATAGAACATTTTAAACTATATTTACAAAATTACAGAGCAATACCAGTTGTATTAAAAGATTTCATAAGAAAACACATTATCAATCACTTCCACGGATACGTACAACACTTAGATGATGAAAATATTGAGAAAACGTCAAATAAAGTCGAAAATTACTATAGGCAAACTAATCCAGAAATAATAAAGAAATTATATAAGACTAAAAATGGAATTCTAACATTTTTAGACTATCAAAATGAAAATTGGACTGAAAAACATCTAAAAATAAAATTTTACAGACTCAAAGATTTAAAAAAAAATAGGAAGTAACTTAATAGTTACTGTCCATTTCAAAATTGATTTTTGGAATTCCGAATTTGTTTTTGCATCTGACTGAGCATATTTTCAGGTTTTCAATAAACATTGTGAAGTACAGGCAGATGCTGTCACAGTCAATGCCTATCTTAACATTGGAATTTTCCAGAATATTTTTGGAAATGTCAAATACCTCGGATGCATTGTCAACCAGTACGGAAGTAGGCATGTTGTCCTTATCGATTGATAAGAATATGCCGTCTGAAATGCTGTAATCAGCACAGTATCCATTTTTACCGTCTATTTTGCCAACGAATGTATCGTTTATCTCATCATAACTTGATATCAATCTTTCTTTTTCCATGTTATCAACCTCACATATACTTTAAACCATATAACATATTTAAATTATCCAAGAGCATTTGATGAGTAATATTTGAGATTTTTAAGGTAAATAAGGTTGTTTTAGGACAATAAAATTGAAATTATTTGGAGAAATTGATTTGAAAACAAATATTAAGAGGATGCAATAAATTAATTTATAGGTGAAAAATTGGTTACGGAAACCCCAGAACAGTTGGCCCTTGAAGCTGAAATTAAAGAGCAGGCCCAAAAATTTATAACATATCTCAATTCGACCCTTCCTGAAAGCATGGAACTCGAATACGAAGGATTTTACAGAAGAGGATTTTTTGTAAGCAAAAAAAGATATGCAGTTATTGAAGACGGTGAAATCATAGCCAAAGGCCTGGAATTGGTTAGAAGAGACTGGGCGCCAATCGTTAAAAAAACCCAGGAAGAGGTTTTGATGGCCATCCTTAAAGAAGGTGATTCGAACAAAGCCATAAAAGCCGTCAAGAAGGTTTTAAAAAGAATTAAAAATGGTGACGTTGACAACAAGGAACTCATCATACACACTCAAATCACCAAACCTCTCGACCAGTACAAACAGGTCGGACCCCATGTTGTTGCCGCAAGAAAAATAGAGGAGCACGGCATTAAAGTGACAAGAGGAACCATCATCCAGTATATAATCGTCAAGGGAAAGGGTTCAATCAGCCAAAGGGCAATACCATATGAATACAGTGAGGGCTATGCATATGACAAGGACTATTACATCAACAATCAGCTGATTCCAGCAGTTGAAAGAATCATGTATGCATTCGGATATACAAAAACCGACCTAGAAGACCTTGCACGTGGAGAGGTCCAGCAGAGTTTGGACGCCTATTTCTAAAAATTTAAATATTCATAAAGTTAAAAATAGATTCATATGATGAACAATGATGACCGTGTAGTTTTTTTCGATATAGATGGAACATTGCTTGACACCAGTAATTTCGCTGAAACTGCAAGAAAATCAGCTATTGGAATAATGGTCGACAACGGACTTCCTTTGGATAAGGATGAAGCATACGGTGTTTTGAAAACAATAATCCGTGAAAAAGGATCCAATTACGGCAAACACTTTAACGTGCTCACACAGGTTGTTCTCGGCCATGAGGATCCGATGCTTGTTGCACTTGGAATGACAACATACCACAATGTGAAAATGGCTCTTTTAAGACCATTTCCGGAAACAATTGACACATTAATCTATCTTAAAAGTCAGGGCTACCGTTTAGCCGTTATCTCAAACGGAATCACCATTAAACAATGGGAAAAGCTCATCAGACTCAACATCAACTCCTTTTTCGATGCAGTAATAACATCCGAGGAAGTTGGTAAGGAAAAACCTAATAAACTGATTTATGATGTTGCCCTTAGAAAAATGAATGGAAATCCTGAAAAATCCGTGATGATTGGAAATAAATTTAAGGCAGACGCATTAGGTGCAGTCAATGCGGGATTAGGCGCTATTTTAGTAAATTCTGACATTACTGAAGAAGACAGAGCATACATAAAAAAAGAAAAATTAGACATTACTGTAGTTGATGATATTGGTGATATAAATACTATTTTATAAATCACCAAAAATTACTTATTTTTTAAAAATCAAGCTCCAGAGTTACTGGACAGTGGTCTGAACCATATATATCAGCTAGAATTTTTGCTGCATTTACATTATCTTTGATTTCTTCATTTACAAAGAAGTAATCAAGTCGCCAGCCGGAATTCCTTTCGCGTGCCTTGAATCTGTAGCTCCACCATGTAAAATTACCTTCACCTTTATCAAACATTCTGAAAGTATCTACAAAGCCGGCCTCTTCAAGTTCATCAAGCCATGCGCGCTCTTCCGGAAGATAACCGGATTTTCCTTCACAGTTTTTGGGATTGTAAACATCAATCGGATTGTGGGCAATATTATAATCACCAGTTATGACCAGATTCTTTCCCTCATTTTTAAGCTCAACCAACTGACTCAAAAGTTCATTGCAGAACTGGACTTTGAAGTCCAGTCTTGAACCCTCCTTTCCACTGTTTGGGAAATAGATATTGAATAAAATAAAATCAGGATACTCTATTTTTAAAACCCTTCCTTCATTGTCTAGTTCTTCAACGCCAAGGCCTTTGGTAACGCTTAGAGGTTTTATTTTTGAGTATGTTCCAACTCCGCTGTATCCCTTCTTTTCAGCTTCATTGTAAAACTTGTGAAAACCATCAATTTCAGCCAATTTCTTGGGAATCTGTTCTTGAGTAGCCCTTACTTCCTGAAAATTAATGATATCTGAATCATCATCTTCAAACCAGCTCCAAAAATCTTCTTTTTTTGAAACCGCTCTAATTCCATTTACGTTCCAAGAAACCAGCTTGATTGACACTATAATCTAACTCCTTGATCAATAGGCAGTTCACGAAGCCATTTGAGGTCACTTTTGTAAAGCATACGGATGTCTTCCACATCATATCTAATCATTGCCAGCCTTTCAATACCCATACCGAAAGCCAATGCAGGCTGGTTGATTCCAAGCGGCTTCAATACTTCTGGCCTGAACATTCCTGCTCCACCAAGTTCAATCCAGCTTTCCTTTTCCTCCAGATAGATTTCACTTTCAGTAGACAGGTAAGTGTAAGGGAAATAGGCAGGTCTGAATCTTACTTCGAAACCTAATTTTTTATAGAACTCCTTCAAAGTACCTAAAAGGTTTTGATAGCTGATGCCTTCACCGCATACAAGTCCTTCCACCTGATGGAATTCAGGCAAGTGTTTGTAATCGAAAGTTTCTCTTCTGAATACCCTTCCAACGGAAAACATTTTAATTGGAGGCTCATGTTCAAACAGGTGTTTAGTAGATATTCCTGTTGTGTGGGTTCTTAAAACACTTTGACGAGCAATATCTTCACTCCAATCATACTGCCAACCGATTGAACCTGTATCTGCACCGGTTTCATGAGTTTCAGCTGTAAGCTTTACCAAATCCATGTCAGGCAAATCACATGTCAAAGGATTTTTCAAATAGAAGGTGTCCTGCATTTCACGGGCAGCATGGTCCTGTGGCTGGAAGAGTGAGTCAAAGTTCCAGAATGCGGATTCAACATATTCCCCATTGTCTTCTGAAAATCCCATGTTCAAAAAGATTTCCCTTATCTCGTCAATGATTACTCTTAACGGATGTTTTTTACCTGCAAAAACAACAGGTGCCTCTGCATTAATATCATAAGGACGGTATTCAAGGCTTTTCCACTCACCATCCTTTAAGTGCTCGTGAGTTAATTGAGTTGCTTGTTCTTTAATCTCAAAACCGTGTTTAAGTATTTCTTCACCTTTAGGCAATATTGTAAAAGAATGTGAGGTTTCTCTTTTAACATTTAAAATATTTTTTCTGCCTGCAAGTTTTTTAACACCATTCATCAAATCATCAGTGAATAGCTTAACGCCATCTGCATTTGCCTTAAGATAATCCAATGTTTCTTCATCTATATCCATTTTGGATGCGAAACCTTTTCCCAAATCTGTGATGTTGACTACACCTTTGTCTATTTGAGCCCAGTTTTTACGGCGAAGCCATCCGATAGCAATATTGGTTTCCTTTTTATCCACACCGGTTTCATTAGCCAAATCTTTCATGCCAATATGGTCTTTTTTAGCTAATACATCCAATATTCTACGTTCAGGAAGTCCCTTTTCAGCGTATTCCCTTCCTGCGTCTGTTAATGAATAAACCTCTTCAACATCCTTTTGCATTTCAATAATGTCTTTTGATGCAAGAGAGCCCGCTGCACTCATTACAGATTTAATGTCCATGCCAGTATTTTCAGCTATAACTTCCGGAGTAGCATCCGGATTAGCTTCCAGTTCTTTTAAAAGTTTCTTTTCGTAAATATGCAATTCACTAATGGTTTTTTCAATATCCTCACTCATTTAAACACCATAATTTAAGATTAATAATATTATAATATATGTTTTAAGTGATTTATAAATATAATGTAAAATCTAAAAAAAGGTAGCGAAATTAAAAAAATATCTAAAATCTAAACATATTTTCAAGAATCACAAAATATAATTCGAAACTGCAACAGAATAAATTCCTATATGGAAACTAACCTAGTCATCATTTAGATTTTAAAAAAGGAAATAATTACAAGAAATCTGGGCGATTTCCTGATAAAAATACCTAATCAAAATTTGATTTCAAATAGCTTACAAAAATAGATGCTGCTGTCAAATCGGCAGTAGTTCCGGGATTATATTTATTATTGAATAGATAATCATCGAATTCCTTGAGTCTTTCGCCGAAATCATCCGCATCTTTTAAGTTAAGCAGATCCCTTGTCATCATTGAGATTTTCATAGCTTCATCTGAGCTGTATTTTCTTGAAATCAGTGTGTCCGGAACCTGAGACAGAATAGTCAGAAATGTAAGAACACAAGCGTCATTTTGAGATTTTTCTTCCTTGAACTTGTGATAGGTAGGATATCCGATTTCAAAAACGGCAGGCATGTCTGAAGTCATTTCACGGGCCAGCATATCCCAAGGAGCTGAGATTTTTAAAACATCATACATTGTCTGGCCGTTTTGCCTGAGTTCATTTTTGGCATTGTCACTTGCCACATCGTATTCGTCCTGATCGCCCATTCCACCGGCATCAGCTATATTGATTGCATCATACAAATCGCATGCATCGTCAACAGATGTGTTAGACATTAACACCTTAACATTTTCCCTTACATCATCAAATGAGTCGCTGATGGCTGCTGCAACTGCAATTGGTGTTGTCATCATCACAATTCCCAGGTTTGTGTTGTTTTTAATCCACCTGTCGGTTTCAGCCACTGCCTGCAGGATGTATTTACCCAATTTTGGATTTTCTATATCCACATCTGTACATGCTTCACGAATTGTATCTCCTATAACAATACCACTTATTACAAAGTCTTCAAATTCCATATCATCATAGTCACGGGTTCTGTGGACATTTCCAGGTTTTGGATATCCGCTGACCTCAAGTGCTGATGCTATTTGCGCTATTTTTGCTATTTCATTTGCATTCATTATATCAACTCATTTAAAAGCAGATATGGTGCGAAGTTAGTGATAATTAAGTCTGCACCTGCCCTTTTGATTGAAAGCAGAGATTCTAAAATTGCGCGTTCTGTTAAAAATCCTTTCTCAATTGCTGCCATGAGCATTGAATATTCTCCGCTTACATTATAAGCAACCAAAGGAAGCATGAATTCATCCCTTACCATACGGACAACATCAAGATATGGAAGTGCAGGTTTTACCATCAGGAAGTCACATCCTTCAATGACGTCAAGTTCACATTCGCGGATTGCCTCAACTGCATTTGCAGGATCCATCTGATATGATTTTCTGTCTCCTGCATGAGGGGATGAACAGGCCGCTACCCTGAAGGGTTCGTAGAATGCAGAGGCATACTTGGCGGAATATGACATGATCATAACATTGTAAAAACCGTTTTCATCCAAGGTTTCCCTTATTGCCTTAACCCTGCCGTCCATCATATCTGAAGGAGCTACAATATCAGCGCCCGCCTGTGCATGGGACAGAGCCACTTTTGCAATAATCGGCAGGGATTCGTCATTCAATATTTCAATTCCATCATCAGTATCATCGTTTTCAACTATCATTCCGCAATGTCCATGAGAAGTGTACTGGCATAAACAAACATCAGTGATTACAACAAGGCCTGTTTCTTTTTTAAGCCTTCTAACAGCCTTTTGAACAATGCCTGTTGCTGAGTAGTCAGGAGTGGCTATTTCATCTTTGGTATCTTCCAGAGGTATTCCAAAAACAATTATTGATTTTAAACCTTTAGCTTCAAGCTGTTTTGCAAATTCAACACCAGCATCCAAAGAGTATCTGAATTCCCCCGGAAGAGATGAAATCTCTTCTTTTTCCATATCTTTAAGTTCCTCTTTAAAATAAATTGGATAAATCAAATCTTCCTTATCCAATTTAGTTTCACGTACAATATCTCTTATTTTAGCATTTTTTCTTAATCTTCTCATTCTTGTTGTAGGAAATTGCATAATTATCACTTAATAATAATTTTGATTTAAGATTATTTAAAAATTTACCAAATAATAAATATCTAAAAAATAAATATTGTATCAATATGCAAAAAAGAGGCCAAATATGTCAAATTCAATTGGAGAAAAATTTAGAATAACAAGTTTTGGAGCAAGCCACGGCAAGGCCGTTGGTGCTGTTGTTGACGGATGCCCGGCAAATCTTGAATTAAGTGCTGAAGACATTCAAAAGGAATTGGATAAAAGAAAACCTGGAACAAGCAGTGTTACAACACCTAGAAAAGAGGCAGATGAAGTTCAAATATTATCAGGAATCTTTGAAGGAAAAACTGATGGAACACCAATCGCAGGAGTTATCTACAACAAAAATCAGCACTCCAAAGATTATTCCATGTTTAAAAATACTCCCCGCCCATCCCATGGGGACTTCGGATGGATGATGAAATACGGCAACTATGACTATAATGGGGGCGGTCGTGGAAGCGGCAGAGTAACCATCGGCCATGTTATCGGAGGAGCAATAGCTAAAAAGCTCTTAAAAACCAAAAACATTGAAATAATTTCCCATGTAGTTCAAATTGGAGACATTAAAGCAGAGCCTCAAGATTTTAATGTAATAAAAGAAAATATTGAAAAAAATCCCGTCAGATGTGCGGATTTGAATGCCGCAGAAAAAATGGAAGAACTGATTTTAGCTAAAAAACAGGAAGGAGATTCTGTAGGTGGAATTGTGGAAACCATTGCCGTTGGAGTTCCACAGGGTCTTGGAGAGCCTGTCTTTGAAAGGCTTGACGGTGACCTTGCAAGAATCTTAATGAATATCGGAGCTGTAAAAGGAGTTGAAATTGGCCTTGGATTTGACATTGCAAATCATGCCGGCTCTGAGATTAACGATGAATATCAAATCGAAAACGGCGAAGTTACTACAAAAACAAATAACTCCGGAGGAATTATCGGAGGCATGAGCAACGGAATGCCTATAATTTCAAGAATTGCAGTTAAACCTACCCCATCAATTTCCAAATGTCAAAATTCAATCGATTTGGAAACTATGGAAAATAAAAAAATAGAAATTAAGGGAAGACATGACCCCTGCATCTGCCCTAGAGTGACAGTAGTGGCCGAATCCAGTACCGCAATTGTTCTTGCAGACCATATGATTCGTTCAGGATTCATTCACCCTACCGATTTGAAACATTAACGTTTTTTCATGAATGAAACTTCATCAAATTCATTGTGCTTAAATGCAAGCTGATAGGAGTTTCTTCTCTCATTGTTAAACATTTTATGATTTGTGCTGTGGCTTGGTGAATCAATATCCTTGAGAGAGATTAATCTGAATCTTTTCGGATTGTTGTAATTCACATTAAATGACAAACCGTCAAATGCCGCAATGGTTTTAACGCCAGTCTGTTTTGAAATCTTTTTGGCTTCGGTAACCGGATTGTTTGAAATCATTTTAAGACCCAAATGTGTCATTACAGCAACTTTCGGATTTACTTCATTAATCAAATCAATGAAATTGCGGGTGCACATGTGCCCGTTTATCGATCTGTTGCCAGGCCTTAACACACTGGCTATCAATATGTCAGCACCTTTATGTTCTTTTGCAAGACCTTCAAAGTAACCGGTATCTGAAGTGTATGAGACCTTAAATCCCCTGTAGTCTATTTGAAAGCCGCATCCTGTAGGGTCACCATGTTCCGTTTTGGTTCCTTTGATTGTTATATTGTTTAACCGACTTTCCCTGCCCGGCTCCAAAATAAGCCTATCTGATTTTGACTGGTGGTATGATGAAATGCATGGACCCCAATTTTCAAAACCATTTAAAACACTTTCACTACCGACGATTGTGCCGAAATTACGAGTCATTCCCCTTGTCATTGACTCTATGAGAATTTCCGCATCATTATAATGGTCAGTGTGGGCATGAGTAACAAAAACACCACTCAGATTACGGGGATCGAAACCGAACTGGTAAGTTCTGATTAAAGCTCCAGGACCCGGATCTATATGATAATTCTTTCCTCCCAAATTATCAATCCGAAATCCTCCTGTCATTCTTCGCTGTGAAATGGCGGAAAACCTTCCGCCACCACTACCTAAAAATGTTATTTTCATTTAAAATCCCCAATCATAATGAACATAATATTATATCACAAGTGAGGGTAGACTTATCCTTCTTAAGGCACAAATCTTCATTTTCAATGACAACCTTGTCCCCTATCTTTACATTATCGGATTCAGTGAACATCAATACATTCTGACCAGGACCTGCAAGCTGTTTCCAATTTCCATCCATTGCCTGTGTTTTATCGTTTAACTGGACATATAACATGTTTCCATCAATTGAAACAACCCTGCCCACTTCACCTTTGTCAATAATTTTGTTTGCCATATCAATTGCAATATTCTGTTGAACAAGTTTTTCTGTTAAATCCTGCCTGAACTTGACCAATACCTTAATATCATTATCAATAGTAATGTTAAGGTGTCTTTGAGCTTGTGAAGGATTGAATTGAGGCTGTTGAATTAAAGTATCAAACTTATCACCGACAGTAGGGGTTTTGGATGAAACTTCCGCCAAAATCTGTTCAAAGACCTCGCCCATATATTTAAGGCTTTGGGAAGCTTTCCATCTCTTTTGTATGAGATTCTGAGCCAATTGCTTGGCATAGTTGTTTCCAAATAGGACTATGCCTTTTTCACCTGCCTGACGGGACTTTTGCTCAGAACCCAACAGTTCAACAATCTGATAACCGTTAGTTGTTCCATAGATTCTTCTGCGTTTGGTTTCAAAGGTTCCTTTGGTACTTACTTCACCTCTAACAGTATTTCCAACTATTTTTAATTTGCTTGCATCATCTGTAATTTTAATGGAAATGCCTAACTCCTTTGCACGTTTTGAAAAATCGTCGTCAGTAGAAATAATACCCTCATATAATTCTTTTTCTAATTGCGCTAAATTTACTTTATCACCAAAATATCCTATCTTTCTTTTATCTCCTGTCATTACACATCCTTTTTTTCCAATGTAAGCGATTATTAAGCTCATAATATCCCCTAAATCAGATATTTTAATTTATCTAAAATATCAATAATTTATTATTTAAATATATTTATATTTATCATGTTTTAAATAGTTTAAGAAAAAGTATTATTTAAAAAAAATATTTTTTTAATAAAATAACATTATAACATTTTTAAATTATTTAAAAAAGAATAAACAGCTATTGAAATTATGTAATAAGAAACCAGAATGATGTTTAAACAATATATTTAAATATTTAATATAACATATATTATATCATTAGTAATTGTTAATTATTTATCATTATAAATTGTGATGATTTTAATGCAATTATAAATCTATAAGGAGAAAAACTTATGAAAGATCTCAATAAAATGTTTAAACCTGAATCTGTGGCTGTTATTGGTGCTTCCAATACCCCAGGAAAAGTAGGATACATTATTGTTGACAACCTTATCAATGACGGGTTTGAAGGCGAAATATATCCTGTAAATCCAAAAGGTGGAGAGATTTTAGGAAAACAAGCATACGCAAATATTAAAGACGTACCGGGAAAAGTAGATTTAGCAATAATTACAATTCCATCCGTATTTGTAAATACCGCCGTCAAAGAATGTGGTGAAGTCGGCGTGGAAAATATGGTAGTTATTACCGCCGGTTTCAAAGAAATAGGTGGAGAAGGAGCTAAATTAGAAGCTGAATTAACTGCTCTCGGTGAAGAATACGGTATAAACATTATTGGACCAAACAGTTTAGGAATAACCGACTCCCATACTCCATTAAACGGATCATTTTCACAAATGATGCCACCAACAGGAAACATGGCATTCATTTCACAAAGTGGAGCTATGATGGTAGCTATCATCGATTGGAGCGTAACTTCCGGTATCGGATTCAGTAAAGTAATCAGTTTAGGTAACAAAGCAGGAGTTAGCGAAATTGAATTATTGCAATATCTGGCAGAAGATGATGAAACCAATGTTATCATCTGTTATCTGGAATCCATTTCTGATGATGAAGACTTTGTAAGAACAATGAGGGAAACCGCCCACAAAAAACCTATTATTGTGCTTAAATCAGGTTCCTCCTCAGCAGGTGCTGAAGCAGCATCCTCACACACAGGAGCTCTTGCAGGCAGTGACCTGGCATTTGATACTGCATTCAGACAATCAGGAATTATGCGTGTAGAAACCATGGCAGAATTATTCGACTTAGGTTTAGCATTCTCCAAAGCACCGCTTCCAAGAGGAGACAATGTAGCCATCATTACCAATGCAGGTGGTGGAGGAGTACTTACCGTAGACGCTATGGAAAAAGCAGGTCTGCAACTTGTTCAGTTTGACGAAGAAACAACTGCTAAATTAAAAGAATGCGTTACCGAAGAAGGAAGTGCTAAAAACCCTATTGATGTATTAGGAGATGCACCTGTAAGCAGATACAAAGAATCCTTAGAAATCGTATTAAGTCAGGATGAAGTTGACAGTTTAATCATTATGGTTTGTCCAACCGCATCTGCAGACCCTGACGGAATTGCAAACGCAATCCTGGAAGAAAGAAAAGAATTCGACAAACCTATTATTGTTGTTAACATGGGAGGACCATCCTTTGAAGCAGCAAACGAAGCTTTAAGAGAAAACGGAGTGCCAACCTATGTATTCCCAGAAACTGCAGTAACCGCACTTGAAGCAATGACAAGATATGCAAGACTCGAAAGCAGAGAATATGACGATGTCATTGAAAAAATCGATGATGTGGACAAAGATGCCGTACAGGCAATATTCGACAAAGTCAAAGCTGACGGCAGAGACACATTACTCGGTAGTGAAGCATATGCAGTAGCCGAAGCATACGGAATTTCCGCAGCACCAATCAAATTATCAACAAGTGCTGATGAAGCAGCAGAACTTGCTGAAGAAATGGAATTCCCAGTTGTACTCAAAATCGCATCAGATAAAATTTTACACAAATCCGACATCGGCGGTGTAAAAGTAGGAATCAGCAGTGCTGAAGAAGCAAAAGCAACATTCGATGAAATAATTGCAAATGCAAAAGCGGCACATCCAGACATTGTTCCTGATGGTGTGGAAGTCCAAAAAATGATGGATTCCGGAGAAGAAGTCATTGTTGGAATGATTAGAGACAAACAATTCGGACCAATGATTGCATTCGGTATGGGTGGAATCTATGTAAACCTCATCGAAGATGTTTCATTCAACCTTGCAAAAGGAATGAGCTCTCAGGAAATTGATGAACAAATTGCATCAACCAAAGTATCCAAATTACTTGAAGGATACAGAGGAGAAGCACCTTGTGATGTGGAAGAAGTCAAAGAAGCTATTAAAAGAGTAGCCCGATTGACCTTAGACTTCCCAGAAATATCCGAGCTTGACATCAACCCAATCTTCGTTTACGAAGAAGGTTCAAGCGCACTCGATATTAAAATCAAATTATAATTTCTCATCTGAGAAATTTCTCTCTTTTTTTTATTTTTAAAAATTCTCACGTGATACTATGAATGGTGAGCCTGACTTTGAACTCTACACTGTTTCTTTAATACGACTCAATACTGCCTTTGAAAAACTAGAAACCGATGAAAAAGAAGCCCTGGAAATGATTAAAAAAAGCAGTGACGATTTTGAAGAGCTCTACAAGGACATCTTGAATGATCTGGAAAAAGACGAGATACTTATCGCAGACTATTACTCCTTTTTTGAAAACGGAAAAACAGTATTTCCAATGTATATTGAAGCATTGAGAGAACTGGATGTTAATGATGAAAGTGTTGACCGCCTGATTAATACATTTACAAACTTAAATAAGATTGCGCAGGCATTTGATAGAAACTAGCTAAAAAAAGAAAAATAAAAGCATAGTTAAACTATGCTTCCCAGTATAAGTCTTTTTGATCTACGGTCTTGTTTAAAATACCGATGTCAACTTCAAGTTTTTGGAATGCATCTACATCTGCTTTGAAACTATTATCAAGTCCTGAAATGAATGGGAAACTTTCTAATGATTTAGCTTCTAAATCAGCATTAGATACTATGTCTTTAGGTAATAATTTAACTACTTCACTAGCATTACCGTTTTTAACACTATCATTGATGAATTTAGTTGCATTTGCATGAATTGCGATAATGTCTTTTACAGTATCGTTATGGTTTTTGATAAAGTCATCGGATGCAACAACAACACAACATGGGTGATTTGGTAACATACCTGATGAATTTTCTAAAACAACATTTCCACTATCATTTGCTGCAATAGATACATAAGGTTGGAAAGTAATTATTCCGTCAATTTGTTTTGTTTTTAAAGCATCATTCATTGAAGGTACTTTCATAGCTGAAACGTTTAAATCTTTGGTTGATAAATTGTTTTGTTTCAGGTAGTATGAAAGCAATACGTATTGAATTGAAGCTTCACCAGGAGTTGCAATGGATTTACCTTTTAAGTCAGCTGCAGAAGTAATTCCGGATTCATTGGTTACAACAATTCCACTACCTTCAGTCTGAGCGGATGAAATAACCTTTACAGGAACACCTTTAGCAACAGATGATAAAACAGGTGCAATTCCCACATATCCAACATCGACTTCACCACTGGCCATAGCAGTCATCAGGTCTCCACCGTTGTTGAATTGTACAAGTTTAGTAGTAATGTTTTTTTCAGCATATTTGCCTTGAGCATCAGCAACGAATAATGCTGCATCGTGGTCAGATGGCAAATATCCTATTTTTACAGTGTTGTCTCCCCCTCCTAAAAAGTCAAAGAGTCCTGCACTGGCTGAACCCATTACTAAAAATGCAGCAAGTGCCAACACTAAAACAAAAGTTATCTTTTTATTCATTTTATATTCACCGTTAATTAATTTAAATTAATTACAATTATTAATATTACAAATATAGTATAAATATATTATTTAATTAACAATTGTTATATTTGAATCCCCAATATATGCTATCCAATTAAACATATTTAAAGTTATCTAAAAATGTTTCAAATATCATTTCACAGATTGGGAAAACTAATCGTCATCTGCGATATCACATGGCTTTACCCAATCCTGACCATCTACAAGAGTTTCAATTGCATCCACAATACAATGAGGATTCCATCCAACCACAGCATCCGCCTTTTCCTCCAGTTCCTTCAAAATAAATTCCATACCGAAAAAACGAATAAGAAGAATAGGAACATCAAATTCTCTGGATTTATTAATCAGTTCATCAAATAACTCCTGATTGTTATGGTAAAGGCCAAACAGCAATACGGTTACATCAATCTCATTAAATATCTCATCGGTTAAATCGTCACCCTCTGTATTATATTCAATATATGAAAAATCATTTTGACTGTCAATCCGCTCCTTGTAAAACCCATACTGATCATCAGGATCATTTCCCTTAGTTATAAGCAGTTTATAAACCCTTTTTTCATCATTTTCCTCTGACAAGAAATCACCCTCTAATTTCAGTAATATTGACTGAATTATCCTCCGTAAATAATCTGAACCAATTTGATTTCATCACCGTCGTTTATTACACTTTCCTCAAAAGTCAGTTCGCCGTTTTGCTTTGCAACTATTGTCTGTGCGGACAATTCCAACTCATTTAACAAATCATTTATTGTATAATTTTCATTTTTTAATTCTCTATTTTCATCAATATCCTTAAATTTTAAATTAAAACTCATATTATCACTTTAAATTTTTTGATTAACGATTTTAGCTACTTTTTTAGCTATTGCAACTATTGTCAATATTGGAGGTCTTCCCGGAGCCTCAGGAATTACGCTTGCATCGCAAACAAACAGTCCGCTGATTTCGCTTTCAAAATTGTTATCGACAACCTCACCAACAGCTGCAGTTCCACCGGGATGAGCTCCCTTAAGAGAAGTTTCAACGATAGATTCGGAGGGAACTCCCAATTTCAATAGAATATCAATAGCTTTCTTATACCCTTCCTTAATCAGGTCAACGTCAACCTTGGTTAAGGTTTTTTCAATATTTCCATCATTGTCAATTGTTCCTATGCAAGTATCTGCAAATTTAAGCATCAGCCCTATGACATCCTTTTCAGTGGCTTCAATGCCTTTTTTCTTCATTAACGGCAACAGCTGCATTGAATAATGAGGTGACAAAAAATATGGGCCGAATTCAGCTTTAACACCCATCATCAGTTCATTTTTTAAATTTGCATCTTCAAGATATCCTCCAATGGTTGTGAATATGTCGAAAAATATCTGGTTTCCAACGTTTTGGATTCCAGAATTCTTCAAAATGATGGGAGTATTGAGTGCACCTGCACTTATAATGACTTTTTTTGCCCTGAAAATCTGCTTCTCATTATTTGAATTTAATGCGGAAACACCAATGACATGATTGTTTTCATGCAATACTTCAAAAACGTTCATATCCTCAATTAAATCAGCACCATATTCCAAAGCTTCATCAATGAAATATGTGCCATCCCATTTTGCATCAAAAAGGCATCCGTTGACACATTTTCCGCAAGACCTGCATTTTTCAAAATTGATGAATTTCGGCATTGGTTCGACAACATATCCCAATTCCTGGCCTGCATGTGCAATTAGTTGCGTTGAGTGTCCCCACAGTTTTTTCGGAAAGTATCTTACATTCAGCTCACCGCTTGCTTCAAGAAGCTCTTCGAAGATGTTCAGATTCTTGTCTTCAAACTGCTGCATTATGGAGTTTGAATAACATCCGCTACATGAAAAGCATGCATTGCCTATTGAAGATGTTGTTGTTCCTCCAATCTCTTCGATATTAGTCAATTCCAAAGGCAATGTTAAAAATTCATAGTCAGTCCTATCCTTTTCACTCAGATTATTTTTCAAGTAAATCCTTTTGGTTTTCATATGATTTACATAACTGCCCTGCCTTTGCCTGCATCCCTTCTCAAGAATCAGAACGTTTCTGCCATTCAGGGCCAGGTCTTTTGCTGCTGTTGATCCGCCGGCACCAGTTCCGACAACAATTACATCATAGATATTTAACACCTCCAAAAAAATTAACAATTGTTATATTATTTTAAGGCAATATAAATCTTTCCATAAAACAATTTAAAAAATTTTTAAAAAAAATAATATACTGTTTAAAATGATTATTTCAAATTTAAGAATAATCAAATTTTAGCCCAAAAAAATATAAAAACATTTATATAATATATTGCACTATCTGTATTTATGGAAAAAAATAACTATTGTTATATAGTTATATTTTCGAAGGGATTTGCTTTTTCCATAACCAGGTTTTATAAACCACATTTTTTAGTCTCCAAAACTAAATACTATTAAAAACATAAATATATGATGAGTTTAACAATTTCCTAAACTCATCTTAGAACAATAACGAGTTAATGGGATAAAATGATTATTGAGGATAAAATTAATATTGTAAAAGACATTTTAAAAGATAAAAAAGTAGCTATCGGTTTTTCTGGAGGTGCAGATTCAACACTGATGGCATATTTATCTTCAAAAGTTGCCTCAGATACACTAGCAGTCACAATTGATAATCATTTATTTCCAAAAGGATTTATTGAACATGCCAAAAACATGACAGATTCCTTTGGAATATCCCATGAGATTATTGACATCAATTTTTACAGTGATGAAGAGTTTTTGTCCAATCTGGCCAGCAGATGCTATACATGTAGGAACCTAATGTATACACAGATAAAGCAATTGGCACTTGAAAAAGGCTTTGATTTTATTTGTGACGGCAACAACATTAGCGATCTTGTCAATGACCGGCCGGGGATACTCATAACCTATAAAAATAATTTTAAAACACCATTGATTGAAGCTAAATTGACTTCAAAGGAAATCCATGAGTATCTAAACAGAAATGACATTCCATATTCAAGGTCAACAACATGTCTTGCTACAAGGATTCCTACCAATACTCCAACCACTCATGAAAAAATTAAAAGAATCTCTGCTAGTGAAGACTATATCTCAGCAAACACCAACTGCGAAATTGTTAAAGTTAGAGATTTTGGAGAAATTGGTATAGTTGAAGTTGATAATGTAAATGAAATTTTATCTGACAACAAATATAATCAAATCAATGATGCATTAAAAAGGCAAGGTTTTAAGAAAGTTGCACTAAATTTATCACAAATTAATGATGATGAAAGCATCAGCATTGACTATAATGACGGTACATTCACATATCAACTCCCGTACACAATAAACCTTGAGAATACAAAAAGACAAACAGAAAATATAATTTCTGATGATGAAGAAAAAATAGAATTAGACAAGATAACCATTTTTGAAAGTGGATTAATAAAAGGTCATGATTTGGAAAGTCATGAACTTGCACTCGACAAATTTATGGAAACATTACCAAAACTAAGGAGAAATATTTAGGTGAAAAACATGCCAACAAGATACATAGGCGACGGATACTGGGAAATAGCTTCCCGTCAAATGAGCATTGTAACAAGAAGTGAACAACAAAGATTTAAAGATGCGAAAATTACAGTCATAGGCTGCGGCGGAATTGGTGGAGAAACCATCGAAATGCTTGCAAGAATGGGTATTGGAGAACTGGTTTTAGTCGATAAAGATGCGTTTGACCTATCCAACCTAAATAGACAAACTTTAGCATCACTAACCGATTTAGGACTTGACAAAAGTGCTGTTGCAGCGGAAAAAGTCAGATTAATTAATCCGTATGTTAAAGTCACCACATTCAATGAACATGTAGATCAAACCAACATCGACAAAGTGATTGGAGACTCAGATATCGTAATCGATGCACTCGACAATGTATTGACAAGAGTTATAGTCTCAAGAAAAGCAAAAGAAAAAGGAATTGCATACATCCACGGAGCAATTCATGGAACAATGGGGCAGATTACAGTATTCTTACCTAATAGTGATAAAACCTATGAAGAAATGTTCAACCTGCCTTCAATTGGAAAAGAATTGAATGATGAAACAATTGAAGCTTTAAAAAATGTCACTTCAGGTGTGCCGCCAGTTATTGGACCTACACCTAATTTAATCGGATGTTTAGAAGCATTTGAAGCGTATAAAATAATAACTGGAGTCGGAAAAGTTACCGTAGCTCCAAAAATATTAACATTTGATTTGTTAGACTTAAGTTCATTCTCATTAGATGAACTTTAATTTTTCTATTTTTCCAAATCTACACGTTCAGGGGCTGTAAAAATAGTGAATCTATTGCCCCTTACAAAACCAACCATCGTGATATTGCCTGCACGGGCCACATCAATACCGGATGATGCAGGTGCGGCATTAGAAATGATAATCGGAATTCCGACCCTTATTACCTTTATCAGCATGTCCGCAGGCATTCTTCCACTATAGGAAATGTAACATTTTGAAAAGTCATATCCCTCTTTTGCAGCAGCACCGATTACCTTATCAACGGCAACATGGCGGCTTACGTCTTCACGGATGATAATGTTATCCTCAAATTTTAATTGGGCAACATGAACACCAGCTGTTTTCTGCCATATCTTTGCCTCATCAGTCAGGTGTTTGATATCCTTGATAATTTGGGTTGCGTTAATCTTCAAATCTGAATTGTTTGGCTCTATTGTCTTTAGCTCGGATCTTATTCCTCCGGCATTATCAGAATTTACACCCTGATATTCAAGCAGTCTGCAAACACATGCATGTTCACAGTTCCCTTTCCTCTCTTGAACAATACCCTCCTGTTCCAAATCCTCTTCAGGGTCGTGATTGAGATTTGTTGACACCAAAACATTTGTTCCGTCAAGGGTAATTGATTTGATGTCTGAATAATCCTTTATCAGACCTTCACCAAGACAATACCCCACAGCAAAATCCTTTAAATCAATTGGATATGTTGAAAATTTACGCGGAGGCAGATAATCAATAAACAAATAGGTATATTCATCATCCACACTGTTTTCCTTAATTGTCTTGTATTCACCATCATTCCATTGGATTACATCAGTTTGTCTTAAAAATTCCATATTATTTACCTGCCAAAGCAATATTTACATATTTTCTAAGTTCCTCACTTTCATCGACATCCATATTTTCCACATTATGAATGCTGGTCTTTTTATTATTCTTGGATAATATTATGTGAGTGTTAATGTAGCCATTTTCCTTAATCAGCTTCAGAAGTCTTTTACCATAAGTCAAATCCGGATTGGAGATGCGGTTAAGCATTAAGCTTAATGTATGATACTCGTCAAATCCCAAAACTTCACACATTCCATACATTTCATTTATAATTTCGGCGGCCCAGCTTTTGAGAGTTACTTCACGACCGTCCCTTATCAGTCTCATTGAATCGACATAGGCATTTTCGGCAGTGTTTTCTTCATTTATTTTGGCTTCCCTCTGCCAGTCTGCATAATCGGATTCATCCTTGATAAACATGTAAATTAAAAACAAATGCAGGAATTTCATGTCATGCTTTACGAGACCGCACTGATAAAACGGATTAATGTCAAGTGTCCTTATCTCGATATATTCAATTCCATCAGTTACCAGACTGTTTAATAAATCTTTGGGATTTTTAGGCTTCAGTCTGATTTGAGTATACAGCTCTTTTGCTTCAGACAAATCCCCATTTTCAATGAAACCGTTAACGTCACGGGCAAATTCCTCAACAGAATCATAGGAAGGGTACAGCTCCTTTAGATTTTTATATCCACAGGATGCATTTCTAAATGAAGGCCCCCTTGTTGAGTAATAGCTGCCGTAATCATCTTTAGCATCCATCAAATGGATGCAATCATTGGAAAATGTTTTATGCGATCCTATTGAACATCCTGTCAAATAAATTATCAGCCAGCAGTATCTTAAGTAATTTCTAGCAATTTTTAGATAAACATTATCCTTAAACTCTTTGAAGCTCAAATCCGTGCCTTCAATCTCATATAATTTCCTGATGAAATCCTCAGTAAATGAAAAGTTGAAATGAACCCCAGAAATCATCTGTTTTTTAACACCATACTTTTTAGCCAGATCTTCACGGTATTTTTGTGATGCTTCACCCTCTTCGGAGTATTGGGCTATTGGAATCCTGTCCCAATATGGCAGGATACATGGTATTGACTGAAACCACAGGTATTCATCATCCGGAAGTGACGAATTCACCAAATCCGACAGTAGCGAAAAGGTATCAAAAGCCTTGTCAATAGTGTTGAAAGTTGGAGTTATTATTTCAATTTGGCTTTCAGAAAAATCCGTGGTAATTAATGGATTTGTCAGTTTATCCCCAAAGACTTCAGGATGAGGCGTTAATGATAGCTCACCGTCACCTTTTGCTCTCAAAGATTCCCATTCTATTCCAAATGAACCAGCCAATATTTCATCTGAAGATAATTTTGATACATTCAATAAATTCATTTCCATCCCCTTTCAATCACCTAATTTACCATATTCCTCAATAACATCCTCTATTTTAGTATTATTATTTAACAGTGTTATTATATTTTTTCCAGGATTAACATGGTATTTGATACGTTCATATAAAGGTTTCAAAAATATCTCCTCGCCGATTCCCCTTTCTTCAAGACCTGCTGATGCCAAATCGACAACATCTTTTGTGAGCTTACACAACCCGTCCTTATCGACGAATGCCGGAAGCTCATCCTGAATGAGCAGCTTTCTAAGTTCACCGGCAGTATATCCCTTATGATAAATTACCTCATCATTTGAGATTAGCTCATTCAATTCATCAAGATTATCTTTTAGACCCAAATGAAATGCTGCAACAGACATTGAATCCTTAATCGGTTGTGTGCACACACTTCTAAACTCAACTGTGCCTCTGAATGTTAAATTAATAAATTTAAATGGCCTTAAATATTTTATATCATTAATTAAAGGCTTTACATCTATTTTCTTATACTCCCCATTAGAATATATTTCACCGCAAACATAATCCTGGTTAAAATAATCCAGAACATTCATTGATGGAAAGTTGATATATGCCCCGTCACGCATTACACAGTAAATATTCAGGGATTCCAGATATGACTGCAAATCATTTAAATCCTTAAAATCAACATCATACATTCCAATGTTGTGAGGATTTACGCCATGTGTCGAATATTCCCACAAAGCATCCCTAAAGCAGGTTACATGCTTATTCTTATCAATCAAAACCGAATTTGAAAACAGCAATGCCTTAATCGGCTCTATTTTTGAAAAGACATTTATGGTTTTGACCAGATCATCCTTATAGACATCCAGCTGAACCTGTGAAGCTGAAGAAAACATTCCATATTCGGGATATTCATGGAAATGCATCGGAATATCCTCATAATTGTTAAATGATTTCAAATGATGATAAAGCATCAGATATCTTTCTGAAGGAATAGGCTGATTTTCATTGTATTTCCTATAGGGATTGATTCCCATTCCAGTCAATGTATGATTATATTCTTCAAAGGATTGCTTTACAAATGAATAATATTCGCTGAAGCGTTCGTTAATAGAGAACAAATCCTTTTCACGACCCATTGCAAACTCAATGTTGTTATAAGAGCAGTCATAACAGACAATATCATCTGTTTTAGGATTTTTTAGTGCAAATATATTGCCGTCATAGTCTATTCCATTATTTTGAAACTCAGGATATTGCTTTTGAAATTCATGAGTGATTTTATGAACAACATCAAAATCAACAGCTTTTTTATCAAGATTGATGATTGGAATTTCAATTTCAACTCCTATAAAATTCTTCTTTTGATCTGTAGGCTTTATAAACTCATCGTACAATTTGTCCCTTATAATTCCTTCATCAACCATTATTTTCATCCCGATTTACTGATTTTAAAAAGTCGTTCATGGCTTTTTCATGTTCTTCTGTCAATACGTATTCATTTTCATGTTCTTCACTTTCAAAAATGATGTTTCCATCAATCAGACCAAACAGCTTATTTAATTCAACCGGTTTCCAATTTTCATCATCACTCAAAGGAGTTGTAGCAACCAGAAAACCTTCCTCATTTTTTAGATAATAAAGTGAATTTCTCATGTTGGAGTGGATATAAGTTAAGTCACCATCGTAAATCATCAGGTTAAGTTTGTTATTCTTTGATAATTCTTTTACAATTTCATTTAATAGATTAAACCTTTCCTTTATTGTTGATAATGCACCTTTTGACTTTTCAAATTCATTTATTTTATCAATAATGTATAGTAATATTCGCTCAGAATCAGTATCGCCATTTTCCTTATCCGTGTATTCATCAAGCTTTGGATAATCAAATATGGTGCCATTATGAATCAGCATCCATGATCGGTTATTATCATCAGCTTCGGTAAAGGGGTGACAATTGGGAGATATAATTTCACCGACAGTGGCCAATCTGATATGAGCGAATACATTTTTTCCAACAACAGGATTGGACAATATATTTTTTAAGTGTTGACTACATGTTGCTTTTACAGGTTCTTTATCAATAACAAATTCATTTGATTGCATATTAGCTAATCCCCATCCGTGAGGATGTTCTTCAGAGTGATTATAAAAACATTGCAGACATTCATTTACTTGTTTTGGCGTATTTGAATTAAAACAAAAAATTTCACACATATATTGCCCTCCTATCATCAATTATCATAACAAACATATTATGATAACAATTGTTATATTTTTTATGATATATAAATATTTTCAAAAAAACAATACGAAAAAAAGAAAAAAGAAAAGATAAAATCAATTAACTTGCCAAAAAACTTTATTTTCCGAAATAAGTTTCTTCAACACACCCAATTCCTCTTCCAAATTCATGAAGGCCATTACATCTTTTTAAATGTATCATTTAAATCTGATATTAATGGGAAACCTTTAAGAGCATTATTTTCAACTTCAACATCTTTCACAATATCTGCAGACAATAACCCTGCAGCTTCATCAGTGTTATTGTTAATGAAAACCGTGGCATTCATATGAATCTCTAAAATTGTCTTGGTTTCATTTTCATGATTTTTAATAAAATCATCAAAAGCCACTACAACAATACCCCTTAAAAAAGCAGGAAAATTCCTGAAAAATAAAATTTAAATAGTGGCTTTTCTAAAATGTTTAAAATCCAACTCAAAGTCAGAATTAACTTCCAAAACCTTTTGAGACATATAATCTCTGAGTTTTAATAAGTTTTCACTAGAATCAGAAATTAAATAAATAATCTCAGGATTTATCTCTAAATCTTTAATAGACTGACCTTCAAGAGGCCTGAAATTTGGATTTAAACCTCTAGTATAACCAAAATCAGTTTTTAACTGTTTTAAATCATCAAGTTGTTTAAAAGTGCCTTCCTTAATTATATTGAGATTATCAAATTTAACAAAAAGAGTTCCTCCAAACTCAACAACTGAAAGCAATTCTCCTGACTCTTCATCTTTTAAAACATAATCCACATCCACTTTATCCAAATCACTAATTAGATTATTAACTTTTTTGTTTAAATCATCTTCGTTTTCAGCCATTAATTTAAAGAAAGTTGCATCACGAACATACATTTCACCAGTTAAAGGTTGTTTTGCAAAATACAGGTGAGATGATGACTCCATGGTTGCTTCAGCATAAGAATAAATAACATTATTCACATCATCAATTCTATTATGGTCAATGATGCCAACTACATAATTTCTTTTAATTGTCATATATTTTATATATTGGAAATTAAGATATAAATAGATGAACATTCTACTTGAATTCCATCACAGAAAATACCAATATGTCGCTATGCAATTATCAATAACTTAAAAAAAATTCTTTTTGACCAAATATTTGGCAGTCAAACTGTTTTTAGACTTAAGAATGTTTTTCAAATCGCCACTGGCCAATATTTCTCCACCTTTATAGTTTTCATCAATTCCAATATCTATGATATAATCTGCATTGGCTATTAAATCCAAATCGTGTTCAATGACAATGACGGTTGCTCCCCTATCTATTAAATTATCAAACACTCCGATTAATACCTTAACATCCAAAGGATGAAGACCTATTGTTGGCTCATCAAAAATGAACACCGAATTTTTCTGGGATTTCCCGATTTCAGAAGCTAACTTCAATCTTTGCGCCTCCCCTCCGGATAAACTTGGAGTAGATTCACCCAAAGTCAGGTACCCCAATCCCAAATCGGACAGCTTTTGTAATTTGCCAGTTACCTTTTTAAGTTCAAATAACTCTTCCAGTGCCTCATCAACTGTTAATGACATTATATCTGCAAGCGACAAACCATTGAACCTTGTTTTTTCAATATTCTTATTGTATCTTGAACCTTCACATTCAGGACATATCATTTCAACATCCGGCAAAAACTGCACATCCATGCTCACGCTACCTGTCCCGTTACATGTTTCACATCTCAATTTTCCGGTATTGTAAGAAAAATCGGCAGTTTTAAATTCATCGGACATTTTTGAAAACTCACGTCTCAAATCATCCAGAACCTTTGAGTAGGTTGCAACAGTACTTCTTACATTTTTCCCAATCGGAACACTGTCAATCAGATCAATCTTTCTTATGTCCCCACATTCCAAATCCATAACTTCATCAGGCAAATTTTCACCGTTAATGTGAGATTTTAATGCAGGGAAAAGTGCTTCCAAAAGAAGCGTTGTTTTTCCACTTCCGGATACTCCGCTCACTACTGTTAATTTGCCTTTAGGAATTCTGACATCCATCTCCTTAACATTATGAATTTCAGATGTTCTTATTCTAATTTCCCCATTTTCAAATACATCCCCTGATTTGTCACGGATAATTATCTTTTCGGAATTTGTTAAAAATGGTGCAATCTGTGAGTTAGAATTTGCCTTTATTTCATCCAAGGAACCCTTTGCAATAACATTTCCCCCATCGGCACCTGCGGTTGGTCCAAGTTCAATCATATAATCAGCGATGCTTAGGATTTTTGTGTCATGGTCCACCAGAATAATCGAGTTTCCATCTTCAACTAATCTTTTGATGACGGAAATCAGTCCTTCAACATTATTTGGGTGTAGGCCTATTGACGGTTCATCGAGAACATAAAGAACTCCGGTTGTATGGTTTCTCAGAGTTTTTGCAAGCTGAACCCTTTGAAGTTCACCTGTCGATAATGTGTTTGAAGGCCTGTCAAGTGAAATGTAGCTCAATCCCAAATCCAGCAAAATATTTGCATTGTCCATGAACTCCTCTGCAATAGCTTCAGCCATCTCTTTTACCTCACCCGGCAATTCAGAGATGACTTTTGGAATCCATGACACCAATTCATGCAGGTTCATCCGGCATGCTTCAGCCAAATTAATTCCGCCGAAAATAGTTTTACGGGCATTTGAATTTAGTCTGGTCCCATCGCAGTCGCTGCAGACTTTAGTTGTTAAAAATTTATTGATTTTGGTTAAACCCTTTTCTGTTTTGGCATTTTTTAAAGCTTCTTCAATTGCACGATGAGCATTTCGGTATTCTGCATTCAATTCAAACAGTTTACCATTTTTAGAAGGAATATTGATGTATTTTTTAACTGACGGTCCGTTATAGACAATGTCCTTTTCCTCATCAGTCAAATCCTTAAATGGAACGTCCAATCTAACGCCCAGCTCCCCTGCTACATGATACATCCATGAAATCCCAAATTGGTTCCAGGCATCAACCGCACCATCTTCCAGAGTTTTTGTATCATCAGATACCAGTTTGGAACTGTCCACATCCCGTACAAATCCTGTTCCACTGCAGGCAGGACATGCTCCGTCTGAATTGAAGGCATATTCTTCAGCGCCCAGACCATAGAATTCCACACCACATTCACTGCAGACAATTGGAATTTCACGGGCCACATTTAAAGTGGGTATGTTCAAATGACCATTAGGACATGTGTAGCTGCCGCATCTGGAATATAATAATCTTAAAGAGTTTAGAAGTTCAGTTGATGTACCGAATGTGCTTCTGACATTTGGAATATTCGGCCTTTGATTTAATGCAAGCGCCGCCGGAACATACTGAATTGAATCGACTTTCGCCTTTTCAACCTGAGATATTCTTCTCCGAGTATAAGTTGAAAGGGCATCCAGATATCTCCTTGAACCTTCCGAATATAAGACGCCTAAAGCCAGGGATGATTTTCCTGATCCTGAAACCCCGCTAATAGCTACAATTTTACCTAACGGAATGTCAATGTCAATGTTTTTTAAGTTATGAACTCTGGCTCCGCGAATAATTATCATGTCCTGATACATGATTTAATGTATGCATTTCAAAAGTAAAATAGTTTTGTTCAAAAACAGTTATAAAAAATAGGAGACAGCTAATAACCTTCGCTTTCAAAGTGACTATTTATTTTATGGTAAAATTCATCACTGGTAAAGCCAAAATCATTATTGAATGACTTATATGCCAAATTACAATCATTGCTTAAATTAAATCTAAAGTCGGGACATTTGCTGAATAATTTTTGAAAACAATTTTTGGAAAACTCCGGCAACGGCACCTCTTCAAAAGGAACTTTATCGAAAACCATTGTCATGGCGATTGCAAAAACTGTATACTGAAGGGCAGAGGCATAAGCATCATAACATCTGCCATATCCTAGATTTACATCAAAATAGATCATGAAATTAAGCATTACATGGGAAATCCAAATTATTGAATTGGGTTCATATTTTTCCAACTGCAAATCTACAAATTTAAAAAGCAAATCTTCCATGTTAGTGCCGTCATTGTTCTGGCAGAACTCAACAAATTCTGAAAATGAATAATTTGTCAAGTACTTAAGATAAGCATCTTTTATTTGCTCATCACATGAATATTTCTCAATATTTTTTATATCTTTGCGTCTTAACTTTTTTGGATAGGAAAACATAAGAAATCATTTGATTAAATTTTTAACTAAATTAACTTCAATTGAAAATATATGATTAATTTAATGCGCTTTAAAAAAAAAAAGTATAAAGAAGTTATTTTACAATAACTCTTTTCTTAAATCTATTGTATCTTTTAAATCAGGCCCAGTAGAGATGATTGTTACCGGAACGCCTGTTTCAGTTTGAATATCTTCAATGAAAGCTTTGGTTTCAGCTGACAGTTCACTGTAGTCCTGTACACGTGCACAATCGAACAGCCTGTCGACACATGTCAATGCTATCTGGGTTGCACCATTGATTCTGCAGGATTCTTTTGCAAGTTCCATATCAAAGTGACCAATCCTTCTGCGCCTTCCAGTTACGACACCATATTCTTCAAGACCTCTGCTTTCAGCTTCTTCCTGAGTCATTTCTGTTGGGAACGGTCCTTCACCAACACGTGAGATATAAGCCTTGAATACATTGATGACTTCATCTATTTTAGTTGGACCTACACCGACATCCGCTGCAAATGTGGATGCTGTGGTGTCTTTACTAGTTACAAAAGGATAAGATCCGTAATAAAGTGAAAGAGCAAAACCTTGGGATCCTTCAATAAATACGTCTTCTCCATTGTTAATAGCTTCATTAACTTCTAAAGATACGTCAGTAATGTATTCTTCAAGTTCTGGAATATCGCGCGCTAAATCAATTGACCTTAATACTCTGTCAGAGTTTGCCGGTCCACAACCTGAACCTGTACTCCCAATCTTTTTGGATAAATGTTCTGATTTTTTATCTCGGGATATGTGATCTTCATTAATTATTGCGCATCTAGAATCAACACACATCCTTTCTTTTACATTGTATTTTTTCAAGTCTTCAAATTCTTTATATAATACATCCGGATTCACTAAAACTCCAGCTCCAATCATGAGTTTGGCACCAGTATGTACAAAACCTGATGGGGTTAATCTTAAACCATATTTTTCCCCGTTGAATTCAACAGAGTGCCCTGCATTTGGCCCGACTCCTGCACGAGCAATAATATCTGGTTTATCAGCATCGCAAAGGTAGGTAATACATTTACCCTTACCTTCGTCACCCCATGCTCCACCAACTAAAATACTACAAGTCATCTAATAACTCCTTTTAAATCATTAATAAAATTGAAAATTTGTTAATTTTCCATAACACTAATACTATATCATTCATAATTAAAATGTTTTTCTAAATTAAAAACCTTCAACCAGGTGCAACATATACTATAAATATAATATTAAATATAAATTTAATATACTATTCAAAAAATTTCAAGGTAATTCGCATGTATGTTGAAAAACATTATAGAGAACTGGAAAAAATCGAAGAGGTTCGAATTCATAATCCTAACCCGGACGAGATATATCATAAATCACCGCAAGTTCAAAAGCCTGAAAAAACTCGTCTAAGCAACGTTATGAGACACGTACCCTCCGATATTAACATATTCCTGCCAATAGATGGTGGTGAAGATTACATCATTGAAAGAATTGGATGGAACATGTTGGAAAGAATGAATCTTCCTTTAAAGGATGTTGAAGGGCGTAAATTAAGCCAAATCTCACCTTTTTATTATGATATTTTAAAAGACAGTTTTAAAGAGGTTTATGAAACAGGAAACCTAAAATCCATGAGAATATTTTATTACATAAGTGATAAAATTAAAACTCTTGCAAATATAAACATCGTTCTTGATGAAGGGGAAATCTATGTTATCTCCGATTTGAAAAACACTTCCGAATACCTCAAAAGTGAAGAAGAAAAGAAACAGGAAGAAGATGAAACTAAAGCTAATCTAATAGAATATTTCTCACAAACTGGAAGTTACTACAAAACCAGAAACGAATTCACATGGACACAGGGCATTTATAACATCATCAATCGTTCAAAAGAACCTAGCGATTCATATTATAACATCATTTTTGATTTGGTAATCCCAGAAGACCGTCCATTGGTCGAGGAATTGCTTGAAACAATGAGCCCTGAAACAGACACTTATGAAAATATCATCCGTATTAAAACTCCAAGAGGCCACATCAAATATCTGGATACTTATCTTTACTCTAAATTCGATGAAAACGGCAATGAAATAAGCCATTATGGATTATTTAAAGACATAAGCGTGGATTCACATAAGCACATGACAAGACCTGTGGATTTTATGTTAAATGGATTTAATCACAATTCAAAACTGTCCCTTCTTGTTGAACCATTAAGTAAAAGATATGAGTTTTCAGAAGGCTTTTACAAAATTATTGAAGTTCCAAAAGAGGAATACCATCACAGCGTAGGCATTATTGAAAATATCGTCGAAGAAGACATTAAAAATGAACTTTACAAATTAATCAATAGCGAAATCGAAGAAGTGAACTGCGTATTTACTTTTAATGTGCACGGTAATGAAAATAATCAAAAAATATGTGAATTATTCATTGAAAGATTTAAATACGGAAAGAAAAATCACAGCATAGGATTTTTAACAGACATTACCATTGCACGCCAAAAACAAAAAGAACTCATGGAATCAAATGCTACAAAAAACATTCTGATTAAAGAAGTTCACCACAGAGTTAAAAATAACTTACAGGTATTGAGCAGTTTCCTAAACCTTGAAAGAAGAGCATACGGAAATAATCCGAATGATATTTTAGACAATATGCAGGCACGTTTATCTTCACTTGCCCTGCTTCACGAAAAAACTTATAATACTGAAGATTTCATCAACATCAACCTTGCAGATTATATGACTGATCAGGATTCTACCCTTCACTCATTATTTGGAGCAAAGGACATAAATTTTGTATCAGAAGTAAATCCAAACATTCACTTGTCAATGGATGTAATTACACCATTACTGTTAATTGTTGATGAACTAACAATGAATGCCATCAAACATGCATTCCCAGATCCTGATATGCCAAATAAAACAATATACAAAAAAATTGATTATATTGAAGGCCCTATCTGCGAACTGATACTTAAAGATAATGGAATTGGACTAGAAAGTCCCGAATCATTAATAAACCACAACTTAGGATGGGAGATAATAAACAATTTAACTAAACAGATTAGCGGAGAAATTGAAATTTTAGACTGCGAAGTGGGAACAGGGTTTAGAATCATATTCCCTGAAAACTTTGACCACACACTAGGATATCATTTAAATAGGGGGATGAATAAATGAGACTAGAGAAAACATACAGACAATTAGAAGATATGGAAGAGGTCCATATCTATGACATAACAGAAAATGAGCTGTTTAGACCCGTCCCGCAAGAATTTGAGATGTTCTATACGCCATTTGAAAAAACATTGAATGAACTCTCAAATGATTTGGATATTTTCGTACCTTATGATGACGGCAATGATTTCATTATTCACAGATTAGGATTAGGTGCATTGATGAGGGGAGCCATTTCACAAAAAGACGTTGCAGGACGTTTACTTAGTAAAACATCGCCAGGTTTTTATAAAGTTTTAGCTGAACCATTAAGAGAAGTGTACAACACCCATAAAACCAAAAAAATGATGTTTTATTATCATTTCCATGAAAAATTAGCTAGATTTTCAAATGTTAAAATAGTCTATGACATGGATAAACTCATTCTAATTTCTGACCACCGGGACAATCAGGAAACTAAATTACAGGTCCCTGATGAGGAATATGATGAAAAAGCCAATCTGATTGAATATTTTTCACAGACCGGAAGTTATTATAAGATTAATGACAGATATTCCTGGACACAGGGTATCTATAATATCATAAATCGTGGCAGAATCGAAAACGATGAATATTACAATATCGTGTTTGATTTGGTAATACATGAAGACAAGCCACTTTTAGAAAAAATGCTTAAAGAAATAGATAAGGGCAGATCAACATATGAAACCGTTATCAGAATCAGAACTGATGATGGAATTTTAAAATATGTTGAAGTCAATATTTATTCAAAATTCGATACAAGAGGGAAATTATTAAGTAGATATGGTTTAATCAAAGATGTCAGTACTGATTCATATAGAAAAATGACCAGACCTATTGATTTCCTACTTAAAGGATTCAGAAACAGCAAAAAATTAGCATTATTAATTGATCCTTTAAGCTTAAAACAATATGAATTCTCAGAAGGTTTCTACCATCTAATTGAGATTGACCCTGATGAATATCGCCACAGCAGTAAAATAATCGAAAACATCGTGGAAGAGCAGGTTAAGTGCAAAATTAAAGAAATCATTGAAGGAAAAATAGATGAACTCCAAGAGACATTTACATATAATGTTCATGGTGATGAAAATAACCAGAAAGTTGCCGATTTATATCTTGAAAGATTTGAATTCGGTCAAACGACACACAGTATCGGATTCATAACAGACATCACTGAAGAAAGAAGCAAACATCAAGAATTACGTGAAGCTAATGAACATCAAACAATTTTAATTAAAGAAGTTCACCACAGAGTTAAAAACAACTTGCAAGTTCTTAACAGTTTCTTGAACCTTGAGAAAAGAGCTTATAAGAATAAACCCGGCATAATTATTGACCATATGCAGTCAAGATTATCCTCACTCGCCATTCTTCACGAAAAAACCTACAATACCACTGACTTTAAAAACATTAACTTAAAAGAGTATATTATCGATCAGGATAGTCAATTGAGAGGGTTGATCGGATTAAGAGATGGTATTGAATTTAAATCTGAAGTTGATGAAGACATTAACCTGACCATCGAGGTCATTACACCTCTATTGCTTGTTATTGATGAGTTAACTATGAATGCAATTAAGCATGCATTCCCAGATAAAACTGCCCCTAACAAAGTAATTTACAAAAAAATTACTAAATTAAATGATGAAACAGGACAGTTAATCCTCAAGGATAATGGTGTCGGTATAGCAGATCCGTCAAAAATTACTAAAAACCTGGGTTGTGAAATTATTAAAAATCTCACAAAACAGCTTGACGGAGAAATTGAACTATATCAGCATGAAAACGGAACTGGATATAGATTAACATTCCCATTAGATATGGCTCATACTATTGAAGGATAATTGTTGAAGTTAATATTAAATAAAATGAAGGACAAATATTAAAAATTGTTAAATGGAATGATAAAATGAATGAAAGAATATTAATTGTAGAAGATGAAGCGATTACCGCATTAGATTTGAAATACAGTTTAGAAGACTTAGGTTACGAAATTGTTGATACTGTGGATACAGGACAAGATGCAATTGATACTGCTGCAGAAACCGTACCTGATGTTGTTTTAATGGATATTAAACTAAAAGGAGATATGGAAGGAATTGAAGCAGCAGAAGTTATTTCCGAATTAAGGATACCTATCATTTACTTAACTGCAAACACAGATATTGATACCTTTGAAAAATCTAACGTAAAAGGATCATACGGATTCGTATCAAAACCATACGATATCCAAAAATTAGACAAAACTTTAAAAATCACTATCAACCGAGCAAAATTAGAAGAAAAAAGAATCGATGAAGCAAGTGGTTTTACAGAATAAATGATTAAAAATGACTGAGTACCAACTGATTAGTGGGAAGCCTAAAATATTTGCTATAAGTTCCAACAGGGAATTATTAAATCAAATTCGGGCCTATGTTGAAAACTATGAATATGATTTTGTCGGTTCAGCTTCACAAAAAGAGGAAATCTTTAAAAAAGTAGATGAACTGTCCGCAAATCTCATCTTCTTAGATTCAGATATAGAAAATATAGATTTGATTGAACTAACCGAAGATTTAGAACTTTACAATATTCCTATAATTGTTATTGTTGGAGATTTATATAACGAAACAGTTGATAAATTACTGATGAGTAATCCCTACGGATATCTTCTCGCCCCCCTTGATGAAGATGAACTTCAAAGGGCGATGGCAGTAGCCTTAAGAAAACATGAACAGAATATTCAAAATTTAAAGGAAGCAGAGTCAAAAATAAAAGAAAAAAGTGTGGAACTCTTAATTGAAAAATCTGATTCAAGTTTGCTTTTAATTTTATGTGTCTCATTAATCATTATTGCTGTTCTTTCAAGAAATGCAACCTGGCTTCAATGGGTGCTTTTAATTCCAACCGGAGCCATGCTTATCAACACATTATTCAGTTTTAAAAAACAAAAAAAACCAGAACCATTTGAAACACTTCCATTTGTAAGCATTTTCATTCCAGCTCACAATGAGGAGTACACCATTGAAGATACTGTCAGAAGTGTCTGCGGACTTGACTATCACAACGAAGAAGGCGAAGCCCAGTATGAGTTGATTGTTGTTAATGACGGATCAACCGACAATACCGGTGAAATCTTAGCAAAATTAAAAAAAGAATTGCCTCAGGTTAAAATTGTTACAAGACATCCTCCACGATCAGGAAAAGGAAAAGGTTTTGTTTTAAATGATGCATTGACAATATCCAGAGGAGAAATCATTGGCGTTTTTGATGCAGATACACAAGTCAAACCACATTACCTAAAGACTGTTGTCCAATACCTGAATGATGGAATAGATGGCGTTCAGTCCAGGGTTAAAATGTTTAATAAAAATGAGAACTTTTTAGCTCGTATGCAACATGTGGAATTTTCAACATTCGGTAACACATTAATCGCTAAAGACAATTTGGACCATACAGGATTTTTAGGCGGAAACGGTCAGTTTGTAAGAAAACAGGCAATTATTGACTGTGGAAGATGGGACGGATTTGCAGTTACAGAAGATTTGAATCTGGCTATAAAAATTATTCTAAATGGTGGAAAGATTAGTTACTGTGGTGAAGTTGCAGTATATCAAGAAGCAGTAACAAATTGGAGAGCATTCTTTAGACAAAGAACAAGATGGGCTATAGGCAACTTTGAAACATTATTTGTTTACTTCCCTCAGATTATCCGCTCAAACCTTTCAATTAAAAAGAAATTCAATGTGCTTGAACACATTTCATTTTACAGTTTTAATTTATTAATCTTCTTTGGATTTGTGATTACAATACTTAATGCCATTTCATGGTTCTTTTTCCATAATACTACATTAATTAGGATGGATGCTCCGCTTCTTGTAGGAATAATAGCAGCAGTAGCATTTTTCCCAGGAATAATTCTTGCTCTTTTAAGGGACAAATTAGGTCCTGTTGAATTTATAAAAGACATGGTGAAATATTATATTTACTGTTTCCATTTGATTCCATTATTTTTCATTACAATGCGTACTATGATGACACGAAAAGAAAGAAAATGGGCTAAAACAGTACATAAAGGAGGTAAAACACAATGAGAAGGCAAAGCATTTTGCGTGGATTGTTAATTATTGTCCTTATTCTATTCATTGCCATTAACATAAATGGAATAAATAGCTTTTTAAGCTTCCATACTGACAAAACAGTTGAATTTGGCCACAGTACGGCAGTTGTTCCACAAGCATGGAATACAACAAAAGAAGCAAATGTGAAAGATATTGTAAAAACTCCGGAAGCACTCACAAATGGGTACATCATATTTGACCATTGGGATGATTGGCCTGAAGACCATATTACGAAAATATCGGAAGCAAAATTCAAAGATATGGAAAACGGTAGTTATAAAGTTTTGAAAAATGATCAGCAAATCATGGGAGGAGTTAATGTTTCAAAACAATACTTCTCAAATCCTTCAAGAAACAATAATGTAACTTGGACCACTATCGGAGTAAACTATGTATTCGCCAAAGAGGATACAAATTACACCATACAAGTGCATTATTTCACAAATCAGGACTATAACAATACTACGTTCATGAAAGTAGTTGATGATAGTGTCGATTATGATATAAGTAACATTCACAACAAGGACTATAATGCTGCAGTATCTGCTATTCGACATGGGTTCGACAGAATCGTTGAAGCCGTTCCCCATTAAATACTATTTTAATTCAAATAACGACTGATAATTTTAATAGATATTAAAAAAAAGTTAATTAAAATATCTATTAAACTAATTTTTTTATATTGAAAACAAAAATAAAAATAAAATTACTTAGTAGGATATCTCAACGGGTGATTTTCACACATGGGATCTTTAATAATATTTCTTTTCAGATGATATTTTAAAAAGTAAAGCATCCATTGGTTAGACAATTCTCTAAGAGACGCATCATCCAATCTTTCATGATTAGTAAAGAAATCCATCTGGTCTCCGCCAACAGCAATAGCAATTTCATCTAATTCAACTAACATGAAAAAGTCATTGCGAATATTGTGAATGTCAAAATCCTCAACAACAGATATGGTTTTTTCCTTTTTATAATTATAGAAGAATTTATTGAGATATTCAAAATCAACGAATTTAATGTCATTGACTTTAAATGAAACATATTCACTCAACAGCTGGTCCTTGAAATTATATTTAGCCAAAAATTCAATGTCCCAAATATTATTATAAAAAGCTGTGATAAATGAATCAACTGCAAAACGGACAGTTAAAGAAAAATCCTCACTTTCATTAGGAACTCCAAGTTCAACATCCCTAAATTCAATATATATCGAATCTTGGGCTATTTCTATAGAAGTCCATTTCCCTGAGTTAATAATTACGTCACGAATTAATTTTAGTGATCTGATATTCATTTTAACACCTATTTTTTATAAAAATATCATAAGCTCCTTCGATTTCATATTCCTTATCTTCATCAAATGATTTATCCCATTTAAAAGGGTTCAATTCTATTTGACAATTAACAGTTTCATCCCAAACAATGGAAAATCCCTCTGATTTTAAAGCATCAACAACAGTTTTACCAATTTCCAATGCCTTAGTTTCACTATTTTCAAAGTCTCCAAATGTGATTTTCAACTTTTCATCTTCAATAGCTTCTTCGACATCTTCAAAGGTGTAGAAACAAAATCCATCTGCTTTGAATTTATTATTCAACAGATGAACGTTGAGTTCAAAAGCATCTGCAACACCCTCTTCAATATCATATCCGCAATTGTGGATTGCTACAATATCCCTTTTGGCCAAGCCATTGAAGGCATTTTCAAGTTTGTTAAAATTAATGCTGCTGAAATTATTTAAAGAAATATTGAAATTGGAAAAGTCAATGTCCTCTTCAATAAACTGGTCCTCCAATATTTCTATAATTTCCTCAACACCAAAAAATCCGGATTTAGTGAGCATGTCAATTAAATAATCTATTTCTTCAACTAAATCCTGATCCATAATATCTAATCCTCTTCTAAAAGCATTTGGATATGAGTTACATTTCCTCTTTCAGTGAACCCTACTATGATTCTGCTTTCACCTATTTTAGCAACAGCAAAATCTTCATGAGGTTTGAAGACATATCCCTTAAGTTTTGTATAGCTTTCAAATGCTATTTTTGAGTATATCTTGAAATTCTTCTGGAAAATTGCAAAACTGTTTCTGAATCTTTGAACGGAATTATTCTCCTTAATCAAATCAGATTCAATTGCAACAAAAATGCCCAATCCGTCTTCAGATACAGCATAGTATCCGTCCAGGTTTAAAATTGAAATTGTTGTCATTGCAAGTGCATGACAATCATTAATGTCGGCATTAATAATCGGAGTGTTGAATTCAGGAATGTTGAATTCATCACCAATGGCCTTCATTTGGCGAGCTGATTGAATTAAACTATCTTCAAATCCGATGGATTCATTATCCCATGCCCAGGACCACTGACTTTGATCCTGTGAGAAAAATCCCAAAATTTGAATAGGAAGTTCAATATCCCCAAAGGAAATTATTCCCTTTTCAATATCCAAATCTCCAGGAGTTTCTCCAATTAAATCAGCCAAGTTTTCCTGTTTGTCAAGTGCAAGTGCACCATATTTGGATAAAACTACTTTAAATGAATCTCCTTCTTCAATCTGTACTGGCCTTTCAAATTTCGCTTTCAAATTAAACACCTAAAATTCTAATTTAGAAATTCTGTCCATTGCTTCTTTTGTATTTTCTAAAGTGTTGAATGCAGTAAGTCTTAAATAACCTTCTCCACTAGGGCCGAATCCGGAACCAGGAGTTCCAATTACATTAGCTTCATTTAATAATAAATCAAAGAATGCCCAGGAATCCATATCATTTGGAGTTTTTACCCAGATATAAGGGGAGCTTACTCCTCCGTAAACTTCAAGTCCAATGTCAGTTAAACTTTCCCTAATGATTTTTGCATTTGCCATATAATAATCAACTACATCTTTGATTTGCTTTTGGCCTTCAGGAGAGTAAGTTGCTTCTGCTGCTCTTTGCACAGGATATGATGCTCCGTTGAATTTAGTGGTTTGTCTTCTGTTCCATAACGGATTGATTTCAACTTCGTTACCCTGACTGTCATATCCTTTCAGTTCTTTTGGAACAACAGTGTATGCACAACGGGTTCCGGTAAATCCTGCAGTTTTGGAAAAGCTCTTAAATTCAATTGCAACTTCTTTTGCACCTTCAATTTCATATATGGTATGAGGAACATTATCTTCACTTATAAATACTTCATAAGCTGCATCAAACAATATTAAGGCATCATTTTCTTTTGCATAATCAACAAATACTTTTAACTGGTCTTTTGTGAGAGTTGTACCTGTCGGATTGTTTGGATAACATAAATAAATAATATCCACAGGTTCTGATGGAAGTTCCGGTACGAATCCGTTTTCTGCATTACATTTAAGGTATGTTAATCCTTCATACATACCATCGCCACCCATTTCACCTGTTCTTCCAGCCATAACATTGGTATCAACATATACTGTGTAAACAGGGTCTGTAACGGCAATCCTGTTATCTATTCCGAATATTTCCTGAATATTACCTGTATCACATTTGGCACCATCGCTGATAAATACTTCTGAAGTATCAAGTTCGACACCATATTTGTTATAATCATTTTTAATAATGGCTTCAGCCAAAAAGTCATAACCTTGTTCAGGACCATATCCCATGAAAGTTTCTGCATTGCCCATCTCATCAACAGCATCTCTAAATGCACTAACAACTGCAGGTACTAACGGTTTAGTTACATCTCCGATACCCATTTTAATAATTTCAGCATCGGGATTTGCTTTTCTAAATTCTGATTCTCTTCTTGCAACTTCAACAAAAAGATAACTGCTTTTTAATTTAAGATAGTTTTCATTAATTTTAACAACCATGATTAATTCCTCATAAATATTAATCTAATATATATTTTATTTTCTGAATATATAAATATGAATGATGAAAAAAAATCCTAATTTTTTATAATAAATGAAAAAATAATACATTAAAAAATAAATTAATTAAAAATCAATTATTTTATCGAAATTATGAATTTAAAGCTGAAATTAACTAAATTAAACAAATTGCAAGTGTTGATTGGAAATTAAACAGACATAATAAAAAATCAAAAAATATATGAAAATATTTAAATTAATGATTTTACATACATATATTACAATATAAACTAGGGATTGAGTTGGGAAAAATGAACGAATTAACTATCTTAAGTTGGATAACAATATTTATAATTGGAGTAATTGCAATAATTGCAGTTAAATTACATTTTAAAGGACCTGAATTAGAAAAAGACGAAACATCAATATTGCCTACGGATAAAATTGATGGTATAATATCATATGGTCAAGATAAAGTATTTAAAGGTAATGAAACTCCTGAAAAAGAATTTACCCAAACAAATCCTGAAAATGACATTTTTGCAATTGAAGATGCGTATCAAGACGAAACTTATATCGAACCTGCAATTGCAGATAACACTTATGAAAATATTGGATATGAATCTCAAAATCAAGTACTTATTAACTATGGAAATGAAGTTGAAAAATTCCAAGAACCAATGACTGAAAAACAGGTTGAAATTATGACTCCAGATAACGAAAAACATGAATTAAAAGACTTATTTACTATTGATGAACTTATTAAAGAATCTAAAAGAAAAGACAGTGAAAGAGAAAAAGAATCACAGCAAATTAATAAAGATGATGATAATGAGTTAACTGAACTTAAAGAAAGCATCAGGAAAAGAAAAGACAATGAGGAAGTTGAAGACCAACTCATTGAGGAGATTCTAGCTGATGAAGAAATTAGTGAACTTCTAAATAACGATGAAAAAGAACCTGAAACAGAAGAAGAACCAACAATACAACAAATCATCGAAGAAAAACCAACAGAAGAAGAACCAACAATACAACAAATCATCGAAGAAAAACCAACAGAAGAAATCATCGAAGAAAAACCAACAGAAGAAGAAACCGTCCAAGAGGTTTTAGAAGTCAGCGAAGAAAAAGAAGAAACAATTGAAGAAGCAATTGTATCTCCAATCGAAGAGGAAACCCCTTCAGTTGCATCACAGAAAGATATTGCTGAGGCCATTGATAACGCATCTCACGAAATTGAAGAAAAAGAAATTGAAAGCATTTCAGAAAGTGAAAATATCACAGATGCACTATTAAATTCTGAAGAGGAAATAAAAGAACCTATACTAAAAACACCAACTAAAATCGATGAATCTAAAAAAGATGAATTTAGCGGACTTGATAAGGATAACAAAATTGAATCAACCGTAGAAAACGATCTTGATTACAGAAAAGATTTAGCTAAAATCACCAATACCATTAAAAGCTCAAAATTATTCAAAGAAGTTAAAGATAAAATAACCGGTGAACCTGAACCGGAAGTTGATCCTTTATCAGATATCCAAGAGTCATACATCAGAAACGTTAATGACTATAATGAATATGAGGAATATGATGAATATGATGAATATGCCCCAATCATCAATGAAACACATGATGAATTTGGAGAAATCTACGAACCTGAATATGAGCCAGATTATGATCAAGCAATTAGAGAAGAAAACACACGTAAATTAATGAATAACGTCAAAACCACTCCAAAACCTGAAGTAACAGAACCAAAAATTACCCCTATCAAATCCAAACCATCCAGAGACAATATTAAGATACAAATGGGTAATGCAGATATTGTTCTTAAAAAAGGAGACGAAATCATATTTAGACATGATGGAGAAACTTACTCTAGTCAAGTTTATGGAATTAATGGTGATGACATTTCTGTGAGATACAGAGGGAAAAACATTACTATTAAACCGGAAGATGTAAAAAAGGTATACTAATATCTTTTTTACCAAACACCACATTCAACCAAACCTGCCAAAAATCACCAAAACATTTTTGAACACAAATAATTACACAATTATTTCTAACTAAAAACTAATTAAACTCATTTAATTAATATAAAAACAATTAAAAATACTTTATTTTTTATTTAAAAATGTAAGTGAGCACTTGCATTCGAATAACTTTATATATGAACCCATCTATATAGTTACTTATACAATTAAGAATTAATTTGGAATTAAATAGCTAATTTCCAATTAACTTTTAACATGAAATTTAAAATGGTGATAACATGGAACTCGAAACAAAAATATTCGCAATTCTCGCAATCTTATGTGTATTATGCTCTGCATGCTCAGTATATGCAGCTGACGATACAAGTGCAATTTCAGCTGATGAAGGTAGTTTAATAGACGGAAACAGTCATGACGGTGAAATCATTCCTCCTGACAACACTCACGATGAAGCGAAACATGCTGCAGGTATGGATCCTTACTTAGATGGAAGTCAAGACGGTCACAACGGTACTATAATTCCTACTAATACAACCCACAATGAAACAGCAATGAACCAAACCAACTCCACTCATGCTGCAGGAGGCAATAATCTAGCAAACGCAACAGGAAACACAACCAACAAAACAATTGCTCACAACACTTTACCTGCAACAGGCAATCCAATTCTTGCATTATTAGCAATTGCCGCTGTTCTTGGTGGAGCAACCTACATTACAAGAAAAAAATAGGTAATTAATACCTATTTTATTATTTTTTTCATTAAGACTCTGATTTGAAATTTCAGCTAATTTTTGTGTGGACTGTAATTCATATTGCAATAACAGTATTCAAAAAAAGAAAAAAAGAAATCATTCTTTATTTAATCTATAGCTGCCGTTTTCCACTATATATTTAGGAACTACGATTTTTAAAGAACGGATTATATTTAAATAAAAGTCATCCAATGCCCTATCGGCATAAGGATAGGTGAATTCAAAGATGTAGAGATTATCATCTTCCACATATAAAAATTCATTACGTCTGATTTGGTTTTCACCATCATTGAATGAAGAAACAACCATATAATAAAGGGACTCATTTATTACAATGAAATCTGAAGTGACCAATTCGATTTTATCGTTGCTTTTTAAATTTTCTTCAATACCATTCATTATTTCAGGAAGCCCAGATAATGTAGGTGTTGTTGAAAACTTTATAGACATTGGAATTTTGGTATTTACCAAATACAAATCAGTGAATTCATCTTTAGGAGGGATTTGATCAAAATCCTCAGGTATTTGAAGTGTTGAAAATCCGTTTGAAAACATTACCATTCAATCACCTATTTATGAGCATAGTAGAATACCAATTCATCATCTTTAATCTCATCAAGGCGAGCAAATCCAACCCTTTCAAATTGAACTACATCTCCAACTTCCAAGTCACGGAGAGCTCCTTCACCGAGACCTTCTTTAGTTGATGCGTCATCCATCACGATTTTGACATTGACATTGTCATCTACAGGCACCCATTGGATAATTCTGGCCTTAATTTCACGTGCATCTTCAAAGGATGTGGAGTGATATGTGATTTCCTCACCGTTAATGTTGACGTTGACGGCATCCATTAATCTGAATATTCCATCTTTAATGTCACTTTCGGCCAAATAAACTTTTCCATCAAACGGCAATATTCTGTTTCCCCTGTCCAAATGGTCTGCATGAAGAGGTCTTTCAATATCGACACTGCCATCATCATATCCTTCAACTTCAATCAGTTGAGGGTTTTCACAGAAGAAGTACCTGTTGGCTACAGGTTCCAGGAAATTTCGGTTCAATCCATAAATCTTTTTCCAGCTGATGGCTGAATCTGCCATTTTAACGCCCATTTCAGTTATCAAATCATATATTGTTCTTGGATCAATTCCACGTCTTGCAATAGCTCTCAAAGTTCCGAGTCTTGGATCATCCCATCCGCTGTAGGTCCCCTCTTCAATTCCTTCCATTGCCTTTGAGGTACTTAATGCAATGTCTTCCATCTTAAGTCTGCCGTAGTGGATATATTCAGGCACATCCCATCCCATATGGTCATACAGGTATTTCTGCTTTTCTGTGTTTGCCAAATGGTCTTTTCCTCTTAAGACATGAGTCAGCCCTAATAAATGGTCGTCAACCGCTACTGAAAAGTTCATCATAGGGTATAATCTGTATTTTGTACCTAAGCGAGGATGTTCCTCATCGACTATTCTCATTGCAACCCAGTCACGGATTGCAGGATTTTTATGATTAATATCAGTTTTAACTCTGAGCACCGCCTCACCGGCATCCATTGTATCGAATTTGTCCCATAATTCCAAATTCTCTTCAACAGAGTTGTCTCTGCATGGACATGGTTTGCAGTTGTCTTTAAGCTCTTTGAAAGTAGCTCCGTCACAGGTGCACATGTATGCTGCTCCTTTTTCAATTAATTGACGGGCATAATCATAATAGATTTCAAATCTGTCTGATTGATAGATTACCTCATCAGGCTTGATTCCCAGCCATTCGAGGTCTTCAGGAATCATCTCATAGGCAGGTTCATATACCCTTTTTGGATCGGTATCTTCAATTCTCAAAATCAGTTTTCCATTATGTCTTTTTACATATTCCGCATTAGGAACTGCTGCACGGGAGTGACCAATGTGTAGAGGTCCGCTTGGATTTGGAGCGAATCTCAAAACGATGTTTTCATGAGTTCCCGGAAGCTCCTGCAGGCCAACTTCTTTTGCTTTAGGTTTTTTATCTTCAACTTCAATACCTAATCTTTCCATTTCGGCTTTTTGCTCTTCAGGACTTAAAGCATTTACTTTTCCTACAATTTTACCTGACATTGGACCAATTTCTTTAGCTTTACTTCTGAGTTCCGGTTCATTAGCCATTATGGAACCCATAACGGCACCGGGATTAGCACTTCCCTTATGTTTAGCTGCATTAAGCAGAGCATGTTTATAGACAATTTCTTCTAAATCATTCATTTAATCATCACATTTAATTAATTCAATAAAAATAAGCAATATTATTTATCTATCTAAAAATATATAAATATAGTGAGAGTAGTTAAAAAAAATCGGAGCCTTATAAAAAAATTAGGTTGATATACATGAGTGATGCCGTTGAAAAAGCAAAGCTATACATCGATGAAGGCAATTTAAAGGAAGCGCTTAAGCTGGCCAGGAAAAGACATGGAAAGGATGATGTTGAATCCTATCTGTCAATTTTAGATTTGCTTATTGAAGAAGGGGATTTGCAGGCCCTTGAAGAAAAGGGAATGTATTATCAGTACTATGACGAAAGCCATGACAATGGGGATTATGGTGAGAAGTATTTCGATGAATATCTCGAAAGGCAGCCGAAATCCATCAATGTGCTGTGTGACAAGGCAATGTCCCGGTTCAATAAGGGAAAAATTGACGAATCCCTTGAATATATGGATATGGCTTTGGACAAATATAAACCTTATTCTAAAATAGAAGAACCAAGATTATCTAAAAAAGAACTTATAATGGCAAGAATAGAGCTTTTGATTAAAGCTAAAAAATATGATGATGCCTTAAGAAGTCTGAACAATTATGAAAATCAGTTCGGATCAACTCAAAAGACCGACCTGTACAAAGGCCAGATGCTTCAAAAGACCGGAAAAAATGAAGAGGCTCTTGAGTATTTGGAAAAATCCATTTCGGAAGAAGACACCCTGATTGCATACAATTCAAAAGGTGATGCATTATATGAACTCAAAAGATACGATGAAGCCCTGAAGGCATACAATGAGTGCATCCGCTATGAAGGAAAAATTGAAGACGATTTGGAGCTTGTAACCAATTTCAACTACAAGGCGGCCTTTTGCTGTGTTGAACTTGGAGAAGATCAAAAAGCTGTTCAGTACCTGAACAAGACAATAAACATGCTTAACAAACATGGCAGACTTCCAAAAGACCTTGAAGCCATATATCAAAAATGTTCCTTTGAAAAGGACCGCATTATGAGGCACAGTGATGTTGAAGACAAGGAATTCAAACAGACAAAGTTCCTGCCTGCAAAATATGCCATTATTGCATTGATTATTATTTTTATTTTATACATTGTTTTAAAAATGAATGGACATTAACGGATTGTGAGCATATCCCCATTTTTTAACAAACTTACACAATAAAAACATGACCTAAAAAAAGTAATACTATTAATCAAAAAAACAAATAATAAAATCAGAAATATGAATAATATTTATTGATTCATAGAAAACTTTTAGGATGGCTTTAAAATGAGACTGGGAAAAACAAACTTAGAAGTAAACAAAAATGGATTTGGAGCACTTCCGATTCAAAGATGCAGTATGGATGAGGCTGTTGAAATACTTAAAAAAGCATATGACGAAGGCATAAACTTTTATGACACCGCCCACTTTTATACCGACAGCGAAGAGAAAATGGGTAAAGCATTTGAGGATATCCCAAGAGAAAACATTTATCTTGTAAGCAAAACTGCAGCTGAAACTCCAGAAGTCTTCTGGAGCGATTTGAAAACTTCTCTTGAAAGTTTAAAAACAGATTATCTGGATTTATATCAGTTCCACAACATTTCATTTGTCCCAAAAGAGGATGATGATGTATATAAAGCAATGCTTGAAGCAAAAGAAAAAGGAATGATTAGACATATCGGAATTACCACCCACAAAATAACATTTGCCCATGAAGCCATCGAAAGTGGCCTTTATGAAACCCTTCAATATCCATTTTCATACCTGAGCGGAGAAGAGGAAATTGAACTTGTTGAAAAATGCAAAGACCTGGATGTCGGTTTTATTGCAATGAAAGCAATGGGCGGAGGTCTGATTAAAAATTCAAAAGCAAGTTTTGCATACATCAACCAGTTTGACAATGTACTGCCAATCTGGGGAATTCAGAAACTTGAAGAGCTTGACGAATTCCTTTCATACGATGACACTACAGTTTTAACCGACGATTTAAAGGCGGAAATTGAAAAGGATAAGGAAGAGCTTGGTGAAAACTTCTGCAGAGGATGTGCATACTGTATGCCGTGCCCTGAAGAAATCAACATCAGCCTATGTGCCAGAATGTCACTGTGGATTAGGCGATTTCCGGCAGAGCCATATCTGACCGAAGAGTATCAGGAAATGATGGAACATACAAAAGACTGCACAGAATGTTATTCCTGCACAGACAAATGTCCATATGAACTGGATATTCCGGAACTTCTAAAAGAGAATTATGAAGACTACCAAAATGTACTGTCCGGCAAAATCAAAGGTGTGAGAAATGAAACAATGCATTGAAAATCCGAACGATGTTGATTGGGCCAGCTACTGGAGAGAAAGACTGGAAGGCAAGAACAGCAAGGACTGGGACAAGGCAGCTCCTGGATTTTATAAAAGAACCAGAAAAGATGACTATAATGACGCATTGTTCGACATGCTGATTCTGGATGAAAACGATACCGTCCTTGATGTCGGGTGCGGTGAAGGGTCAATAACAGTGCCCCTCTCAAAAAAGGTTAAAAAGGTTATCGGACTTGATTCATCACCTAAAATGCTTGAATATTTAGAAAAAAGAGCTAACGATGAAAATGCAGACAACATCGAAACCATCCTGAAACCAATTGAAGATATAAAATATGAAGAAATCGGCGATGCTGATGTTGTGGTCTGCTCAAGATCTTTAAATGGAATAATGCCAATTGAAGAAGTTTTAGCCGAATTGGATAAGATTGCAAATAAATATGTATTCATAACTATTTTTGGACCCGAAAACAAAAAAATCGAAAAGGATTTTGAAAAGGAGCTTGGAAAAAAGACAGAGGATTTCCCAGATTACAATTATTTCTTTAACATACTATTCAATATGGGAATTTACGCCAATGTCCAGCGTTTTGATTTGAATAACTACCGCGAATATGACAGCATTGATGAGGCCATGGACAACGGCAAATTCAGACTTGATTTATATAGTGATGAAGAAAAAGAGCTTCTCAGGAAATATCTGGAAAGAATACTGACTTATGATGAGAAATCTGAGAAGTATTATAATGTTAAGGACAAAGCCGATTGGATAATGGTCTGGTGGAAAAAATAGCTATCCGCTGATAAAAAAGAGAAACATGACTATGACATTATCAGTGCAAAAACACTAAATAACATCATAGTTCAATGAAAGGTTTTAATGACATTAGTCAGATTTAATCATAGTTAATATCATTTTATATGGGCTGTTTTCAGCCTGCAGCGCATGTGGTTCGTTAGCCGGCATGATAATAATTTCTCCAGCTTTAACTGTATGTTTTTTACCTGAAATTGTGATTTCAGCTTCACCATCAATTACCTGAACCATTGCATCGAAAGGTGCTGAATGTTCGGAGAGGCCCTGACCTTGATCAAATGCGAAAAATGTCACGGTACCCAATTCCTTTTTGATTACTTCACGACTCACTACACTGTCTTTTTGATAATCAAGCAAAAATTGGATATCCAGAGGTTTTGCTTTTAGATCTTCACTCACGCCTATTCCCCCATAATGGTTTTGATATCAGCTATTGCATCTCCGGTTGTTGGTGTTAAATTGTAGTTTTCAACAAGGACATTCAGGATGTCGTCATTGCACCATGCAGGAAGTACAGGTCCAATCCACATGTCTGTTTTGCCCAGATAGAGTAATGCCCAGAGCACTGCTGCAGCTTTCTGTTCCATCCAGGAGAGTACAATAGTCAATGGAAGTTCGTTTAATTCCATTCCAAACAATTCGCATAAAGCTAATGCAACATCAACTGCAACAATTGTGTCGTTACATTGACCTACATCCAATAATCTTGGGATTCCTTCGATGTCGCCTAAATCCAAGTCATTGAATTTGTATTTTCCGCACGCTAATGTTAATATAACTGTGTCTTCAGGAAGGTTTGCAACGAATTCCCTGTAGTAGTCGTTGTGTTTTGCCGCTTTGTCACATCCTCCAACAACAAAGAATCTTCTGATTTTGCCTTCTTCGACTAATTTTTTGATAGCATCAGCGTGCTCTACAATAGCTCCTGCGCTCCATCCGGTAGTAATTGTGGTCAATTCTTCAGCTTCAAGGCCACCTAAAGATTTTGCACATTCAATAACTTCTGAAAAGTCATAATCTTCTACTGTTTTTACACCTTCGAGTTTTGCTACATCCATTGTAAACATTCTTTCTTTGTATGAATCCATTGCAGGCAATACGCAGTTGCTTGTTCCGACAATAGCTGCATTGTATTTTTTGAATGTCATTCTTTGATCGTGCCATGCTCCACCTAACTGTCCTGCAAGGTTTTCATATTTGTTTAAGCCAGGATATCCGTGAGCAGGCAACATTTCAGAGTGGGTGTAAACTTTAATGTCTGTTCCTTCAACCTGTTTTAACAATTCTTCAAGGGCTTTTAGGTCGTGACCTGTTACAATGATTGCAGGTCCTTCCTGTGCTCCAACTTTAACTTCAACAGGTTGTGGTTCACCGTACGCTTCAATATGAGCCTCTTTAAGTAATCTCATTACGTCAACACTTACTTTTCCTGCTTCAAGTGCCAATGCCACAAGATCGTTTACATCAAAATTGACATTTGTTAATGTGGTGTATAAACCTTTGGTTAAGAATGCATCGATTTCAGGGTCTACTTTTCCTAAAACGTTTGCATTGTAGTTGTATGCACTTATACCTTTCATTGTAAAGATTAAGTTATCCTGTAATCTAGCCACAGTTGCGTTTTTACCGCAAACCCCTTTGATAGTACATCCTGTACCGTGAGCGGTTTGGGAACATTGATAACAAAACATATCTAAATTATCTGCCATTTTAATAACCTCTTTTTATTCGTTAATTAATATTTTCTCGAAATAGCTTATAAATATTTTGTCACTAAACAAGGGTGAAAAGTGATAAACATTATATAATCGGTTATGCAAACAATAATCATGGACGACAATATATCAACACTTAAAGGAATTGGGCTGACACTGTATGAAGCCGAAGCATATGTGGCAATGACATCAATGATTTCTGCGACTGCAAGTGAAATAGCCGAAAATTCAGGCATCCCCCGAAGCAAAATCTATGACGTATTGAAAGGACTTTCCAGGAAAAATTTCATAGAAATCGAAGATGGAAGGCCTCAGACATATCACGTCAAATCTCCGGTTGAAGTGCTGAGCCGTGAAAAGGAAAGACTTGGAAACGAGATTGACGATACCATAACACGACTGACACACATATATGAAAACGGAATGAGCCAGGTTCAGGCACCTATCTGGAGAATATACGGCGTTGAAAAGATCATATCCCAGGAAGTGGAAATCATTAACAGGGCCAAAACATCCATAAACATGAGGATAGGCTTTCTGTTTGAAGGAGAAGGCGAAGCATTAATAAAAGCCTTTAAAAACAGACCTATATTAAAAGTAAACATACTGGCTTCCCCGACATGTTACATTAATGGAGAAGAAGTGGACATCATAGAATTATTCAAGGATGCCAACATCAACATTCAAAAGGCAGATATTCCATTTGTAAAAGTCCTGATTTCAGATTCCAAGGAGATGATGCACACATATACAAAATTCAGTGAAGACAAACGTAATGTACTTCCCGAAACGGCCATCGGAATCTGGAACAAATATGAAGATGTGGCCAAAAACTACGATGAGCGGTTTAAAAACCAGCTTAAAAAAATTAAAAATAAGCAAAAGAGAAAATCCTGATTTAAAAGATGCCATATTTAACGAATGAAATTGCAAAGACAATAAAGTAATTCAAAGCAGCAATGATTAAAAAAGTTTTCTCCAAAACAAACTGCCATTTTGACGGAATTGAATTTTCATCATATAACTTCTTAACAATCATCAGGGTCAGTGCTATTAAAGCCATGTATAGAAATATAGTAACCCTTGCACCCGAAGGGAATATCACCGGAGAAAATCCTACAATGAACCTTGAAGCGAATCCTCCAAGAAATATGAAAAGAGGAAATACATTTTTAGGAAATGCCTTAAGAAGCATAACGGAAACGCTCAGCAGGAAATATAAACTGACAATCACAACACCAATTGAATATGCGTTAATCCCCGGAACGCCTTCATAAGTAAACAGTTTCAAAGTTCCGGTAACGAATGGAACAGCATTGACTATATGCTTAAACATGTCCGGTATCGCCATCAGAGGCGAATTTTTAATCGCATCAAAAACACTTCCAAGGGATTTCAGGGAGCTATCCAAAACTGAAATGTCAATGAGTGTGGTGAATATTGTTACGAACAACACTAAAATGATATTGAAGTAGCAAAAGTATCTTAGGTTCCTGTTTTCTGATTTGATCAATACACTGACACTCAAAATAATATAGAATATTGAAAATATAATCTTCTGCTCAATTAACTTTCCAAATGTTGTAACTAGCCCCAAATATGATTTTTCCATAACGCCAAAGCCGGCAAATTCAGGATACCATGATGTAACCTCATATGCAAACCTTACGCCATTTCCAGGACACGTTAATATGAAAACCAGTGAAATTGCAGCAATTACAATTGAAAGCACATTATAATTATTGATGCCTTTTTTGCGAATTGCAGAGTAAATCAAGTATAAAACATTGAATCCCAGTATTAATGCGGCCGTTTGCTCCTGGTTTGAAGCAAATATAAGCGCCAAAAATGAAATGACGTATATGAAACCATTAGCTTTTTCGCCCCGAGATTCATAAATCAACGGAAGGAATGAAATAATTCCAAATGCAAAACACCAAGAATAGTTAAGGGTTGTTGAAATCCATCCTGCACTGGCCATTTCATAAAACGGATACATCAAAAACAGACAAACACCCAAATAGGAGATTTTCTTTGAATAATTCCTATTAACCAACTTAATAATATAGTAAACACCAAAAGAGTATATTATAATATCCAGCATTTTCCATAAAATCATATTCTGGCGAGTTAAAAACACTGTAAGACCGTCGATAATAATCCTGCTGGACCAGTTATAGTATCTAAAACCGATATAATCAATCAAAGTCTGATTAGACAATACCTTTGCATACCTGATATCATCACCATTGAATCCCATAATTGAATGTAAAATTAACATTACACCAATAAAAAGAACAAATGGAAAATATTTTTTAATATAATTATTCATTGTTTAAATTTATATCTTTTAAAATATATAACCTATTTGATAGAAAACTGGCCCGCCATCTACAAATCGAATAAAAAAATATTTCCCCAAAAATAAGAAAACAGCCTCAAAAAATGATATCATTAAATTGAATCTTGGCTTCATAATTAAGCAAGTTTGACAGACACATGCAATTTGCTTACATTAACATTAACATTAACGAAAGCACATTAAGTTTTTGAAAATGAAATTCACTAGGATATACATCACATGATTGAATTTGACCAGTTTAGTCAAATTTCAATCGTTAAGGTTAAAAAACTTCAAAAGAACTTTTCCTCAAAATTGATAAAAACTTCAAATAAAAATTCATCCAAACGGATAACTGACTCTTCACAGATATCGTCAGGAACATCCCAATAAGCCGATGCAATACTGCCTGCAATTGCCGCCTGAGTGTCTGCGTCACCGCCCAAAGATACGGCATTTCTTACTGTATCTTCAAAGTCGTTTGCCTCCAAAAAGCAGATTATTGACTCTGGAACACTTCCTGCACAGGACACATCGAATTTGTAATTCGGCCTTATCTCCTCCACAGTGCGGTTTAAGTCATAACCATAATGAAGTTCCACGTGGTCTTTAATTTCTTCTTTAGATGCACCGATGCGGGCCAAGTATATGGCGTCTGATGTTGCAAGAGCTCCCTTAACACCCTCGGGATGGTCATGAGTTATAACCGCTGACAATTCAGCAAGCTTTTGTGCTTCTTCCAAACTTTCAGCCACCCATGCACACGGAGCCACTCTCATAGCCGAACCGTTACCCCAACTTCCATAAGGTTCCGGAGAGTCCTGGGAAAGCCAATGCAAAAACATTCTCCCGTAACCTGCGTCAATATATCTCCTTCCGAAATGTTTAACACTATTAATTAAAACATCCTTAGAATCCTTGTCTTCACACAACCATTTTGCAATGGCCAATGTCATTACAGTATCATCCGTAAATATTGAATTTCTCTCAAACAAGTCAAAATCCTTAGTTTTTATTGAATTAAACTCATGAGTTGATCCAATTATATCTCCGGCAATAGCCCCAATAATTCCTTTCATGAATATTAATTGTGCTAATATGGTTAATAACCTTATTGATTTTAATCCAAAAATTGTTTTAACTTCGTAAAATTGCTCCCACTTAATAAAATTGATGCTAAATCAAAGAAAAAAGTTATATAATAGTTAAAATAAACTTATTATCGATAATATCAGTTATTATCAGAAAAAAAAGAAATTTCTATAGGATATTTCATGAAACATTTAAAAAAAGACACTTCTTTAAATAAATTCATATGCTATTGTACTTGAAAAAAATAGAAATTTCAAAACATATCATAACTAACTTAGAAAGGGTTCTGGAGAAAATCCGGAATCCTTAAAAAAAAATCAATTAATAAAAAGGATAGCTATTAAAGTAAAATTAACTTCAATAGCTATTGTAGACAGTTTAAGAAACCTACATGACTTTCATATAAATCTCTCTTTTTTTAATTAATCATTTCTATATCGATGGAGAAAAACAACAACTAACATTGGTAATGCTTCAATATTAGTTATTTGGCTAATGATGAATTATCAATATAGACCTAATTAATTCGAAAAATAATTAAACATTCGCTATTTAACTATCTTTCTAAGATTAGTACGGGAAATACTAATCTTAGAAAGGCAATTAGAAAAGAAAAATTAATAGCTATAAAAATATAGCTATTTAATCCGATTTAAATTATTTCAATTCTAATGGCCCTAATTTTGAAAGAGTCTTATGGAACTCTTCCATTGTTGTTTTGAATTTTTCTCCTTCGGATGCTGAAATCCATTCATGGCGGAATCTTTCTCTTTCGATTCCGAATTCTTCGAGAATGTCTTCAACGATTTTGGATCTTCTTGACCATTTGTAGTTTCCTGCGTCATAGTGGCAGTCTCCTATGTGGCATCCTCCTACAAATACGCCGTCTGCTCCTTCTTGGAATGCTTTGAATATCATTGAAGGTGTGATTCTTCCGGAACACATTACACGAATGATTCTGACATTTGGAGGGTATTGCATACGTGCTGTTCCAGCTGTGTCTGCACCTCCATAACAACACCAGTTACATAATAATCCTACTATTTTTAATTCATCAGACATCAAAATCACCTCATAATTCGGTTTTTTCTGGACTGTATAACGGAGGTTTAGTACCATCTGAAACTCCAGCTACATAACCAGTTCTATCAAAGTATTTTTTCTGCAATTTGTCAAATATTAAAGATACAGGAATATCCATCGGACATACGTCGTCACATTGGCCGCAGTCTACACAACTGAAACTCATGTGAGATAATCTTACTCCCTGGAATGCAATAGGGCTTGGAGGGATATTTTGTTCGTCTTTAAAGAATGACTTGTTTAGCTCACAGTTTTCATAACACCAGCAGATTGGACAAACGTCACGGCATGCATAACAGCTAATGCAACGGTTCCAGTCATCAATTTCATTAACTGTAGGATACATTTTATCCTGAATTTTTTTAGCCATCTTAATCATGATGCCTTCAACCTTTTTCCTTCCTTCAATAGCTGGATCAGCAGGGGATTTGGTTTCGAGAATTCCTGCTTTTTTTGCACCGTCGATTAATTCCTGGCCTTTTTCATCGTTGATTTCTATGAATGTCCATCCGTCTTCTGCTCCCCAGTTTCCGCATGCGATGTTTGCTTTTCTTGGGATTTTTACATCACATCTTTGACAGTTGGTACGACGTCCGTATCCTTCTTTTTCAAGGTCGTGAATTTTGACCGCTTCTTCTGAACCGTCTGCAAGTTCAATGATGAATTGTCCTTTGTCGATTTCTTCACTTACAACATCATCAGGGTTTGCTTCATAGAACAAGTCAATCATTTTTCTACCGGCGACAGGCGGAACAGTTCCACCACAGTTCAAACCGATAACATAAATGTTGTCCTTATCGATTTTGTGTCTAATTATAAGTTCTTCAATAGCTCTCATGTCACAAGGTTTTGCTGTGACCGCTACTTTTTTGTCAAATAAGTATTTCTGTACAAGATCACCAATCATTGTAGGAGCACAGTGATAGGAACCTGCAGTTTTCATTAAGTCCTCTGAATTAGTTACGAAGGTTGGTACTCCATCATAAACATCATCACATGGACTGATTGCTAAAACTCCGTCAACAATTCCTTCATCAAGCAAATATTTGAGAATACTTGTTACTGCTCCTCCACATTCTCCTGCTTTATGTATATCATCATTTTGAGATTTTGCTAAAACATAACTCATATAATCACCTGTTTATCCGTTTAATTTTTCAATTACCTCAATTACACTTAAAGCATCTGATTCAATTGCAGCATTGAAATTTTGGGTTTCACCCATTGCATTTACAAATGATCCATCTTTTTCAAGCCATGTTTTAATTGGAACAACAATCTCTGAAATTTCAGTTGTCTCATCAGCACATGGAGCAAAACTGAATATTTTTGATATTTTTGAAAAGTCAAATTCTAATTCGTCAGCAATGTCATCATTAAACACTAAAAGAACATCAGTATTGTCCAACAATTCAAACATTTCTTCTTTTGATTTAGGTTCTAAAATGCCCAAAGCACCTTTAGAGTTGGATTTGCTGAATACCGGCAACACTTTACAGTTAAGTGCATCAATCTTGTCCAAATCTTCAGCAGCATCAATTTGATTGAAAACCAATACAGAAGATTCATCAATATTATTTCCAACAGCATCTAAAAATTCGCCAACTGAATCATTGAAACATTCATCAGCAATGTTAAATGTTACTGAAGCTTCAGAATTTACAAATGCGAAAATTTTAGCGCCATTTTGTTTTGCATGGACAATTCTTCTTCCGATTAAAGGATTTTCATATAACAAATCGCCGATTACAAAAACCTTTTCTGCATTTTCAATGTCCTCATAAGAAGCAACTTCTTCATAATTTTTTAAATTATCTGCATAAAATCCGATTTTATATCCTTTGGAATCTGCAAATTCTTTTATTGCTTCAATTTCTTCAATTGTATTGTTACCTGAACAAATTACGGTAACATCTGAAGCGGAGTTTAATGCTTTTGAAACATCACCAATTAAACTGTCCACATCGACGTCTTCAAATTTGTTTTTATAACAATCAATAGAATTTCTTCCGTTCAAACAATTCTTACCTGCATTTACAGGATGTCTTTTATAAGGAAAAGTTCCCACAATTTCTCCATCATTTAAAACAACATTAATACCGCAACCTACACTGCAAGATGGGCATAATGTATGCTTAATCTCCAACATAACATATCACCAAAATTAGTTTTAAAAAGTATTAGAAATATTTATCAACAAAATATCAAATGAAATTTTGTTCAAACATATACGAATTATTCTATACTCCCCTAACCATTTTATAGTACAATAATGCAAATTACTCAATTAAAAACCAATTAATTGAATAATCCAATTATAAATTAACCCTTATAGCATATAAATATTTTGATTATATCTGACGGATTTAAATCGTTTAAAATAGAAATAACTTTTTATATAACAATTAAATAATAAAAAATAATCAATAAGATTATTTAATTAAATATTAAGATAATTCAGATTAAAAATAAAGAAAATAATCAATATAAACAAAAAAACGAAAAATTTAATAATCATGATTAATAATTACAAATATGATTTTAACATGATAAATTAATACTGCAAAAGACAAAAAAAACCAGCAAAAATTAATGCGTAAAACATATTAAAAATGTACATAAAATATTTAAAAAAAGTTAAAAAAATGAGAGAAATTATGCACTTCTCTCAAGTACAAAATCTGCAATGTCAGCAAGTACCTGTTTAGATGAAGAATCGTCCAATATTTCGAGTACTTTTTTAGCTTCAATAACAGATTCATGAGCCAAATTGCGAGCATATTCAATGGCACCACAATTTGTTAAAAATTCAACTGCTTCATCTATATCTTCTTGTGAATTATTTTCATCTTTTAAGATTTCAAGCAGTCTGCCGGTATCATCACTGGCCAAACCTTTGATTGCAATAATGGTCATCTTTCCTTTGCCTATGTCTGAACCGATTGGTTTACCCAATGTTTCCTCATCAGCAGCAATGTCCAAATAATCGTCCTGTATTTGGAAAGCAAGACCTATTAATCTGCCGTATTCATACATGGCATCAATGACTTCATCAGATGCTCCACCCATAATAGCTCCTGCTTTTGTAGCAGCAGAAATCAATGCACCTGTTTTTTTGAAAATCATTTCCATATATTCATCTTCACTAACATCAAATCTTTCTTCAAAGCCCATGTCAGATGCCTGGCCTTCACAGATTTTAACACATGCATCAGCTACAGTGGCCAAAGTCCTGTTGTTTTGTTCGGAACTGGTTCCTTCACTTCCTACAATTATTTCAAATGCTTTTGAAAATAATGTATCTCCTGCAAGGATAGCAACATCATCACCCCAAACTTTATGAACTGAAGGCATTCCCCTTCTCATATCATCCTGATCCATAATATCATCATGGATAAGTGAAAATGTATGAATCAATTCAATAGCCGCAGCAGATTTTAATGCAGATTCACGGGTTCCTCCAACAGCTTCAGCAGTAATTAATGTTAAAGCCGGCCTAAGCATTTTTCCTCCAGCTCTTGTAAGATAAACTGATGCTTCAGCAAGATTATCTGGAGTAATTGTAGCTAATTCCTCTTCAATTGTTTTTGTAATGTCAGTTGAATAACTTCCGAGTACCTCTTTTACATCACTCATTATATCCCTCTTTTAACTTTTAAAAACTTGTGCTTGAGCATTTCTTAGGATATGAATATCATAACCGATTCTGTATCCTTCTTCTTCAGCGAGTTCTGCATAAGCTGCAAGCATTGATAACTCTCCGTGCGCAGGTATGATATGCTGCGGTTTCAGCATACGTAAGAATTCCCTGTGGTCTTCTCTTCCAGCGTGTCCGGAAACGTGAGCATTTGGATAAATTCTTGCACCTTTTAATTTCAATCTCCTTTCCATGATATGCCTGTTTGCAGCATTTGTAGGGTTAGGAATAATCGGTGCTGAAATAATTACATTGTCTCCCTTTTTGATGTTGAATGGAGTTCTTCCATTAGCTATTCTTGGAAGCAATGCGTCAGGTTCACCCTGGTGACCTGTGGTAACAAGCAAATAATTTGCCCTGTCTTCATCGGCTCTCATCAAAGCTTTATTGACCGCTTTTGGAGAACCGTAAATACTGGCATTTTTCGGTAATTTTAAAATTCCTAATTTTTGTGCAATACCACAGAATCTCTCCATGGATCTTCCGAGGAAAAATATTTCCCTGTGGCTTTTTTTAGCAATATCTGCAATTGCCTGTACACGTTCAATGTGAGATGAAAATGTTGTAACTATCATTCCGGTCTTTTCTTGAAGAGGTCCTTTCATTACATCCTCTAAAATATTTTTAGCAATTCTTTCGGAATGGGTTTTAACTTCATTGTAATTTTTGGCATTTGTAGTTTCTACAATTAATGCAAGCACTCCTTTCCTACCGATTTCTTTAAGCCTTTTGTAATCCGGTGGTGGAGACACTTTTTGATGATTATCAAATTTGAAATCCAATGCATACACAATAACTCCTTCTGAAGTATGCAATACAGGAAATACTGCCTGAGGGATACTGTGTGTTGACTGAACAAATTCCAAAGTAATGTCTTTTGACAGTTTCATTTTATTTCCAGGGTTTAATGGTTTAATTGGATTAGTTACCTTGAATTTGCGTTCCCCTTTAATTTGCTTTTCTATTAAAGCCGCAGTATATGGTGTTCCGATTAATGGTGCGTCATACCTATGTGCTAATTTAGCTACTGCACCAATGTGGTCTAAGTGACCGTGAGAGAATACTATTCCTTTTACCTTACCGTCTACATCTTTCATTAATGTATCATCTGGAATAACTCCTCTTTCTATTAAATCTAAGCTATGCATCCTATCAATATCAGTATCTTCGTGCATACTAATCCTATCAAGATGGATACCCATATCAAAGATGATTACATCTTCGCCAATCTTGACAGCAGTCATGTTTTTCCCGACTTCTTGATATCCGCCAATAGCAATAACTTCAACGTTCATGTTTTATCTCCTTGAATAATTCATAGTGTTAATTCCTCGTTCATTGAGCCACTCCCTTGTTTTTCCACGTATAACAAGATTGGATTGTTTTAACTCTTCAATATTATTAGCTCCAACCAAAAACATAGCAATTCTTAGTGAATCATTGAATCTGGCGATGAATTTGTTTAAATTTTCCTGAGATGCAGAATTTTTCAAAAACGGCAATGCCATACCCACTGCATCGGCTCCAAGAGCAATAGCTTTAGCTGCTTCAAGACCACTTCTGATTCCGCCTGATGAAATGACAGGGACATCAACTGCATTTGTTACTTCAACAGTACTGATGGCAGTTGGAATTCCCCAATCCCAGAACAGTTCACCGAAATATCTGTCTTCAGCCCGGTATGTTTCAACAGCAGCCCAACTGGTTCCGCCTGCACCTTCAATATCAATATAATCTATGCCTGCTTCAACCAATGTTTTAGCTGATTCACCTGATATGCCGCAACCGGTTTCCTTTGCAAGAACCGGAATGTCAACAGTTTCTGTTATCTGATTGATTAAATCAACATATCCTCTCGCATCCAAATCACCTTCCGGCTGAATTGATTCCTGAAGAGGGTTTAAGTGAATTGCCAAAATATCCGCATCTAAAATTTCAACAGCCTTTTCAGCCAAATTCAGTTGAGGTGCACCGATATTGCCTACAAGTAAACAATTTGGAGCATTTTCCCTCACAACTGTATAAGTATCTGCAAGTTCAGGATGTTCACAAGCTGCCCTTTGAGATCCTACTCCCAAAGCAATATTATTGTTTTCAGCTGTTATTGCTAACTGTTTATTAATTGATTTAGCTGCCGGATGGCCTCCGGTAATAGCTGTAATGAATAAAGGTGAGTCTAATTTCTTTCCAAAAACAGATGTTGACAAGTCAATTTCATTCTTATCTATTTCCGGCAAAACATTATGGATTAACTCAACATCTTCAAATCCGGTTGTTTTGTTTTTAAACTCAACATCATAATTTTCACAAATTAATAAATGCTCTAATTTTCTATTTGAAATCATATTCTTAATTTCCCCTTGAAATTACTGTTCCTTTAACATCTTTGTTTTGCAATACATTGAAAATATTATCCTTAACTTCAGCATTTATTATTTTAGATTCTATCCCTAAATCTGCTAAATATAAAAGTTCCTTAATCTTTCCAACCATTCCACCTGTTACATCCACGTTTGTAGTTCCTTCGAGAGTATCCAAATCCTCAAGTGATGAAAATTTGTCAAAAAATATCGCATCTTCGTGAGTTTTGGGATTCTTATTGTAAACGCCATCCACATCAGTTCCCAGAACAACCAACTCAGGGTTCAAATTCATAGCCAAGTATTGAATTAACTGATCTCCTGAAATTACGCAAATCTCTAATTGTTCATCCAAAACAACATCCCCGTATATGACGGGAATGAATCCCTTTTCCAAATATTTTTTAAAATAATCAAGATTGCCCTGTGTGATTCTTTTGTTGGTTGCACTCATAAAACTAGAAGCAGGAATGGCAACAACAGGCAAGCCTTCTTCAATGAAGGCATCGCAAATAAGCATGTTTAACTTCTTAACAGCGTTTTGAGTTTTGCAGAATCCAATTCTTTTTTGAGGATATTCGCTTTTCTCAAATACTTCTCCAATCTTATATTCCTTTGCCGGAGGATGTCCGAAAGATCCTGCTCCATGAACAATAATCAATTCCTTATCTGACATGTCAAGTGAAGCCTTAATTTCAGATGCAATCCTTTTCAAGGACACGGCATCGATTTCACTTTCGGTTGAATCTTTATTAGTAAGGATGCTTCCTCCAATTTTTAAAATAATCATAAAATCACTGATAAACCCTTGAAGAAACTCCTTTTCTTGTGAAATGGATTTTCAAAATATTATCATCACGTGCAATAGCTTCAGCAACTTCATCAACTTTTCCAGGACAAAGTGCAATAATACTACCGCCACCACCCGCACCAGTAGTTTTGGAACCGATAGCTCCCGCTTCCCTTGCATTATACACCATTCTTGACAATTCCAAAGTGTTTACGCCAATAACGTCTAAAAATCCATGATTGATATTCATCAATTCGCCCACTTTATTAAAATCTCTTTTTAAAATAGCCTGTTTTGCATAATTGGTCAAATTGCCCATTGCAGTTATGACCGGATTGATGATTTTAGGATTTCTATCTTTCAAGTTCTTCACATCTTTAACCATTTTACCTGTGTTTCCATGTTTTGTGGTGTATCCCACAACAAATGGAACGTTGAAATTAACATTGAAACGTTCAACCTTTTTATTTCTGGATAAATAAACAAGACCTCCATAAGTGGAAACTAAAGTATCGAGAGGGCTGGCTACGCCCTGAACAGCCTGTTCCACCATATGGGCATCATGGGCTAAAGATTGCTTGTTAAAACGATTATTATGATATCTGTATAATGCTGCAAGAGTCGCTACGGTAACTGCTGCAGATGAACCAAGTCCGGAACCAATAGGAACATTTGATGTTAATGTAATATCTATTGGAGTATGGTCGTGAGCTCTATAAACTGATTCTAAAATATATCGAATGATACCTGGCTTTCCTTTTCTTAAAATATATTTCTTTTCACGGGTAAGTAATTCTGCTTCAAAATTTATATTCGGAGCTCTAAAAATAGATTTTTCACAATCAGACTCTTTGACTGTAATGTAAGCTCTCTTATTTACAGCACCAGCTATGGCAGGTTCACCGTAAACTACCGAATGTTCGCCAAATAAAATTGCCTTTGCTGGAGCAGAAGCCTTAGCTATCATAAACACACCTTATTTAAAAATACCTGAAGCATAACCTACCACTGAAGAAAGATCACCGGTAACATCGCCGCTTGTCTTATATGCCAATATTTCACAGTTGCTTTTATTGGACATCTTTGAAAGCGCTATTGTAGTCATTACCGGACCATAACCACACATAGTAATATTATATTGAATAACTTCTTCAAAAAGCTTGAATTCATTCATTTCTTCAATGTCTTCCAAAACAAAACCATCAACAGTATTTGCCTTTTCCTGATTGTTAAAATGAGACAAATCAGTACTTGCAATGACACAATAGGATTTATTTAAATCATTTGCAGCTTCAAAAATCGCTTTTGCAAGGTCATTTGTAGCGGTAAATGATTGGGATCCCATTGTAATAGGGACAATTTTAAAATTATCAGAAAAATATTGCAGGAATGGTAGCTGAACCTCAATACTGTGTTCATATCTGTGAGCAGTGAAATCCGCACTTGCAATATCCGAATGGGAAATTATGGCCTCTGCGAATTCATCATCTATTTGAACACTTCCCAAAGGTGTAATCCATTCTCCTTCATTGAAAACAGAAATCTCCCTACCATATCCTGTGTGATTAGGACTTAATATAATAAAAACTTCAGGAAAACCATTTTGAACTAATCTGCAATAGCCATGACTAGCTATTGCACCAGAATATTGATAACCTGCATGCGGAACCATAATATTGAGGGGATAATCTTCACCCTCAAATTCACCGATTGACGGCAGTTCACCGACGCCAAAATCATCTAAAAAACAATTTTCAATAGTTTTTTTAAGGATTTCGGGATTATCTGGATAAAATGATCCAGCAACAGCAGGTTGTCTTAACATTTAACTCATTTAGAATTTAAGTTCAAAGTCAGTTGGTTCAATATCTAAGTCACCATCTTCAGGAATGTCACCTCTTTCTCTTAAGATTTGTCTTGCAAGTAACCAGTAAATTAAAGCGATAGCTTTTCTACCTTTGTTGTTTACAGGTACAGCAATATCAACAAAACTGAGTAAGTTTTCAGTATCACATAATGCGACGACAGGAATACCGTTTTGTTTGGATTCCAATATTGCTTGAGCGTCTGACCTTGGGTCGGTTACAACAATGATTTTTGGTTCAATGAATTTAGCATAATTTGGGTTTGTTAAGGTTCCAGGGATGAATCTGCCAGGAATGGTTTTTGCACCTGTGATTTCACCGAATTTTTTAACAGGAGCTTGACCGTATTGTCTGGTAGCTACTACTAAAATATCTTCTGGGTCGTATTTTGCTAAAAGTTTTGCAATTTGTCTGATTCTTTCATCAGTTTTTTGAATATCTAATACGTATAAACCGTCAGATCTTACTCTGAATATATATTTTTCCATATCGCTGGTTTTTTGTTGGGTTCCGATATGTAAACCTGCTGCTAAATAGTTATCTAAATCAATTAAAAGTTCGTTAGTCATTAATAATCACCTTTTTTTATTATATTTAATCTTCATCTTCAATTTTTACACATTCGTTAGGACATACATCCATGCACACTTCACAATAACTGCAATCTTCAGGATTGTTGATTGTGATTTTGTCTCCTTCGAGAACTAAAACTTCCATTGGGCAAACATCTGAACATTCAGCACAGTCAGCACCATCACATTTATCATAATCAATAGTCACTTTAGCCATATTATTCATCTCCAATAATAATTTTTAGAATTTACCCATAACTGGATTTAAAAGTTCCTCTTCAATGCGAATAAGTTCATTCAGTTTTGCTATTCTTTCACCGCCAATAGCTCCGGTCTTTATGAGAGGGGATGAGAAACCAACAGCCAGATGTGCAATTGTCTCATCGGTGGTTTCACCGGACCTATGTGATACTACCGGTACAATACCATTTTCCTTTGCAAGCTTTACAGTAGCATAAGTTTCGGATAAAGAACCGATTTGGTTAGGTTTTATGATAATAGCGTTTGCGGCTTTTGTCTCTATTCCTTTAGCCAACAATTCTTTATTGGTTACGAACAGGTCATCACCACAAATTAAACATTTATCCCCCACTTTTGAAGTTAACTCAGAAAATCCGACAAAATCAGATTCGTCAAATGGGTCTTCCACATAAAACATTTTGTAAGTATCAATGATATCTTTTACAAAATCGATTTGATCTCCGGTGTCTCTTTTAACACCATCCTGATCATAAATGTATTTTTGTTCATTAGAATTCCATAATTCAGAAGCTGCCATATCCAAAGAAGGCCTGATTTCAATACCCAACTCATCACCGATTTCTTCGCATGCTTTGGCTTGAATTTCCAAAGCGGCATCATTAGTGATGTTAGGCACCCATCCTCCTTCGTCACCTTTGCCACCAGTGAAATTAGAGTCTTTAGTTTGAATTAATTCCTTAAGTCTTTTATGAACACTTGCATTTGCAAAAATGGCTTCAACAACACTTGTGGCTCCTGTTGGAACAACCAAGAATTCCTGAATATCAGGTGCATTAACACCTGCATGTGCTCCACCGTTCATCATATTACCTAAAGGAAATGGCAATTCATTGACTAAATTTCCACCTAAGTATCTGTATAGTGGCATGTTATAAGATTCCGCAGCAGCTTTAGCTACAGCCATGGAGATTGCTACAGTAGTATTCCCACCGATAGCGGCTAAATTCTCAGTACCATCGATTTCGCGCAATACTTCATCAATGGTAGTGATGTCTTCAGCATCCATACCGATAAGTTCTGAAGCTATGAAATCTTCCATTTCACGGACGACTAAATCGACTCCGCCTTCAGGAAAAGATACAACTTCCCTAGAACCGGTACTGGCTCCGCTTGGGGCAGCAGCTCTACCAAAACCATTCCAAGTAACTACATCTACTTCAATAGTTGGGTTTCCTCTGCTATCCAAAATCTTACGAACTTGGACATCTTCTATTATACTATCCAAAAAAAACACCTCAGTGTCATTTAATTTATTACCATATAATCTATACTCTTTAAAAAATCAGTAAGTTTCTTTATAGAGTTATGTTGGTATTTTTTATTTTTTTTAAATAAATTTTAAGAATAAATAGATTAACTATTTATTCATCTCTAGTAACATCTAATGGTAAAACTCCAGCTTTTAACTCCTCATAAGCTATGTCAATTGGATCAAGAGAATCTTTAATATCAACTAACGGCCTTGCACCCATAGATATTTGAATTGCTCTAGCACCAAGGAGTCTAGCTCTTTCAAACCTTGTTAATTTTTTTTCAACATTCATGAATATTACTTCCATATTAGGCACATATTTTACCAAGATTATATTTTACAATAAAATATCCCTATGATTGTAAAATCTATTCCCATGTTTCAACATGAGAAATCAACATTCTTCTACAACAGTATCTAGTTAAACCTAAGTCATCTAAGACATCTTTTGACTTTTCTCCAGCAGCCACTCTTTTATTATATTCATCAAAGTAGGCTGAAACTGGTTTTCCACAACTTAAGCATCTAATAGGAATCATTTTTATCATCTTTTAATTTTTAATAAAATATAAAAGTACAGAGTAATTATCTGTAACTTTTTTGTTTACGTGCTCTTGCTCCAGGACCACCGTATTTTTTAGGTTCGGAACGTCTTGGGTCCCCTACTAACATAGTTCTGTCATATTGAGTGAATCTTTCTTTTAAATCCATATCTTGAGACCATTGTACGAGTCCTTTTGCAATTACCATACGTGCAGCTTCGGCTTGACCCATTACTCCACCACCAACAACGCGAATATTAATATCCACTTGGTTAGCTAAGTCACCAGCTAAAGTTAATGGTTCTTGTAATTTTAAGTTAGCAAGCTCAGGGGAATAAAGTTCTAAAGGAATTCTGTTAATTCTAACTTTTCCAGTTCCTTCTTGAACAGTACCTCTTGCGATAGCTGTTTTACGTTTTCCACTTGTATGAATAACTTTAACCATAATCACACATCCATTTATCTAAAAGGTAGCTCCTAAAAGTTTGGAGATTTCTCCTAATTCGACACCTTTTTTAAGATCTTTGTATTCTGCTTCAGGAACTGCAGTGAGTTCAGCATCTGCATATTGTGCAGGTACGCCTACAAAAGCTTTTAAGCCTTTGAATGCGGTTTTACCTTTAGCTTTTTTGAAAGGTAACATTCCTCTTACAGTTCTTCTAAATATATCATCTGGTCTTCTAGGATATTTTGGACCTAAGTCACGAGGGTTGGAAATACTTGCCCTGTCAACTCTTTGTTTGTATTTTGCATAAGCCCAATCTCTGTTACCAGTTAACATGATTTTTTCAGCATTAAGAATTACTACTTCTTCGCCTTCTAAAAGATTTTTACTAGTTATACTAGCTAATCTTCCTAAAACGCATCCTTCTCCATCAATAATCATAATAACACCCTATTTATTCCATGATCCTAATGTTTGATCCTTTAGGATTTGATTCGATTATCTCATCTATTGAGATGCATTCTCCACCAGCACTTTCGATTTTTTCTTGTGCTTTAGCTGAGAATTTTAATGCTACAACATCTACTTTTTCTTCTAAATTACCGTTTGATAAAACTTTACCCGGTACTAAAATAGTTTCACCAGCTTCAGCATATCTTGCAATATCTGATATATTTACTTCAGCGGTTCTTCTATTAGACCTTTCAAGTCTTTGTGCAACATCTTTCCAAATAGCTGCATCTTCATTTCTTGATTGTTCATAAAGTTTATTAATAAGTTCAATAAGGTTAGGATTTGTAATACATCACAAGCTTTCAATAAAACTTCTTTAGGAGGCATTGCTCCATCTGTTTCAATTCTAAATATGAAATCATTATCCTTATGTCCAACGTTAATGTATCCGTTAGTGGAAGCCCTTACGCAACTTCTACACATTGTACAGTTTTCAATGTCTAAAATTTTAATCTTTTTAGACCTTCTATCGGATTTTAAAACACCACGAGGACATGCCAATGCACAATCATAATCCACTTCTTCATCTTCATTGAAGGTTATTTCAGGATATTGTTTGTATGCGCATACAGTAGTTGGCATCCATTTAGCATGCTCTTTACCATATCCCACTTTTGCAACAGCCTCGATGTCTATTATTTCATCTTCTTTAAGTTTTACTAAAGGAATTGTGTCATATACTGGTTTAATTTTTGAGTCTGAAGATATTAAATCTTTAGAATAAACTACTTTAGGTCCTTGTTCTTTTAAACTGAACATAATCCCGTTGGAAAACTCTCCCCAGTCATCATCTTCAGGTAAAGATAATCCTTCAAGAGCATCAAGGTCAGAAACTAAAGGAGTTAAACCAAGTCTGTGAGCAAGTACCTCATTAAACATTGCAGAATCATTTCTGATGATATTTACATCTTCAATAGCTATTTTAGGTACATTTACCATTGCACATCTTCTAATAGCATTGATAAAAGGCACTTCTGCATCGCGAACAACGAATACCATTTCATTATCGCTTTGACTTCTAACTTCTATCTCCATATTAAACCCTTCCACTTAAACTCTTCTTCCTCTTTTACCACCAGGTCTTCCAGTACCGTCGTGAGGAATAGGAGTGATGTCTTCTATTTTTCCTATTTTAATTCCAGCTCTTGCTAAAGCACGGATAGTAGCTTGTGCACCAGGTCCTGGACTTCTAGGTCCGTTTCCACCAGGAGCTCTTACTTTAATATGTAATCCAACAAATCCTTTTTCTTTAGCATCATCAGCTATCCTAGTAGCTGCAGCCATAGCTGCGAAAGGTGAAGCTTGTTGTCTGTCTGCACGAACAACTTTTCCACCAGACCATTGTGAAATAGTCTCAGCACCAGTAATATCTGTTACAGTAATAATAGTGTTATTAAATGATGAGTAAATATTTGCTATACCCCATTTTTCATCTTTTGCCATAGTTACACCTTTTATTCTTCTGTATTAGCTTTGTTATCCTTACCTTTGTTGTACTCTTCAATTTGTTTTGCTACAGGGGAAGAACGATAGAATCCAATCTCATCTTCTTGACCTTTTAATACTACATAACTTGGTGAGTTGATTTTTTTACCACCTAATGCTATGTGACCGTGTACAACAAACATTCTTGCTTCTTTAGGAGTACGAGCTAAACCTTTTTGGTATACGATAGTTTGTAATCTTCTTCTTAAGATATCTTCAACGTTTAAATCTAAGATTTCTTCAAGAGCTGCACCTTCTGGCAAAACACCGGTTCTAGCTAAGTGTCCTAATAATTCTAATTTTTCTTTTACCATTTGATCAGCACCGAAACCAAGTAAATACCTAGCTTCCCTACTGTATCTTCTGACTAAAGTATCGGCTTTCCAAATTTCTTTTTTGTTTTTTAAACCGTATTTAGACATTAATTTGTTTTCATTTTTAATTCTTTCCGCATTCCAAGGATGTGGTGGTGTATTATACTTTTTCCTTGATTTTCTAGGTTGTCCCATTAAAACATCTCCTTAATAAAATTGAATTTAATAAATTAATTTCTATAAAAAAAAGTTCCATGCCTATCCGCGTGAACGTTTTACACCAACTGAAGAACTTTTCCTGAAAGTAGATTTGGTTCTTTGACCTCTAACAGGTAAACCAACTTCGTGTCTTCTACCTTTGTAACTTCTGGTCTTTTTCATTCTGTTCAAGTCATCTCTTAAAGTCATGTCAAGATCTGATTCGATTAAGTGAATGTCATCACCAGTTTCGTAATCCTCCCTTCTGTTTAACATCCAGGATGGAATGTCGAATTTTTGAGGATTTTCTAAAATTTCTTCAATTCTTAAAACATCTTCGTCAGCAATGTATCCAATTTTAGCATCTAAATCTAGGTCTAAAGTACGGCACATAGTTTTAGATAAAGATATTCCAACACCTTTAATTTCGGTTAAAGCTTGTTCAATGGTTTTATTACCATTTACATCCTTTCTTGAAATACGCACTAAGTGCTTGAATTCGTCTTCCATTAAATAACCTCCATTTATAGAGCGAATCTACGAGACGTAAAATTATAGATTCGAATGCTTTGAACTTTTCAAAGCACAGTTCTTTCAACAATTTAAAACTTAGCATTTAAGCTAAGAGTGCAAAAATATCAGTTTCACAAGTATTTTTTAATTAAAACAAAAAAACTAAGTTAAAAACTAATAAACGCCGAGACTGGGATTTGAACCCAGGAGGGCTGAACGCCCACGAGATTTCCAGTCTCGCGCCTTACCAGGCTAGACTATCTCCATATTGTCTAGAATAATATGATAAAATAATATATTCACTTCAACATATATAAAGTTATTGTTTAAACTACCGAATTTTGAAAAAATCGTCAAAACCAAATATTAATTAATAGTTCATTACTTAAAAAAATTACGAAAATAAAAAGACAAAATATATCCACTCAATAGAGTAATAATTAATTAGGTGAATAAAATGGATATCCTTGTAATTATTGTATTGGTAGCAGCAATCATTTTCATTGTTTTTACTATCATACACTTATATAACAATTTAGTAAATCTTAGAAATCGAGTGAAAAACAGCTATGCACAAATAGAAGTGCAATTGAAAAGAAGAAACGATCTGATTCCAAATCTTGTCGAAACTGTTAAGGGTTATGCAGGACACGAAAAAGAAGTGTTTGAAAACGTTACAAAAGCAAGAAGCAACGTCATGAATGCATCAAACATTGAAGAGGCAAGTGAAGCGGACAACCAGTTAACCGGTGCTTTGAAAACCCTGTTCGCAGTGGCTGAAAATTATCCTGAACTAAAAGCCAATTCCAATTTCCAGCAATTACAATCAGAATTGACCGAAACCGAAGATAAAATTTCATATGCAAGGCAATTTTACAATGATGTTGTTTTAAAATACAACAATGCATGCGAACAGTTCCCAAGCAGCCTTTTCGCTCGCATGTTCAACTTCCATGAAGCAGAATTTTATAAAGCTCCTGAAAGTGAAACTGCAGTACCTGAAGTTAAATTTTAAGCCAAAAGGTGAAATTATATGAATGTTAAAAAAACATTTTGTATAATTTTATTATTTTTTATATTATTTTCAACAATAGCCCTGGTTTCTGCAGATGACAATAAAAGCTATAGAATAGACCAGGGTTATATTGAGCTAACCGTTGGAAATAATGGTCTACTTCATGTAGATGAAATATATCATTATACATTTCAGGGCACCTACAATGGAATATATAGGGATATTCCCCTAAAAGAGGGGGAAACCATCGACAATATTACTGTAAATACTGAAGGAGCCTACTCGGAAACGAAAGTAACCGATGAAAATGGACAAAAGCATCTGAAAATATATTTATATGCCGATCAAGCCCACACACAAAAGATTTCAGACACAAGTGTGAATGTCCACATCAGTTATGACATGAAAAATACCGTGACATTATTTAAAGATGTTGCAGGACTTCAGTACAAACTGTGGGGAGAAAACTGGGATGTGGGCGTTAATGGCCTAAACGCAGTTGTTCACCTACCAGGAAATAAGAACATCGAATATTTCCTGAATCCTCAGGAGTACAATTCTTCAAGTGACCTGACAAACAATACCATTTCAATAACATCAACTTCAATTCCATCCGGAGAATTTTACGAATTGCTTGTTTTGATGCCTTTGAGTGATTTTGACAATGCAACTTATGCAAGACACGTTGATGGAATGGGACGTGACCAGATAATTCATAATCTTGATGAAAGCGTAAACGGAAGAAACTTCTGGAACACATCATTCATTGTTCTGGGATTGCTGTCACTCCTAAGTCCAATTGTTTCAATATTCATTTACCTGAAATTCGGAAGGGAACCTAAAGTGGATTATGAAGGAATTTATGAAAGGGAACCTCCAACCGATGACCCTCCGGCGATGGTAAATGCATTAATCGAAAACAGCAGGGACATCGGAACACCTAATATGAATGGATTTGAAGCTACGATACTCAATCTCATTGATAAAAAGGTCTTTGAATTGGAAACCCGAAGAGACCCAAATACTGATTTGACAGAATTATATTTAAAGTTGAACAGACAAAAAACTTCCAGCCTATCAATTCATGAAAATACAGTTTTCGACATTATGGAAATGTTTTCAGACAGCCATGACATCGTAAACCTCTCAAATCTAAACAATGATTTGTCATATGAATCCAACGCCAAAATGTTTATGGAGGAATATAATGAATGGCAGCAAGACGTCAAACATGAATATCTGGATAATCTTGAACTCTACTTCAACAATAAAGGATCCAAATTTATGAAAATATTGGGAATCGCAGGAATAATCCTTGGAATAATCATATTCGTATTGGGATTATTTACAAATCTCAGAAATGGAATATTTGCAATTGGGGGTGGAATTGCCCTTGCAATATTTTCACTTATTGTAATATTCCTTCCAAATGATATTTTCGGACAATGGACCAAAAAAGGCAGACTATTCTATCTAAAATGGAGTAACTTTAAGAAATTCCTAAAGGACAACAGTTTAATTAACGAACACCCTCCGGAATCAATTGTTGTCTGGAAAAAGTATCTGATTTATGGTGCCGCACTTGGAGTTGCGGACAATGTCTATAAATCCATGAAACTTCAGGAAAAGAATATACCTGCATACGATGATGACATATTCCTATACCACCACTACGGAGGATACTACATGATGCATAATGCATTTATGACAGGGCAATCTTCAGCCAATCCATCAACCGACAGTGACTTTGGCGATTTCGGAGGCCTTGGAGGCGGATCAGGTGGTGGAGGGGGAGGCGCTTTCTAGCACTTCTCCTTTTTTATTATTTTTTCAGATTATGCATTAAAAAATCAAAAATGCATTGCCACTTATACATCTAAAAAAACAAATAGATAAAAACAAGAATTAGATTAATTTTAAATTAAGAAACGATTATTTTAATGAAATATAAAATTAGAAAATATAAAATAATCAAAGCTATTTTTAATATAAAGCATCGGATTGGGATTACTATTTGACAGTAATCTTAACTGTCTTTTTGACGGAATTGTAAATTGAACTTCCTGAATATTTAACAACAGCACTATATTTTCCTTTTTTGGTCAATTTCTTTAACTTGAATATTGCCTGACCTTTGGTATTTGTCTTTATGGAATATGTAACGCCATTCACGTTAACAGTGACTTTTTTAGACTTCATGACTTTATTTTTATTGTCTTTTAATGTAACGACATATTTTTTAGTTTTATCACTGCGTTTAAAAGTTGCTTTTGCCGCTGTTAGTTTAGGAGTTAATTTTTTTACAACCACACTTGCATCGGCAGAACATCCGACATAACTGTTATCTCCTGCAAAGCTGATTTTTGCAATATGAGTGCCAGGAGTTAAAGTTTTGGTTGGAATCATAATCTGACCGTTGTCATCAGTAACATAAGATTTTAAAGTACCATCAAGGTCTACTGAAACTTTGGCAAATTTAATTGCACTGTTTGAAGAATCGTGTAAATTAACAAGCAAAACCTTACCTGCCTGATAATTTGTAGTTATATTTTCAACATAAATAAAAGAAGATTTAAGAATAGTGATTGATATTTTAACAGGATCCACTTCATAGCAGTCATCGTCAACGCTGATTTGAGCTTTGTATTTACCGGCAGGCAAATTGACAAACCAGTTATATCCTATTTCAGATTTATATTTTCCAATTACTGCATTTTTAGAGTTATATACTTTGATTGAAGCATTAACTCCTGTTACAGGATAATCGGGAGAATCGTATAAGCCAATGTGAATATTTCCACCAAAACCATAAATTCCAGTGAAATCATTAACTTTCAGGGCGTAAACCGGCAAATTGCCATCAAATTCAGAATTCGCAATAAATGCATCATATTTAACCCCTCCAGTTATTTTAGCTGTATTATATTTAAAGATACATCCTGAAGCAGAACTTGAAACGGCTAATGCACCACCATATTTTGCAGTATTCTTTTGGAAAAGACAGCCGTTAGCGGATGTTTTATAAGCTCCACCACCATACTCTGTAGCAGTATTTTCAACAATTGAACATTGATAAACATCAGTTAGAGACACTGCACCACCATTATTTGCAGAATTATATCTTAAATCGGATGAATCGGCACCACCTTCATCTATAGCACCACCTTGTATTTTAGCAGTGTTATGCCATAATTTGCATTTATCTGCATGTGCATTGTACAATGCTCCACCATAATTAGCGGAATTATAGAAGAAATTGCAATCCTTAGCAGAGTTTTGAAACATCGCTCCCCCTCTGTTTGCAGAGTTACTTGTGAAATTACAAGTTACAGCATATGCATCAAGTAAAGCTCCCCCATCTTCAGTAGCATAATTGTTTTCAAATATACATCCACTTGTGGAACCCGTATACATCGCTCCACCTTTATTGGCATGATTTTGCCTGAATTCAGAATTATAAACTGTATATCCATATGCCGCACCACCGTCTGTAGCATAATTTCCTGTGAATATGCAATTCTGAGCAGAATTGGATCCACCACCAATAGCCCCAGCATTTTTAGCAGTGTTATTTATGAAAGTACAGTCAACAACATATGCATTGAATACAGCACCGGAAAACTCTTTTGCCGAGTTTCCAATAAACGTACATTCTCCGGCAGAACTGCCATACATGGCTCCACCATATTTACTGGCATAGTTATTTTCAAATTTTGATTTTGTGGCATAAACGCCATTAATTGCACCACCTTCCGATGCAGAGTTTTCTACAAACGTACATTCATCTGCACTTCCCTGATACATTGCTCCACCAAACCAGGTTGCAGTATTTTCTTTAAAAATACAGTTTGAAGCATAACCTCCACCCATAGCACCTCCGCTAACAGTAGCATGATTGTTAATGAAAGATGAATCAGTGACTGCATAACTGGAACCCAGAATTGCCGAACCAGTATCAGAATAACCATTGATAAACTTAATGTTGTTGAAAATAACATACTCCGAAGCATTGAAAAGTCTAGCCTTATTGGCACCATCAATAGTATGACCCTGACCAAAAATGTTAATAGAACGAGAAATAACTATTCCACTGACAAAATTAGAATCAGAAGTAGGATTATAAGTATAATCATCCGTTAAATAAATATTTACATTAGAATTATCGTTTATAAGACTATTTAACTCTGAAAAAGATTTTGAATTCGCAACTGAAGTTTGACATTGATTATTTATACTATCAACTACATTTACATCATGTGGGGTTTCAACGCCCACGATATCTTCAGTCAAATTATCTGCTGCGCTAACAGATGACATGAACATGAAAGATACCAGCAATATTGAAAGTATAATTTTTTTATTCAACATTATAAAACCTCAATAGCCCTCCATTACTGTATATTTGTGTTAGAAATAATATATATTTGTTATGATAGTATCGAACAAATTTTAAAAATAGCTGATAATGCCTTAAAAACATTTATGACACACAACATGTACAACTAAATTAACTTTGACTAAGTTTAAAAATGTATTGAACCAAATTTACTTAGAAAAATCGTTTTAAAAAAAGAAATAAAATTCCGACAACACATAAATTTGATGTTATTCAATTCCAGAACTTGGATAGATTCAGTGCCGAACCTCACAAATTCTGAAAAATTAAAAAAAATGAATGAAAAGTAAAAAATTAAAATTTAAAAAAAATCAACATGCCTACTATTGTTGATTCTTTGTTTGATTTGATTTTCTTTTTTATTGTTTGGCCTTTTCATTTCTTCTAAAAAGCTTTTGGTGTCTTTTCCTTTTAATGTTGGTGTTGGTGCTATCGCTTTTGCCATTTGAATTACCTCTTAATCTAATTACTAATATTTTTCATCATGACATTATATAAAATTTTTCCAAATTTATATTCTTTTTAAATCTTTATACAATGGAACTGTTAAATAGGGGTTTCTTTCGGCACTGCGTCTTAATTTTTTCTCATTATGGATTTTTAGATGGTTAAATTCATTTTTATAATAAAAACCACGAACATTACAATATGCATCAACAGTAATGAAACGAACCCCTATTATATCAGAAATCCTTTTAATTTGATAACAGGTATTATCCAAAAGTACTGTGCCTAACCCCAATGAATTATACTTTTCGTTTACAGCTAACCTACCTATTTTTACAGCAGGACATGTGCTATAAGGCAAATCATATTCATTTTCAATGTCTTTCAATTTGATGATATCTGAAAGTAAAGAGAAAAATCCTATGATTTCTTCGTGATATTTGGCAAGATATGTAACATTCAAGTTATCCTCTTGCTGGTCCAATGCATCGTTTTTCAAAAAGTCATCCATATCATCCAATCCACATGAAAAATCATTTAAATTATGTTTTTCATTTAATTTAACAATATAATAATTATTTTTAATATCTTCAACATACATAGTTGTTAAATATGGTTTAAAAAACATATAAGCCTTGTTGAAGTTATTACGTGAAATTGATCTGAGAAAAACATATTATATAAACTTTACGATTATTATTCTTTAAAAAAAGCAATATTATATTATTGATTAAAAAAAAGAAAGGTGTAAGTAGATTGGAAAATCTACTTAACAGTAATTTTTACTTTCACTGATTTTGCCTTGTTGTAGCATTTGTTGGCTACAGAGCTGACGGTTGCTGTATATTTGCCCTTTTTGGTCAGTTTGGTGATTTTGAATGTTGCCTGACCTTTGGTATTGGTGTAGGCATAGTAAGTTTTCTTGTTGACTTTGATGGCAACCTTAACCTTCTGGTTGACATTCAAGGTTATAGCGTATTTTTTGGTTTTGACTGATTTTTTGAATGTCTTTGCCTTGGCTGATATTTTTGGAGTTGCCTTTTTAACAGTGATTTTTGCTGTAGTCTGCGCAGTTTCATAACTGATTTTTGCATCGTATGAACCCGGAGCATATCTGATTGCTAATGTTACCTGACCATTGGCATTGGTTTTGATATTTTTTACCGCACTTCCGATGACAACTTCCACATACTCATTTGCTATGGCGTTTCCTTTATTATCCTTCAAATATACTACCAGTTTGGTTGATGTTCCATATGTTTTAGTGACAGCCTTTGCAGTCAAAATTGGATACTCATCAGCAACATTGAAAGTCACAGTGTTTGATGTAGAGGCATTCAAGTTAGAATCACCATTATAAAATGCAGTTACAGTATAGTTTCCAGCATCAAGATTATCCAATGTTAAAATAGCCTTACCTGACTTAACAGCAACAGATTGTTCTTTATCATTGACATTGAAAATCACATTGCCAGTAGCGGCAGACGGAGTTAATGAAGCAGTCAAAGTTGTAACGCCATTGATTTGACTTGAAACTAAAGAAATATTTGATTTAGCCTTGGAAATGACAAGCTTGAAAGTTTTTTGCTCGTTGTTAACCGGATTGACTGCAGTCACATTATAATTTCCAACATCCAAATCAATATTTGCTGTTGCAACACCATTGCTGTTAGTTTTTGCAGAGTACTCTCTGCCATTAATCTTGAAAATAACTTGATTTGCACTTAAAGCATTGCCATCAGTATTTAAAAATGCAGAACTAATTTTAGTTTTTAAATACTCTGAATTCACATCATTTGCAGAAATTGTTGGTTTAACCGTGATTTTTGAAGTTTTCAAGACACCTCCATAAGCAGAAGTTATATTATAACTTCCAATAGGCAAATCTAAATCAATACTTGCTTTACCTTTAGAATCCGTTTTAATTTTTGATGTTTTGCCATTAACTGTGATATTAACATAAACATTGCTTACAGGACTATTATTCATTGTTAATATTACAGTATACTTTTGAGATTCCCCGTTATACAATGATACATCAGATGCGGAAAATAAATACGGAATAATAACCTTAATATTATTTCCATACAACTTATAATCAGCATAATATCCAGAATTATCTGAAAAAATACAATTATCTAATACCCCATCATCACCAAACCATTTAACTGCACCAACAGAATCATTATAATCCTTAGTGCCTGCAGAAAAAGTCATGTCAAGATTATAATCATGATAATAATAATTAATGGCATATATTCCAGAGTCATAATTGTTATACAACACTTCAAAATCTTTTTCACCCCAGTTATCATAAACTGTAAGTGAGCCAGGGGATTGTAGATTTTTGTGTTCTATTGAAACTCCATTATTACTGAAATTACAATTTTTAATGGCAGTATTATCTCCATATACTCCAATTGTGGAAAGTATACCCTTATTAAACATGAAATTAGAATCTTGAACAGAACAATTATTTCCACCAATATAAATTACTTCTGTGAAAAATTTTTCTTTAGATTTGAATTTATTCTCTTTATTACGTCCGTTGATAAAATTTAAATTAGATATATTGACATTATCTGCAGAGACATAAAAAAATGGATTTTTAGAAAGCCCATCAAGGGTTGTTTTTCCTATGCCGATTATATTTATAGATTTATCAATGTAAATTGGATTTCCATCTGTAATATAATATCCGGATAATTCAATTGTGCTCCCTTCAGAAGCATCATCAATTAAATCTATAATATCATGAAACTTTTTCAAATCATATGAATAAATACAATTTCTTATTGTTACTTCAGTATCATTTTGAATGTCATCTTGTTGATAATCAAGATTTACATTATTTTTAAACTCACAATATTCAATTAAACAGTTTTTACCTACAACTACTATTGCACCACCATGTCCTGCAGAATTACTTTCAAAATAACAGTTGCTAACAGTCAAATAATTATCAAACAAATAGATTGCTCCAGCACCATAATCAACTTTACAGTTTATGAACTTACAATTGGTAACAATACCATATGAATCTTTTGAACCGTCATAAGTTCCACTCCACCAATCTATTGCTCCGGATGATATGTCTCTACCATTAATAAAAGTCATATTATTAATTTTAACATTCTTTCCATTTATTTCGAAAATTTTTGACATTCCTTTTGCATCAAGAATTGCACCATTACCTTCAACATTTAATGTTTTGGGAATTTTGATTTTAGATCCGTTTCCGGCGTAATTTCCAGAAAGAACTATTGTATCACCTGCATTCGCATAATTGATTGTTTTTTGAATATCTGAAAAAGTATTACCATTTACAGCATGTGTTGTCGACAATACCTCGTCAGAAATAACTTCCAGATTATCATCAACAGCTACTTCGCTTGCTATTTCATCAGTTGAATTCAAATCACTTGCACTAACAGCAGAAATTGCAAGCAAACTTACAAGAAAAATAGCCATTAACATGAATTTTTTGTTTAACAACTTAATATCCTCCATAAAAATCTAATTTTAAAAATAATTCAATGAAAATAGATTTAACGATATATGTATATATAGATTTCTATTAAAGCCTTAAACTAAAAAAATAGCGCAAAAAATTGAGTAAAAAATTTTTTACAAAAATATAAAGTAAAACAAGAAAAATCAAACAATATTACTTCCATAACCTTGGATAAGTATTCGGTTTCATAAATACTTTAGAAACATTCACTGCAAATCCAGAATCCGCTTCCAAAATTTCATTTGAAGTCAATAAGGAATGACCTGCACCGACAAGTTCACCTTTCAGGGTTTCAATCGCTACAATATCATTCTTTTGAATGTTATCTGCCAAACTGGATATTCCACCACATGCAAGATCTGCACCGTGACAAACCGCATCTACGGCTGAATCCTTGATTACAATTTTAGGCAGGTAATCTGCAGCCCTTTCCATCGGCATTATTGCATCGCGAAGGAATGATTCATCACCATCTTCAATCCAGAAATGGTATGCATCGGTAACATCCTGCAATGTAACCAGGTTATTTTTTTCCGTAAATGAACCAACTTGAGTTCTTCTAAGCTCAGCCATATGAGCTCCTACACCTAAAGCTTCACCGATATTGTGACAGTATGTTCGCACATAGGTTCCAGCTTCACATCCGATTCTGAAAAGCACATCTCTGCCCTCTATTTCATAAATAGTGGAATAGTAAATGTTACGTGTTCTCATTTCACGTTTTACTGCAGACTTTACAGGAGGCAATTGGAATATCTTACCTGTAAATTCGGCAAATACTTCACGAATTTTTTCTTCACTAACATCCTGATGGAATGTCAATAAACATACATATTCCTTAGGAGCGGTTAAAAGTAGTTGTATTGCACGGGTTGCCTCATCAAGACCGACAGGCAAAATTCCGGTTACTTTAGGATCCAGTGTTCCGCCGTGACCTGATTTTTCAATTGGTAAAATTCTTTTAATCCATGAGTCTATTTCATGAGATGTCGGACCAGACGGTTTATCCAGGTTAATTACTCCTTTAGAAATATAATCAGTAATTTCTCTTTCTTCAGGTTTGCAGCCAAAATTAGAATCAGTAAAACTTCTGGATTTTGTAACCATCTCAAACTTCATGAAAAAAACCTTTAAAAAATAGTATAAAAAATAGTAAAATAATGAATAAACTTAATTATTCATTTATAAATCTGCTAAAGCTGCTTTGATAGCTTCGATATCGCCTGAAACATCGATAGTGTCTTCAGTTGGTTCTAAGTGAGCAATATTACATCTTCTGTTTTTAACTGCTTCACCAACAACTTCTACAAAGTTTTCGTCGATAATTTCAACGATTGCGCATTTTTCACCTGCTTCTCTACCAGCAATTTTAACACATACTCTACCTACTTCGATTGATGCCATTTATATCACCTTTAATGTTTGAATAATGATTTCTGATACTTTTTCAGGATTGAAAGTACCAGTATTTATAATTAAATCATAGACATCCATATTTGATATGTCAATATTATGGATTTCCATGTATCTTAAGGCTTCACTTTTTTCACGAACAATAATTTCTTCTTTAGCCACTTCAACAGATTTGCTTTCCCTATTGGCAATTCTTTGAGAACGAACATCGAATGGAGTAACCAAGCAAATTTTTAAATCTGCATTATCAACAAAAAATGCAGATAATCTTCCTTCAAGAATAAGGTTTTCTGCTTCTTTGGCTTTTAAAGCTTGCCTTTTGTCAATTTCCTTGTCAATATCATCATTACCTTCAGCAAATTCACTAAACTCAAGAACACTCATTCCTCTTTCAGCAGCCATTTCTCTAAAGACAAAACCTGCTGAGATATATGGAATGTCTAATTTTTCACTGAGAAGTTCAGCAGTGGTTGTTGTTCCGGTTCCAGCTAATCCGCCGACAGTAATAATCATTATTTTCTAGCCTCGTTTTTGAAAAGTTTACGAGCACAGCTTGAACATAAGTACCCGCCGTATGGACGATTAGGTCTTTTAGCTGTTTTTGACAATTTACTAATTTCATATGGACGTCCACGAGGAACTCCATGTAACACCGCACCACATTCAGCACAAACGTGCTTGGATGGTTTTTTCTTTTTGTATCTTAAAACATTATCTCCGCCAGGAGTGTTTTTATGAACTCTTTTATATGATCTTGATCTAAACCTATTTGCAGGCATTTAATCACCTATAAATTAATTTAATTAAATAAAATATTTGATAATTGTGTAATAGCGTATTCTTAAAATAGAATAATATACTATATTTTTTTCATCATTAATAAATGTATGTTTAATGGCCGATTTTAGAACCCTTGTTTAAATCCTAAGTATTTTCTTAAAATCTGACTCATACCGAAAGTACAAATCATATACCATAATAACCAACCGATACCATATGGAATAGTTGCTTTACCTCCATACACAAAACTACCAATAACATGCCAAAGAGGTGTTAAAGTAACCCAATAAACAGTTTTTGGTAAAATTATCACTAAATTATGAATTGCAGATGTTCTCATCCAGAAGAAAATCAAAATAATTGGAACGAAAGTAACAATCATAGGTTTGAATTGATCAGTCATCATTGCAGTCTGGTCTTTCATCATATCAGCCTGTTTGGCCTGAAGTTCTGCAATTTTTTTTCCGTCTCCTCTTTTTTGAGCTTCCCTGAGTTCTTTATTGAATTCTTGCATTGCCTTTTGCTTTTCGTTTAATTCATCTTGATCCACTAAATACTTGTTAGCAACAGTTGTGATTAAAGAAACAATAAATGCAATAATTAAAACTGTTAAAGCCGGATTAGCTGGATTAGGATCTATGGCTAAAATTGGATTAAAAATCGCATTCAAAACACCATAAATCGGTCCCATTATATCAACCATAATTATACCCCTATAAATTTAATACATCTACTAATTTTCCAACAGAAGAATCCAAATGATTGTCATGATTATATAAGATTTTCACAGTAGCTCCTGTTAATGTCGCATATGCCATTGAAGTAGCCCTGTTCATTTCTTGATGTAATTGAATTTCTTTTGCTTTTTGTTTGTCTCTGACACGAGTATCATCATTCATTCTTCTAAAGATAATCTCATCTGGATCAGCTTCAATCAAAATAAAAAGATCTGGTTTTAATTCTTCTAAAACCCAAATTGGAAGGCCAGGCAAGAAACCGGATGGGGTATTGATAGTACAATGAGTGTCCACAATAACATTATCCTTTTCAGACCTTTCCTTAATTTCTTTAGCAGCTTTTGCTTGAATTTCCTTTTGTGTTTCAGCTGATAATTTCCTTAAAGCGTCTCTATCTTGAACGATATTTTCTTTAATAGCGATTTCAGTCATTATGTCTCCATAATTCAAATGCACATAATCGACTTCATCTAAAGCTTTGCCAAGTAAAGTTGAACTTCCAGAACCTGGAATTCCTGTTAATACAACTAATTTCAATTTAATCCCTCACCTTTTTTTTTAAAAAGATAAAAATATAGGAGATTTAATCTCCTAAGAATTTTCTAAGAACTGGATTTGAGGACATGAGCTGTTCCTCTGCCATTTCTTCATAAAGTTTGTGAACAATACCTACAGTAAGCAGTACACCAGTACCTCCACCTAAAGCACCTGTCAAGTCTGCAAGGAAAGCAATGAGACCTACATATATACCACTGATAATGGTAAGTGCAGGAATATACTTTTTCAAGATTTTGTATAACTGACGTTTACTGCTTCTGAAACCAGGTATCTGAATACCTGAATTGTAAAGTTGTTCAGAAATCTTTTTAGCATTTAAACCACTGATTTCAACCCATAGATATGAGAATAACATACAACATAGTATAAAGAATACTGCATATACCAAAACATGAACAGGTTCTGTAATGAACATGTGCAGTTTAGGTGTTGATAAAAGCCATGCAATACCGTCAACAGGTTTACCCTTATCAATGTGACCTAAAATAGGAACACCTATCTTTTGGAAAACATTTGCGAAGAGTGTTACGTTTACAAGTAATGCACTGGTCAAAATAACCGGCATGTTACTGGAGTAAACGAATTTTAATGGATATTTACCAACAGATCCTCTGATTCTTCCGTGACCTCTTACACTACCGTGAGAAATAGGAATTTCCACTCTCATGGATTCACCATAAAGAACAACTAAGAATACAATAATAGTTGCGAATAACGGAATCAATACAGAGAAGTCATAAACTCCCATGGTTGCATTTTGGATGAATTTTGGAATGATACCTGCGAACAGACCATCAGTTCCGTTTAAGATACTGAATGTACCAACAACAATTTGTTGACATACACCTGCTGCAATGAATAATCCGATACCACTACCGAATCCCCATTTTGATACAACCTCATCAAGGTAAATAATTACCAACGCACCAATAACCAATTGTAAAATCAAAAGTGCAGTATATGAACCGTCTATAGGAGTTAAGTTACCAGTTAATACTAAAACAGAAGCCTCGAATAAAGTAAAAACAATAGACAATACTTTTTGAGTAGCTTGAAAATGAGACTTATCTTTATGAGAAGATAAATCTAAATCCAAAAGATTAGAACCTACTAACAATTGCAGTACAATTGAAGCAGTAACAATAGGACCAATTCCTAAAGTAAGAATTGAACCAAAACTTCCCGCCATAACTGCCCTTACTTGAGCAAACTGGTCAATAGCTCCAGGAGCTAAACCGTATAATGGAATTAAAGTTAAGAAATAATATAATACTAAAACTAATGCAGTCCATTTAAGTTTTTCATTGAAATCTTCTCTGTGAACCGGAGATTTGACTTCAGGAACAACTTTAAATATTGGCTCTAATACTTCTAGTGATGACATTTTCTTCCCCGATAATAAAATAAAGGAAGCTATAATTCTATAGCTTCTCCTCCTAATTCTTCAATTTTTTCAATAGCACCAGCGGAAAATTTAGGAGCTGATATTTTGAAAGTTTTAGTGATATTTCCTTTAGCTAAAACTTTATCATAGCCTAACTCAGTAACATCAATGACAATCGCATCTCCGTCTTTTGATGCTTTTCCACTTGCAATTAAATTTTCAGCTTGTTCTTCTAAATAAATTAAATTAACAGCATTGACTTTTTTAATCATTTTTTGAGGTCTTTTGAAACCGTGTTTACCAAAGTGGTCTGGGTCGTGAATTACAGTCCAGGTCCAGTGTTGTTTACCCATACCTGCTTTACCTTTTCCACCTTTGTTACCTGCACCTCTACGTTTTTTGGTACAGCCTCCACCGTTGGATCTAGAACCTCTTTGTTTGTTAATTTTACGTTTTGTTCTAATCATATTATACACCTGATTTTAAAGCATTCTTTTTGCAAGGTCGTTAATTCCTTCTCCCCTGTAACCTAAAGATCCACCTTCTTTTACAGATAAACGGATGTCTTCGTATCCTTTTCTTGGAGGATGTAAACGGAATACAGGTTTAATACCTACATCAGCTAATTTAACATCAGAATTAATTAAAGCTTTAGCTAATTCCTGAATGTCACTGTAATCTGAATTTTCAGCAACATATTCATCAGTAACTTTAACATTACCTGGAAGTCTACCTCTTTTAGCAATGATAGCTGCTAAAGTTTCAGCATCAATTTCTCCCCAAGTGATGTAATCCTTAGATTTTTGAAGCATACCTTCGTAACTAGGATTTTCTTCAACTAAAACTGCATGGCTGATTCTGTTAAGTCTTAACATATCTAAAGTGTCAGCGATATTTTTGATGACACCGGTAGTTCCTCTAACTCTAATAACTAAAAACATATAATCACCATCTAGTAGTTAACTCCCATCTTTTTAAGGTCTTCTTGAGTAGCTTTAACATTACTTAATTCTTTTAAAGCATTGAATACTGCGTTAGCAAAGTTAACAGTAGTTTGGGTTTGTCCGAAAGTTTGAGACCATACATCACGGATACCTGCAAGTTTTAAAATAGTTTTACCAACATCACCAACTACTAAACCTACACCTGCCGGAGCTGGCATTAATGAAACACTTACACTACTGGATTTACCTTGTACTTTGAAAGGTACTGTGTGTTCTCTTCCACAAACACAACCCCAGTCTCCACAGCCTCTTCTGACTTTAATAATGTTGTATTTAGCATTGTCAACAGCTTTTCTGATAGCTGGACCTACTTCTTTAGCTTTACCTTGGCCTAATCCAACATATCCATCTTTGTTACCTACAGCAACAATTACTCTGAAATTAACTTTTCTACCAGATTTGTGCATCCTTTGAACTAAGTTAACATCCATTACTTCTTCTTCTAAATCTGGAATTAAGGCATCAACTATTTCCAATTCCATAATTGGAAGACCTTTTTCAAAAATTTCGTCGATATCAGTAATGGTTCCATCTTTAACTAATCTACCCATTTTAGTTTTAGGTTCCCATTCATCAATATTAAAACTCATAGTTATACCTCAGCCTCATCAATATTTTTTAAAGTTTCATCAAAGTTTTTAGGTAACTCGGTTGGATTGAGACCTCTTTCTAAATACTTTGAGAATTTTGCAGCAACTTCTTCAGCGTTTAAAGATTCAGCATAATTTGCAACATGTTCTCCTCTGATACGTTCATCTTCAGGGAAAATGAAATCACCGTGAGGGACTTCCAAACCTGCATCAACAGCACCTTTGAGAGCTGCGAAAATTTTAGATCCTTTAATCGGAGATTTTAAACCGATGTCTAAAATTGCAAAATCAACATCTTTTGCTAAAGCTCTTTTTGCACAGAGATATGCAGTTAAATAAAATGCGGAAAGGTTGCTTGTATTTCCTTTGTAACCGAATGCCGCTAATTGTTTACTTACTGCAGAAGCAATAGTGATATCTCCTTCAGGAGCATAATCAATAACTTGAACAGTTGCGTGAGAGTTGGAAACTCTAACAACTAAACGAGATTTTTCGTAATCGACTAATTTAATTCTAGCCCCATAGTCAGTTTTTCCTTCTCTTCTTCTTCTGAAAGCTACTTTATAGTTAGTTCCTTGTGCCATGTTTAGTCATCTCCTTTAATTAAATCATGGTCACGGGCGTAGTTTCTCATGTAAGATTTACTTCTAAATGCGCCACCCTTAGCCATTTTGTATAATTTACGGTAGGTAGTTGCATCAATTACTTCTTCTTCACGCATTTCTTTAAGATCTCTTCTTAAAGCCCTGATAGTAGTCATCCATGCTTTTTTCTTAGGTGTACGTGCTTTTTTAGCCCCTTTAATACTACCTCTACCTTTTCTTTTACCTTTTGCTTTTTGTTCTTTGATTTTTTTAGATCTGTAGCTACTATTACCTGTTTGAGGTTTTGCTTTAATAGCTCCATCATTTATTAACTGCTTTACTCCTTCTCTAGTAATCGCCATGGATACTTCTTCCAATCTTTCAGGATCAATCCATACACGATTAAGCCCTACTTTGAGTATACTAGCAGCTAATCTTTTTTGAGTTGTAAGATTCATGTATATAATCCTCCATTCAGCATAGCTGATAAATTTAGACAATATCTAAATTCCCTTTTTTAATATTTTTAATTTAAACCAGTCAAATCAATTCAAATAAAACCCCGGAATTGATCTAACTTATAAATATGAATAATTTATTTGTTTAAAACTTTTATTCCGAGTTCTGATGCTTTTTCTAACATCAAAGCTTTTTTCCTTTTACCGATAGAAGCACTTATTCTTGCAGCATCAGTTGCTGGGTCTAAGTCTTCTAATTCTTGTAAATTGTGAACAAGAACATCGTTGTACCCTGAAGGGTGTAAATCCCTTATTGCTCTAGGGGTTCTGTAACCAATAGCTGGCATGTCAGGTTTTCCTGCTTCATATCTTCTCATTTTACTGGTTTTACCTCTAGGGCGTCTCCATTTGATTCCAAGTTTTTTATAACGAGCATATTCTTGTCTTTTAAATCTTTTATTAGCC
>ONJC01000037.1 GCA_900318035.1 uncultured Methanobrevibacter sp.
CTTGATGTTATCGGCGTTAAAGATGTTATTGTAGTTCAAAATAAAATTGATATCGTTTCAAAAGAAAGAGCTATTGAAAGTTATAATGAAATTAAGGAATTTGTTAAAGGTACTTGTGCTGAAGATGCTTTAATAATACCTGTATCTGCTCAACAAGGTGCTAATGTAGATATTTTAATCGAAACAATGCTTAAGCAAATTCAACCTCCAGAAAGGAATTTCGATGATACTGCCTTAATGCATGTAGCAAGGTCATTCGATATTAACAAACCTGGTTCAGGTGCCGATAAAATTAAAGGAGGAGTTATTGGTGGAACATTGGTTCAGGGTACTTTCAAATTAGGAGATACCATTGAAATTAGGCCTGGTCCAACTAATAACGGTGAAAGACTCACTTTAAAATCTGAAATCATCGGTCTTGAAGCTAATGGAGAACAAGTTGAAGAAATAGGTCCTGGTGGACTTGTAGGTATTGCAACTAAATTAGATCCATCTTTAACTAAATCAGATTCATTATCCGGTACTGTTGCTGGTGAAGAAGGCACTTTACCTGATGTGTTGGACAGTTTTACCATGGAAGCTAATTTACTTGACCGTGTTGTAGGTACTAAAGAAGAACGTGATGTCGCTCCAATTAAAATTAAAGAACCATTGATGATTAATTGTGGTACAACCACTACAATCGGAGTGGTTACATCAACAAAGAAAAACAATGTTGATGTTGCTTTAAAATTACCTGTCTGTGCAAGTCCGGGTGATAGAGTTGCTTTAAGTCGTAGAGTTGGAGCTCGTTGGAGATTAATTGGTTACGGTATTATTAAGTAGAGGGCAAATAATGAACTCTAAAGAAGTTGTAATTGATACCAATTTTTTTATGGTTCCTTTTCAGTTCAATGTTGATATAATCAATGAACTTGAAAAATTATTACCTTCTTATAGATTAACTACTCCAAGCTTTGTTATCAATGAATTGAAGGGTTTGAAAAGAAATACTAAAGGAAAAACAAGGTTAAATGCAAATTTGGCCTTAAAATTAGCTAATTCTTCAAAAATTGAAATAAAGGATATTTCATTATTAGAAAATGAAACTGTGGATGATGCGTTACTTAGAGTTTCAGAAGTATTAGCTACAAATGATATTGAATTGAAAAATCGTGCAAAAGATAAAGGAATAACAGTTGCTTACTTAAGGCAAAAAAAATATATTGCTGTTGAAGGTAAAATATAATATTAATTAAACTTATTAATAAGATGAGGGATTATTTTGTATTATAAAACAAAAATCGAGGATACTGTAAGAATTCCACCTTACAGGTTTGAAGATCCTCTTGAAGAAGTCGCTATTCAAACTTTAAACGAAATATATGAAGGTCGTTTAGACAAAAAACTAGGTTTACTTATCTGTGTTAACGATATTGATGAAATTAGTGAAGGCAGACTCATAATGGGTGACGGAGCTTCTTACCACAATGTTGTTTTTGAAGCAATTTTCTTCAAACCGGAACAACATGAAATCTTTGATGGTGAAGTAATTGATATTGTTGATTACGGTGCATTTGTAAGAATTGGACCTATGGATGGTTTAATACATGTTTCTCAAGTAACTGATGATTATATTAGTTATGATGCTAAAAGAGGAGCATTGCTTGCAAAAGAATCTAATAAAACATTAGATGAAGGTGACTTGGTCAGAGCTAGAGCAGTTAGTGTATCTATTAAGGATGAATCTACTAATAATATTGAAAATAACAGGAATTCCAAAATTCCTCTCACAATGAGACAAAGCAATTTAGGTAGATTCGAATGGATTCAAGAAGCTAAAGAAAAAAGTAGGAAGGCAAAACAATGAAAGCGTGTACTGTTTGTAAATTGATTTCAAATAAGGAACAATGTCCTAATTGCGGAAGCCCTACTTCTGATAATTGGAGTGGTCTTTTAATCATAACTGACCCTGCAGAATCAGAATTAGCTCGTGAATTAAATATTGAAATTCCAGGCGAATACTGTTTAAGAGTAAGATAGAGGGTTTTTTGTGTTAAGGTTAGATGCAGAATTAAATAAAGATATAATTATAGAACTTAAAAAGCCGTTAGGCAAGTTATATCCAGACTTTGAAGATGCAATCGATGAGATAAAATCTTCCGAGTTTTTAATTTCTGTGGGTGATGAAACTTTCAAAAATCTTACAAAATACGAATTATATCCAAATATTGGTATAATTGACAATCTAATTCAAAGAAAAAATCATTCTCATGATGTTATACATGCGGATCACATTTTAAAAGCGGATAATCCTGCCGGATATATCACTGATGATCTATGGGAAACCATAGGCCAAGCTCTTGAATTATCTAACAGTGGCGAATGTTATGTAATTGAAGTAGCAGGGGAAGAAGATCTTGCAGTTCTTCCTTGCATCATCATGGCAAATCCGGAAACTACAATTTTATATGGACAACCTAATGAAGGGTTAGTGCTTTTAAAAGTTTCGGATGTTAAAAATAAAGCTCAAAGGCTTATTGACGGATTTATTAAAGAATAAATTGAATTGAGGTCTTATAATGGAAATTGAATTTATCGATGAAAAAGAAAACAAATTGTTTAACAGAAAAGAAATTACATTTTATGTTGATTATGATGGGGAAGCAACTCCTAAACTTTTAGATGTCAAATCTAAATTAGTTGCTTTATTAAATACTCAAAAAGATTTAATCGTAGTCGACAGCATACAACCACACTACGGTGAACCTAGAGCAAAAGGTTATGCAAAAGTCTATGATAGTGTAGATGATTTAAAATACATCGAAGCAGAACATATCATTGCTAAAAATGCTGAACCAGAAGAAGAACCTGCTGATGAAGAAGCAGAAGAATAGGTGATTTATATGGTAAGAAAATCAGATCTTTACAAAGTTAATGGAGACAAAATTGAAAGGAAAAACCCAATTTGTCCTCGTTGTGGTGAAGGTGTATTCATGGCTGACCATGGTGACAGATTTGCTTGTGGTAAATGCGGATACACTGAAATGAAAAAATAAGATTTTTTAAATCTTTATTTTCTTTTTTTTATTATTTTTATTTTTAACTTACTTTTTAGAAGGGATTTTTTTGGATAATATTAGAAATGGTCGTTTTAAGACTGGAATGACTGATGAAGCAGCTGAATACACTTCATCTCTTGAAGCAGACATGCTTCTTTTTGAAGCCGATATTAAAACTAATTTTGCACACACTTCAATGTTAAAGCATGAAGGCATAATCGATGAAGAAATTGCAGATAAAATTTTATGTGCACTTGATAATCTTAAGGAAGAGGGTTATGAAGCTTTGGTATTTGATGCAACCATAGAAGATGTTCACATGGCAATTGAAAATTACGTAACATCTAAAATAGGTCCTGAAGCAGGTTTTATGCATACTGCAAAATCCCGTAATGACCAGGTTGCATGTGATGTCAGATTAGTCTTAAGGGAGATGATTGAGGAAATCCAAATCGGCATTTTGGAATTTATTGAAGGATTAGTTGAAATGGCTGGTGAGCATTTGGAAGACATTTTCATAGGTTTCACTCACTTGCAGCATGCTCAACCAATTACAATAGCTCATCATCTGATGGCTCATGTTCAAGCTCTTAAAAGGGATTATGAACGTTTAGCTGACACTTATAAACGTGTAAATCTAAATCCGTTAGGTTCAGCGGCTATGGCTACCACAAGTTTTCCAATAAACAGGCAGCTGACTACTGACTTGCTAGGATTTGATGCTTATTTGGAAAACTCTATGGATGGGGTTTCTGCACGTGATTTCATCACAGAGACAGTCTTTGATTTGGTGTCTTTATCATCAACTCTTGCAAAAATATGTGAAGAACTTGTACTGTGGAGCACTTATGAGTTTGGTGTTATTGAGATGGCTGATGAATATTCATCAACTTCTTCTATTATGCCGCAAAAGAAAAATCCTGATGTGGCTGAACTTGCAAGAGGCAAAACCAGCATTGCAACAGGTGAGTTAATAACCATTCTGACTATTTTAAAGGCTATTCCATACACTTACAATAGGGATTTGCAGGAAATTACTCCTCATTTATGGAATGCAGTTAAAGTAACTCGCGAAACATTATCAATTGTAACAAAAATGATGTTGTCTGTTGAGTTTAATGTTGACAGATGTGCCGAACTTGCAGGCAAGAACTTTGCAACAGCAACCGACCTTGCGGACATAATGGTTCGTGAAAAAAAGATTCCATTCAGAACTGCTCATAAAATCGTTGGAAGAATAGTTAATGAAGCCACATCAAATAATATGGCTGAAGAGGACATAACTTCCAGATTCATTGATGATATTGCTGTTGAGTTGGGTTTTGATGAATTGAATCTTGATGATGATTTGATTCAAAGAGCTTTAAATCCTGCTGAAAACGTTAGAATCAGGGCGGTGCCTGGTGGTCCTGCTCCTGAAATGGTTGAAGTGGCTCGCAATAACATTAAAGTATTCTTAAATAAGGAATTTGAAAACAAGGGAATTTAACTGTTCCTTATATTTTTTTTAAAAAAAATTTGTTTTAGGCATACCTAAACTTTATATACTCGTGCGAACAATATATTAATTGTGGATATAATCATCTGATTATTGAAGCATGATTTTGCACAAGAGATATTTAGGAAACTTATTAAATTGTTCCTCAATAGATTCAATAAGTATAGCTCAGCTCCTAAATTTCTCATGTGCCTAATCGTTTAACTTCTTTTGATAAAAAGTTAAAAATGAGTTTTTATTCAGTCTTTTTCTGATTTTGAGATTCCTAATAGCTTTCATGAATCTCATCGGCAAGTTCTTGGTTGCCTTCAATGATTGGTCATGTATAGTTACAGTCATGGCAAACCTGCATAAATCAGTTTTGTGGAATAATCCATTTTATTTTATGTGAACTGCATCTCGGACAAATTTTGGAATTATATTATCTAATTTTTAAGAAGTTGTTAATAACTATTTTGTTTTATAGAAACTCCAAATCAAATCAAGTGCTTCACCGGGTTCAAGTGCTCCGGAACGTGTTTCCCTTAAAATTCTCTGAATTGAAAATTTCTTCATGTATGGGAATTTTCTGTGAACCTCATATAACAGAGGACAGCCGAATCCTTTAAACTCTTTTAAATCATAATTTCTGATTAAGGATTTTATCTCTTGCTTGCCGACACATAAACTTGCCGGAAGGTTCAATCGATATAATGAATCGTCCTGTAGATTTATGCATTGGCTACCGGTTGCAAGCATATCACCAAAGATAATAATTGGAATCTCTTTTGATTTTGCATATTCCTTAATAAGCTCTGAAGTATTTTTGGAACACCTTCCGCAGGGATGAACCTTGCCTGTAAATGATTCCCGGATAATTTCGGAACAGTCGGTTTCAATATATTCATGGGAAATGTCCAGCGTATCTGTCAGTAATCGAATGTTGTCTTTAAACTGTTTGGGCAATATTATTGTTCCTGGATCAACAGTAACTGCCACAGGATTAAAACCAAGCTTTTTAGCTAATATTAAAGAAAAGCTGCTGTCAACACCACCTGAAAGGGCAACAACCGCTTCAGTATTTTCGGACTCTTCAAATTCATTTTCTGACAAATAGCTTTCAAAGTTAAAACTATAAATATTGTCTAATTTATTATCTATTGTGGTTTTTAAGTTTTTCAAACCTACCAAATCAAGATTAAGGTTATCAACAGTTTTTTTGGAGAGTTTGAGTTTGTAATTTTTATTTAAAAAATCACCGTAGCTTTCGACATGTATGCTTTCAAGATTAAGCTTTTCCCTAAGCTTTCCAACAACCCAGCCTCCTTTTCCGATGATGGCTGATTTGTCAGGGCGGTCTTCTGTAATAATCCATAGCTCATTGGTTTTTTCGCTGAAATAGATTTCTTCAATAAAGATTTCCACTTTTTCATGACCGATTTCGTCACGAATCTGATTAACTTCACTTAAAATAAATTCCTTTGTATACATTTAACTCATGTCTCTTGTAATGCTAATGCTTTCACGTGAATAAAGTTCAGGATTTTCAATAATATCAAGAGCAATTTTTTCAACTGATTTGGAAGTGGAGACATAACCTTTAGGGGTTTCTCCCTTTTTGGTTATTACATAATCGTCTTCTTCACCGTAAATCAGATATCCGCATCTTAAAATTGTATAGTCGAGGTCGCTTTCCTCTATGATTGCAACGGCATTTCTGTTTGGAATCTGCTCCTTTTCATTGTCGACATTGTATTCTCCGCCGTTATCCTCTGCAAGTTCGTTATAAATTCCGACAACAGTCATGTAAATCAGTCTTTTGGGATTTACTTTGACAAGATTTCTTGCAATAACAGGTTGGTCAACACCTGAAACAGCACAAAACACAACATCCTGGTCTTTTAATACAGTTTTCAAGTCTTTAATATTGGTTGCATCGATATTTTTCGCTGTTATTCTATAACTATCCTCGTAGCTGTTTCCTGCAGATTTGGAAAGCAGTGTTAAATGATAATCAGGTTTTGAAAGTAATTTTGCCGTAAACGGTCTTCCAAATTTGCCGGTTGCACCAATTATAGCAATATTCATTTTTTCACCTTTTCTTTTTTGTTTAATATTTTTTGATTTCAGTTTAATTAAACTTATGCAAATTTTTTGATATGTGTAACTTTCAGAATATATCTGGACATATTTTTTTTATCAAAATAAATAAAATTATATGTTTGATTCATTATAAGATTTAAATAATATACAGTTAGGCATAATGGAGTTGTTAATATCAGGTTCATTACATTAATACTAAAAAATCCGTTTAGAAATAAAACAAGAAGTGCGCTTTCAATCATAGGCATTGCCATAGGCATTGCAACAATTGTTGCATTAGGTCTTATTACTGCAGGAATGGAAAGTTCTGTTCAGACCACATTCAACGAAGGCGGAGCGGAAATAACCGTTACCAACGAAACAAATATAGGTGGTGCTTCAGGGCTTTTGAATGTCTCCATGATTGATGAAATAAGGAATATGACTAATGTTTCGGATGTGGCAGGTGAGCTGCAGGTTATAGAAATAGTCAACACGTCCCTGCCGTCTCAAAGTCCGTTGGCCAGAATGACGGTTTACGGTTTAGACTCCAGTAAATTAAATCTGATTGGGATAAAAAATGTAAACGGGTCTGTTTATGAGGAAAATTCAACACAGGCTATTGTTGGCAAGTACTATTGTGAAAAAAACAACATCAGTATTGGGGATAATCTGACCATTTACGGAAAGAATTTTGATGTTGTAGGAATCTATGAAACAGGTGCTATGTATAAGGACAACAGCGTTTATGTCTCTTTGGATAAGCTTCAAAATATAACGGATACATATGATGTGTCATCGATTCTTGTTAAAACAACTGAAAATGCCAATGATACGGCAATAAGTCAAAATATTGAGAAAAAATATGAGAATATTTCGACTTTAACAAGCGAAGAACTTTCATCCATGCTTGACAATGTGATTGGTATTCTTGATTCCGCTTCACTTGCCATTTCAGGTCTCGCAATCATTGTTGGAGCTATTGGTGTTATCAATACCATGATAATGGCAGTTTACGAAAGAACAAAAGAAATTGGTGTTTTAAAATCAATCGGATGGAAAAGCAAAAAGATATTGATCATGATTTTAGGTGAAACTTTGGTGCTGACAATTTTATCCGGAATCATCGGATCCCTGTTTGGAATTCTAATAGCTGAAGTGGGTGTCAAATTCTTCGGAACGAATGGGTTTACCCTGGTATACACGCCCCAAACCTTCATATTGGCATTTGGAATAACAATAATTGTTGGAATTATTGGTGGTGTCTATCCTGCATATAAAGCATCAAAACTTGCTCCTACAGAAGCGTTGAGGTATGAATAGGTGATAGAATGGAATTGATTCGTTTGCAAAATGTTTTAAAACAATTTGACAAGGGTGCAGTCACCGCTTTGAACAATATTAATCTGTCCATTGAACAGGGGAGTTTCGTATCGATTATAGGACCGTCAGGATCCGGAAAATCCACTCTTTTAAATATGTTGGGAGCATTAGACAGTCCGGATTCAGGTCAGGTCATTATTAATGGAGTTGACCTGTCAACACAAAAGGATTTAAGTGATTTCAGACGTCATGAAATAGGTTTCGTATTTCAGCTTCACAATCTGATACCTAATCTTTCGGTTCAGGACAATGTGGAAATTCCCCTTATGGATTCCGGTCTTTCAGAAAAGGAAAAGCACAGAAGGGCATTGCTTTTCATAGAAGCCGTTGGCCTTTTGGATAAAAGAAAACAAAAACCGAATAAGCTTTCGGGTGGAGAAAGGCAGAGGGTAGCTATTGCAAGAGCATTGGTTAACTTCCCGTCAATAATTCTTGCCGATGAACCTACGGGCGCTCTTGATACAAAAACTGGAGCTAAAATTTTGGATGTTTTAAGATTTGTCCAAAGATCCGTTGGAGCTACATTGATTATTGTAACTCATGACATTGACGTTGCAAGATTGGCTCAAAGAACAATTGAGATTAGGGACGGCCAGATTATAAGGGATTATTATAACCGTCGTTAAATAATCTATTTTTTTTTGATAGTGATGAGGATGATTTTTGATTTTTGTCAATTATCTCCCATCAATAATCAAGTTTTTGATATCAATACTTTTTTTAGTTTTTAACTACAAATAATAATCTATAATTATTAGAGGGATTTAATGGAATATAGGAAATTGGGAAATACTGGCATTGAAGTGTCTGAAATTGCTTTCGGCGCCGAATTTTTAGTTGAACGGCCTTATGAAGATACTGAAGAATTAATCAGGGCTTGTGAAGAACATGGCATCAATTTTGTAGACTGCTGGATGAGTGAACCTGATGTGCGCTCACACTTGGGCCGTGCAATCAAGCCTAATCGTGAAAACTGGATAATTCAGGGCCACATTGGTGCAACCTGGCAAAACGAACAGTATGTAAGGACTCGTGAAATGGATAAGGTAATTCCTGCATTTGAGGATTTTATGGAAAGATTTCAGATGGATGTGCTGGATTTCGGTATGATTCACTATGTAGACCAGTTGGAAGATTATGAAAATATCATGAACGGTCCATTCATGGAATATGTAAGAAAACTCAAACGTGAAGGTACAATAGCACACATTGGATTAAGCACTCACAATCCTGACATTGGAATTTTGGCTGCTGAAAACCCCGAAATTGAACTTCTGATGTTTTCAATAAACCCTGCATTTGACATGTTCGGTTCAATGGATGATATTGAAGAGTATAGAAAAGAGGATGCCTATGACGGTGAGTTTTCAAGCATCAATCCTAAAAGGGCAGAAATTTATGAATTGTGTGAGAAAAATGGAACCGCATTAACAGTAATGAAAGGATTTGCAGGTGGAAATCTTCTTTCAGATGAGACTTCTCCTTTTGGTGTGGCATTAACTCCTGTTCAATGTATACATTATGCACTGGAGCAAAAAGGAGTTTCAAGCATTTTCGTTGGAGTGAAAACACCTGATGAGCTAATGGAATCCCTGAAATACTGCGGGGCAAGTGATGAGGAAAAAGATTATTCTCAGGTTTTAAAAAATGCTCCGAAACATTCATTTAAAGGCCAGTGTACTTATTGCGGACATTGTCAGCCATGCAGTTCTGGAATTGATATAGCAACTGTGAATAAATTGTTTGATCTTGCAAAATATCATGATGAGGTGCCTGCAAGTATTCGGGAGCATTACAATAACCTGAAATATAATGCAACAGAATGCATTGCATGCGGTGAATGTGAACCAAGATGTCCTTTTGAAGTTCATATTGTGGATGTGATGTTGGATGCACAGGATTTATTCGGATTTTAACTTTATTGTGCAAGAATTCTCCGGCTTCTTTAAGCCGGGGATGAATTGCACATTTAGTGGGTTAGTGTCTATATTTTTTTTTATGTGGATGGGG
>ONJC01000038.1 GCA_900318035.1 uncultured Methanobrevibacter sp.
ATTTAAAATAATCACTATCACGACTATTATAGTCTACTTGTTCTGACCCATCATAATTAGAATAACTACTACTGCTACTACTTGAACTAGTAGTTTCAGCTTCAGCGACTTTCTCCTTAATAGTTATTTTCTTAGTGGCATTGCATCCGTTATACTTATCATTTCCCCCATAGCTAACAGTTACATTGTATTTTCCAGCACCTTTATCTAGCTTTAATGTTCCAACACCTTTTGCATTAGTCACTACTGAATGACTATCGCTTGCACCCTTTTTATCTTTAATTGTGATATTTACAGTTTGGTTAGCTATTGCAGTTCCATTAGCATCAGTCAGCTTGATTTTTAATGAATCTCCTTCTTTCAATGTGGAATTACTTTTAAATTTCAATTTAGTATCCTGTTTGCCCATGTTCGGCATCATTGTAAATGCCATGCCTACAAGAAGAGCGGCAATTACTACAATCAATGCCAAAATAATCATCTTATTTTTATCCATGAAAAATCACCTAAGTAATAATATTATTTAATATTGTGTCAATCATATGTATATAACAATTCCGACATAATTTCTGAACTTTATCTATACGAAAATATAAAAAAATAGATTGTAGATGCAGTTTTCACCTACAAATATTAATCACCCATTCCATGTTCTTTAACATAATTATGCATTTCAATGGTCAAGTGTTGTCTATTTGGGTCGCCCACATATTCCTGACCGTTTTTATAGAAATGATATGCCCCTTCTGAATCGGTCCAAGATGAAGGTTCAGATGAAGCCCCATTAGAACTTGAAGAAGTTATCTGAGCTTCAGCAACCTTTTCTTTAACAGTCAAAATCTGTGTTATATTATTTCCAGTGTAGTTTTCATTTCCATCATAGCTAGCAGTCACATTATACTTGCCTTTCTTCAAATCCAAATCCAATTTAGCTTTACCTTTATCGTTTGTTTTGACAGTTTTATTTAAAACTACTTTACCTTTACTGTTTTTAACAGTAATATTGACTTTTTGTTTTGAAAGAGCAGTCTTATTCAAATCAGTCAGCTGAAGTGAAAAACTATCCCCTTCTGTCAATGTCTTGTTACTGGTTATTTTAATTTTTGTTGGTTCCTTGACATGCATTGGATTTAACACGGCAAATCCTATTATAGCTGCAAGAACAACAATTATCACAACCAGCATTATGATTATATTTCTGTTTTCAATTTAAATCGCCAAATATTAAACCGGTTCCCATCTATTGTTACCTAAATGTCTCATATAACCTCCACCGGGTTCTTGAACAATATCCCCCGTATAATATGTTTTAAGTGATTGCAGGCTGTAATATGCACCTGGGTCATTATCAGATGAACCGCCACTTGAAGATGAAGTTACTTGAGCTTCAGCAACCTTTTCCTCAATGGTTATCTTCTTAGTGACATTGCATCCTTTATACTTGTCATTTCCGCCATAGCTGACAGTTACATTGTATTTTCCAGCATCCTTATCCATCTTTAATGTCCCAACACCTTTTTCATTAGTCACTACAGAATGGTCAGTTGACTTGTTTTTATTTGTTATTATTATATTTACAGTCTGATTGGCTATTGCAGTTCCGTTGGCATCGGTCAGCTTTACTTTTAGAGAATCTCCTTCCGTTAATGTGGAATTACTTTTAAATTTCAATTTGGTATCCTGTTTGCCCATGTTCGGCATCATCATTGCGGCCATGCCTACAAGAAGAGCAGCAATTACTACAATCAATGCCAAAATAATCATCTTGTTTTTTTCCATGAAAAATCACCTAAACAATATTTAATATTGTGTCAATCCTATGTATATAACAATTCCGACCGTGATTTGTGAACTTCATCTATACGAACTTGTGAAAAGTGTTTCGCCCGAAAAGCATCAATGAAATATTTTCGTAAGTGATGCATTAAAATGGCATCTTAAAACTAAAATGGCAAAATGCAACAGGCCATGAAGCAGTATTTGGATAGATGGAAAGTTTAGTAAAAAAAGAAAAATAGAAGCAAATGCCGAAGCATCTACTTAACAGTAATTTTAGCTTTCACAGCCTTGGCATTGTAGTATTTGCTGCCTGCAAACTTGACAACCGCTGTAAACTTGCCTTTTTTGGTCAGTTTGGTAATCTTGAAGGTTGCCTTACCTTTGGAGTTGGTAGTTGCCTTGTAAGTCTTGCCGTTGACCTTTAAAGTGACCTTCTTGTTTTTCATGACCTTGTTCATGTTGGTTTTCAATGTTATTGTGTACTTTTTGGTTTTGACACTGGCCTTGAAGGTCTTTTTGGATGCAGCCATCTTTGGAGTTGCCTTTTTGACAACAATCTTGGCAGTGTCTTGCGCACTACCGTATGTTGCTGTTGCATCATAGCTTGCAGGCTTTAGACTGATTGCCATTGCAGCCTGACCGTTAGAGTCAGTTGTAATCGGAGTTATTTCACCGTTAATGTCAACATTGACAACTGCATTTGCTATTGCATTGCCCTTGCTGTCTTTTAGATTAACAACAAACTTGTCAGCATCCCCATAGGTTTTTGTAAAGTCATATGCAGCCAGAATCGGATAGACATCATCGATTTTGAACGAAGTGGATCCTGATATGTAAACATCCAAGTTTGAATCCCCGCCATATATTGCACTTGCAGAATATTTGCCAGGAGCCAAATCATGAAGAGTTATGCTGGCTTTTCCGTTTTTAATGGCCACTTCAGAGGTTTTCTTATCATTAATATAGAATGTTACCTTACCTGTTGCGGTAGCTGGTGTCAATGCAGCAGTCAAAGTGACATCCTTAGCATTTTGGCTAACGGATACTTTAGCAGATGAGGATGATTTTGAAATGGTCAGTTTGAACTGCTTTTGCTCATTATTAACCGGGTTGACTGCAGTTACAGTGTATGTTCCGACTCCCAAATCAATATTGGCGGTTGCAACACCGTTAGAATTGGTTGTTGCAGAGTAGGTTTCAGTTCCAATCTTGAAATTGACTTTGGTATTGGCCAGAGCCTTTCCGTTGGTGTTTAGGAATGTGGCAGAGGCCTTTGAGTTCAGATATGTGCCCTTTGCATCAGCGACAGTTATTGTTGATTTGACATTGACTTTTGAGGCAGTTCTTAAATCACCATACTCGCTTATAACATCATATGATCCAACACCCATATTCAAATCGGCTGAAGCCTGACCTTTGCTGTTTGTCTTGACAGTCGATTCCTTGCCGTTTACGTTAATTTTAACATTAACGTTAGCAACCGGCACCCCGTTATCTGTCAAGGTAACTGTGTATTTTTCAGATCCTCCCATATACTTTGTGACGTCAGAGGCGGACAGTACCAATTTGCTTTCCTTGATTACATTGTTTTTTCCTTCAAAGATGAAGTCCACATAACCCACATTGTCTATGAATTCGCAATTGGACAGGAGATTATCATTTCCGCTCCATTTGAACGCACCTGCAGTATTTTCATAGGCATAGGTTATGTCCTTTCTTCGACCGTCTGACTCATACACATATTCCGTATACCTGCCATTCAGATATACCTCATTGGCAGTAAATGAGCAGTCCTCTATGGTACTGTGATTGCCGTTCAGCTCTATTGCACCATACATGAATCCCTGATTTGAAAGAAATATGCAATTCTGAATCAAGGTATTGTTTCCGGTTGCCTGAATTGCGCCTGCAGATATCCTGTTGGCGGCATTTCTAAAATCATCAATGTCCGTATATCCGTTGATGAATGTCAAACCCTTTATTGAAACTCCGCTGGAAACGATTCTTAAAATTAAACTTGAGCAGTTACCATCGAGTATCGTATTGCCAACTCCGATAAGAGTTATGTTTCTGTTGATTCTGATTGGAATGCCTGTACCCTCGTATTTTCCGGATAATTTGACGGTTCCACCTTTCTTTACGCTGGATACTGCATTTTGAATATCCGTAAATGTATTTCCGCTAACTACAATTTCATTAACAGAACCGTCTGTCTGTTCCTTGATTGTAATGCTGAAAAACAGAAGATCACAATGCAAGGTTTCACTGCTTGAGCCGAAGCCATCGGCATCTCCCAAACCTGCAATCAAGGAATAAGTTCCTGATTCCAATGCATGGTAATAGGTGGCCAAACCATTGGAATCTGTGATGATTCCATCAATGAAATGATCATAATCTGATTTGACGCCTAATGACACGTTTGCAAGAGGAGAATTGTCCTCCACTTTAGTTAATTTGAAAATGACCGTATTGTCTCCGGGATTTGTTGGAGTTTTCACCACTTCCAGTTTAGCTTCAGTCAGGTTCGAATCATCACCGGACACATAGTAATCATCATTTTCCAATGAAACCGCCGAAAAAGATTCGTTGGCATCATTTTCCAAATCCTTTTCGACTTCAGCATTCTTTTGAATAATATTCTCATCGCCCATACTGATTTGCAAATCATCTCCATCAATGGCCACTTCATCTGCTGTGTTTAAATCGGCAGCGCCGGCAGCCGAGATTGCAAGTAATCCTACAATGAAAATGGCCATAAACATGAACTTTTTATTAAACAAATTTTATTCCTCCATTTTTTGTGAAATTATCTTTAAGTAATACTATATTTCTAACAAAAGATATATAATTATTTAGTAAAAATGGACAAATCATAGTCATTTTCGGCCAATTCTAAAAAAATGTAAATGATTTTTTACAGAGATATCTGATTTAAGGCCATTTCGAGCATTGATGTTAACATTAACGGCCGTGATTTGTAAAAACAGATATGATTGAGTTGCAGGATATATATCCCCATTAAAAATCAAACCCGAAAACCGAAATGGCTGATGGTAATGTAAAAATCGGTCAAATAAAATGAAGAAACCGATGAAAGCATCGATTAAAATCAAGGAAATCGATTTAAAAAAAAAAAGAATTTGTAAAGGTGTTTAAACCTTTACTTTTTAACTGTTATTCTAATAGTTTTAGTCACCATCTTATAGTAGCTGTTTCCTGCGAATTTAATAACCGCATTGAATTTTCCCTTTTTGGTCAGTTTGGTAATCTTGAAGGTTGCCTTACCTTTGGAGTTGGTAGTTGCCTTGTATGTTTTACCGTTGACTTTTAAAGTAACTTTTGTATTTATCATTACTTTGTTTGTGTTGGTTTTTAAGGTAATTGTATATTTTTTGGTCTTGAGTGATTTTTTGAATGTCTTTGCCTTGGCAGTCAGTTTTGGAGTTGCCTTTTTAACATTAATCTTTGCAGTTGTCTGTGCATCCAGATATGTTATATTTGCAGTGTATGTTGCAGGTTTTAGGCTGATAGTCATTGTTGCCTGACCATTGGAATCCGTTTTGATATGTTTTGTAGCACTGCCTATAACTACACTGACATCTGCATTTGCTATTGCGTTTCCTTTGCTGTCAACCAGATTAACCACTAGCTTAGTTGATGTACCATATGTTTTGGTGACCGGATCTGCAGCTAGGATTGGATAAACCTCGGTAACATTGAAGGTTACTGTGCTTGATGTGGATGCATTCAGGTTTTTATCACCATTATAGCTTGCAGTTACGGCATAGTCCCCAGGATCTAAATCGGATAACGTTAATGTGGCCTTACCATTTTTAACTGCAACGGTTTTATCTTCACCGTTTACATTGAATACTACATTGCCGGTAGCGGCCGCAGGTGTTAATGTAGCAGTCAAGGTGGTTACTCCATTGATTTGACTGGAAGCTAGAGCAATTGCAGAGCTTGCTTTGCCAATAATCAATTTGAACTGTTTTTGCTCATTGTTAACCGGATTTGTTGCAGTTACAGTATAAGTTCCTGAACCCAAATCGACATCAGCAGTTGCAACACCTTTATTATTGGTGGTTGCAGCGTAAGTCTTATCTCCAGCTTTGAAGGTAACCCGTTTGGAGGCTAAATCCTTTCCGTCAACATCCAAAAATGTGGCGGAAACTTTAGAGTTCAAATAATTGCCGGCAGCATCATTAACTGTAACAGTTGATTTGACAGTAACTTTGGAAGTGGTTGAAACCCCATTATAAACTGCAGTTACCTCATACTCTCCAACTGGCAAGTCCAAATCAATACTGGCATGACCCTTTGAATCTGTTTTGACAGATGATGTTTTACCGTTAACTGTAATATCTACAGATTCGCCAGAAATAGAAGCATCACCCTCTTTTAGAGTAACAGTGAATTTATTGGATTTTCCGAAATACATTTCAACATCGGATGATGAAATGGATATTTGAGATCCAATGTAAACAGGAAGAGTAATCTCAATAGGATTATCTGTTGAATCACCCTCATAAAATATGTTAACCTCATTGATGCCCGGTTCAATGCCTTTTATGTCAAAATAGGCATAATATCGATATCCAATAGTTTCATAAGTCGGGTGAAAAGTTTTGCCAGAAATCTTAATAGAAACAGATCCTTTTTCATCATCATCTAATCTCAATATTAACTTATTGTCATCCCACTTCAAAATACAAGTATTAATCAAGTCTTCTCCTTGAAAATTACAATCAACAAATTTAACATTTTTCAAATTATTAGACTCAGAACCTCTCAAAGGATAATCAATATGATATGCATTGAATCCAGTACCTGCAACATTGTTGATGAAAGTACATTTTTTAACATAGAGTGAATTATGCGAAAGACTACCATAATAAATAGCACCACCGTACCTGGCAGAATTATTAACAAAAGAACACTCCTCAACAGTTCCATCACAGAAAATAGCGCCACCACACCCTGCAGAATTACCTATAAAATTACAATTTTTAGCATCACCTGAATAAATAGCACCACCATCATATTCTGCATGATTATTAATAAAAATACAGTTCACAGCATTTCCAGATTCAATAGCGCCACCACCACCATAACTTCCGTATGCAGAATTATTAACAAAGATACAATTCACAGCATAACCACTATAAATAGCACCACCATACTCAGCAGAATTATCCGTGAAATTACAATTTTTAGCATTACCATTATAAATAGCACCACCATGATTATTAATAAAAATACAGTTCACAGCATCACCACTATTAATAGCACGACCAGAATTGTTAACAAAAGAACAATTCACAGCACTACCTTCATAAATAGCACGACCAGAATTGTTAACAAAAGAACAATTCACAGCATTGCCATTATAAATAGCACCACCTGAATTTTTGACAAAAGAACAATTCACAGCATTGCCATTATAAATAGCACCACCTGAATTTTTGACAAAAATACAACCTGAATAAAGAGCATTACCATCATAATTGAAAATGGCACCACCATGATTTTTAGCAGAATTATTAACAAAAACACAGTCAGAAACTTTAATAATACTATTACCATAACATGAAATAGCACCACCATTATCATAATTTCCATTACAGAATTTTATATTGTTTAATACAACATTGCTTCCTTGAATAATTCTAAATATCTCAGATTTCTTTAATGCATCAATTGTATGACCATTACCTACAATTGTCAATGATTTAGCAATAGTTATTCTATCATTACCAAATCCTTCATCATAAGCATAATCATTCTCTAAAGTTACAGTTGAATTTTCAACAGCATTATCAATCTTATTTTGAAGTGCTGTGAATGTTCCATCATCAGTTGCACCGATTGTTTCTTCATTTTCTGTTTGTTCTACTGTTAAATTATTGTTTTCTACACTAACAACATCTTCACCTGCATTAGCGATAATAACTTCAGTCGTATTATCTGCAGCACTTGCCGCCGAAATTGCCAGCAGACTTACAAAAAATATTGCCAGTGAAATTATCTTTTTATATTTCATAATTTTTGCTCCAACTTTTATTAATTAATTGAATATATTTTGTTAAAAATAGAATATAATTGTTTTGAAAAGTAAATAACATGATATGAATTTTATACATAATTTCAGAAAAGATGAATATATTCCATTCAAATAAAATAGCGATTCAGATGAAATAGAAAAAAATGTAATTCCACCATATGAATTACAGCAAGCGTTTGAATTTTTAAACCGGTAAAACTTATTTAAGACAAAATTCATAGACTGTATTAACTGACAGCATTTTAAAAAAAAGGATGAATTATGGGAAATATCATGAAAGAAAAAGAATGCTATAACTGCAAACATGTGGAATTTGATATTGGCCTCTGCACCCAATACTACTGCAGATTCCGTGAAAAATTAGTTAAAATGGATGATACGTGTGATGACTGGAGCGAATCATCCAATTAGTCCCATTTAAAATAATTATAGCTTCAGCCTTGTCAATCTAATCAACTAGAAGACAAAATAGGTTCTATTCAACATCAAAACCCTTTTCTATCATGCTTTTTTTAAGAATCCCCATGGCCTTTATCGTATCCTCGCCGGAAACCCTCTTAATCATGCGGTTGTTTTCATTAAACCTTCCAACAAAATAGTCCTGCTGTTCCTTGCTTACAAGGTCAAGTCGGGTATAGTTTGTAAGGCATTCCAGAAGGGCGAATACTCCCCTGTTTAAAGCCTTTGCACAGGGATTGTTTTTGACTATTTTTAAAACATCACTGCTTACGATATAAGCCTCGCCGTTTGATGTCACATGGTCTTTAATCGGGTCCATTTTTCTGATGTCTGTAACCTCACAAATGATGTATGCTTCCGCATTTTTAAGTATTGCAATGTCATCATCATCAGTAAACTCTTCAGCATCCAGGTTTCCGATGGTAGAATTTACAAAATTTATAGGATCAAAAGTGATATTAACAACGTATCTGCGTGTTTCCATAATGTTTTTCAGGGTTTGGGTACCGACAAACAATCTGCATCCGAGTTTGTCCCTGCCTTTGCATACAATTCCTATTGGCGCCGCATTTTTTACACCATCCCCACTCATGGTAGTGTAAATCCCCTCATATTTCAATCCTTCTTCAATTCCGATATCTGTCAAATCCACAGCCATATTATCACCATATCAATTCACATTAATATCTGTTCTTTAATCTAATTAAAAATTATTGTCAGAATATGTCCACTTTTATTGACAATTTTCATCATGACAGACATATAATCCATATTTTTCCTATACCATTGCCTGGTATTTTTCCACCAATTCCGGAGAGCGTATATATTCATACATTGGTATTCCATCGTCTGCGGCCAGTTGCCTTGCCGCATATACTTTTCTTGTTTCTTCAGGCATACCATTTGTTTGGCCTGAAGAATCATCGGTTTGTACATTATTTGATGAATCCTGTGAGTTTACCTGTTCAACTGCAGCTTCAGCAACCTTCTCTTTAATGGTCAATTTCTGTGTTGTGTTGTTTCCGGTGTAGTTTTCATTTCCACCATAACTGACAGTAACATTGTATTTGCCTTTTTTTAAATCCAAATCCAGTTTGGCATTGCCTTTATCATTTGTTTTTACCGTTTTATTTGCTACAACTTTGCCTTTGCTGTTTTTAACAGTGATGTTGACCTTCTCTTTGGATAATGGAGTTTTGTTCAAATCAGTCAACTTAACTGACAAATCATCGCCTTCATATAAAGTTTTATTGCTTATAATTTTAATTTTGGTCGGTTCTTTGGCATGCATCGGATTTAATACCATGAATCCGATTACAGCTGCAAGAACGACAATTATCGCAACCAGCATTATGATTATATTTTTCTGTTCCATCAAATTCCACCCAAAATAGTTATCAATTAAAATATATTTATCCACAATATCGTATTTAACATTTAGGGCATTTGAGAACTATGAGAATCCTTAATTTCACAGTTGATTATTCTACCATTTGCAGATACAAACATTTGAAATATTAATCTCATTTTCAATCAAATATGAAAGCTTATAAAAATAGGCATATTGCAGATGATGAATGATATATAAAAAAATAGATTGTAGATGCAAATGTGCACCTACATTAGAATTTAAATTATTCCAAGTCCGTCAACCATCAGGTAGTGGCCGTTGTATTCAAGATAGTATCCGTGGTTTTTCAGTGCTCTTTGGATTTTTTTGACGATTGCACTGTTTTTGCTTCCTTTCTGGATGGTTTTCCAGGCGGATTTGACCTTGATTGTTGTCTTTTTGTTGGCTTTTTTGTAGTAGTCGTTGCCTTTGAAGGTTACTGTGGCCTTGTATTTGCCTGCTTTGTTAAGCTGGGTGATCTTGAATGTGGCTTTGCCTTTGGAGTTGGTTTTTGCATTGTATGTTTTTCCGTTGACTTTAAGGTAAACCCACTTGTTTTTCAAAGCCTTGCCGTTGGCTTTCAGTGTTACAGTGTACTTTTTGGTTTTTGTTGTTGTCTTGAATGTCTTTGCCTTTGCGGTTATTTTAGATGTTGCCTTTTTGACTGTAACTTTGGCAGTAGTGTTGGATCCTGCGTATTTGTCATCGCCCTTGAATGTTATTTTTGCGGTGTATGTTTTTGGAACCAAACTGCTGACTTTTACCTTGATTTGGCCGTTTTCATCAGTAGTGTAGTTTTTAGCAGTGCTCAATTCAACAGTTACAGTGCTGTTTGCCAATGGATTTCCTTTACTGTCGGTCAGATTGATGACCAAGTACTTGTTGACCTTGTATGTTGCGGTTACGTCTGCTGCAGTTATATTTGTGGAATACTTGTTTACAGTTATTGTAGCTGTTTTTGAAGCTGAATTGTATTTGTCATCACCCAAGTAAGCTATTTCGACTGTGTGGTTTCCAGCACTCAATGATGGAATTATGACATCTGCAGTTCCGTCTGTTACAGATACTGTATCTATGACTTCGCCGTCAACCTTAACAGTGACATTTCCAGTAGCATCTTCAGGCAATACTACATTGACTGTTGAATTATCACCGACAGTAATGTTTTCAGGAATAGAAACATTTACATTTGCCTCCTGTTTGTTTACAGTTACAGTGACATTGGTAGAGTTGACAGTGAACATAAGATCATCACCGACAGTCACTGTAATTGTGGCAGTACCTTCGCCTACAGCAACAACAATACCATAATCTGTTACAGTTGCAACAGACTCATCACTGGAGGCATATTCAACATTCAACCAGTGAGGGATTGTTGTAGCGTTTAAATCATATTCGCCGTCGACATACAATTCCAAAGTAGAATTTTCAACGCTGACACTAGCATCTTTTAAAGATACAGTAACTGCTATTGTCTTATTTTCGGCTGCAGCATATTTGTCATTGCCTGCAAAGGAAACTGTAACAGTAGCATTACCTTTACCATAAGCCAAAATTATATTCCCAGCAACAAAGACAATATCTTCATCGCTGGAGACGAAAGTTAAATTGCCCGCATCAGCAGGAGTCAGATTCGCCAAACCATCAAACACATCATAAACTTTCAAATCAAGAGTTTCATTGGTTATGATAATTTCAGTAGGTATTTTATTAATACTCACAGTAACGGCAGTGGTATTTTCAGCGTAAACACCATCACCAGCAAATTCAATTTTAACATTATGCTCACCGGCATTAGCCAAAATCAGATATTCAATACTGCCATTTCCATCAGTAATATAATCATCTTTTCCACCATCAATTCCAATAAATACAGTCTTATTAGCTAAAGGATTACCATCAACATCAATTAAAATCATATCAATAATAGAAGCACCTTCGGCAACATCAACAGTAGTGAATTGAACGAAAGCAGGAGCAACAATAACAGTATCTTTAGTAGTTACGGTTATGGTATTGATGATTTGTTTTGGACCGTATACATAATCACCTAAGAAATCAGTAGTGACATTATAAACACCTTCAGGCAATTCTATATCAAACTCGGCAACACCCTTTTCATCAGTATCGGCCTTGAATGTAAGATTCCCAATAGCTGCATAAATAGTTCCATTGATTACAGGTTTATCATCCTCATCAAGTGCAACGACAGTGAATAATTGGCCGTCATCATATACTTTCTCCAGATCGGATGCGAATAAAACAACTTTTATGTATGGTGTGTTATCATAGACAGATGCGGCACCGGTAAAGTAAACTGAATCATCACCAATGCGATTTTTAGCAACAAGGTAGTTATCGTGAACTGTGCCGTCATCATCTGCTATATCAACTGTGTAATTACCTGTAGTTTCAATAAAGTTATCAATAATGGTTACAGAACCTTTCTTGGATTTGATAGCAGTAGTGTCTGTTGCGATGGAATCCCGAATTGGAACATTACCTACATTGCTTGCCTTAGAACGAATGGTATTGTTATTTGCAATTAGCTCATCAACATTTGCGCCAATGCCTATAGTGTAGTTACCTCTTAAATCAATGAGATTATCTTTAATGGTAGCCTCTTTACCGGATGATTCAACACCGACAATGAAGTATGAACTAGCAACAAGAGTATTGTTTGTAATTTCAACTGAAGGTTCTCCGGTCGCACCTACATAAATAGGATAAGATATTCCTGAAGAACCTGCATAAATGACATTTCCATCAATCATGCCCTCAGTGGACTCTTCAATGTCAATACCGCAGGTATGATATTCAGATTCAACGGAAATGTTGTTTTGTGAAATTGCGAATTTATCGCCTTCAACTATTATTCCACATATGTAGTCTTCACCTGCAGCATCGATTTCATTATGCTCGATTACGAAATTATCACAGTCTAAAACATCGATAACATATATAGAACCTGAATCACCATCATCATAACATAATGCAATCTCATTATTTACTACTTTAGAGAAGTTACATTCATTGAATACAAGACCTTCTGTGTATGAGTGTCTTACCCAGTTATCGCCGACTTGTTCCAAATCAGAGGGAAGGGAAGGCACTGTAATATTGAATGTGTTGTTTTCAACGTTTACTTCTGAATTAACGACATACATTGCATAAGCTTTTGCGGTTTTATACTCCTCTTTTGGAGTGGTTGCTCCAGCATACTTAACTTCATTGTTTGTGAAAGCTAAATAATCAACAGCATTTGCAACAACAGCATGATTGCCAATATCTTCAGTGTTGGATTTGACCTGAATTTTGTTGCTATCTACAGTAATCTGACCGTCTCCTATAAGATTAATACCAATGTCGGTTGATTCAAGAGTATTATCTGAAATAGTGGAACTTCCTTTAACGGAGATTGCCATTGAGTTTTTAGACATTAAAGAACCACCAGTAGCATCACTACCCATGTTGGAACCTAAAACAGCAATTTCATTTTTAGAAATGACACCTTCATACCTGATGTTTGCAATTATACCATAGGTGTAGTTACCATCAGCAGTAATTACATTGCCTGTAATTTCAGGGTTGCATTCGACAATTCCCATACCTGCACTGGCATAACCTGTAACATCAATGGTATTTGCAGGATAAGAAACGTTCTCTATAGCACCCATGTACTGGTAAGAGTAAATACCATAAGTAGCAAGAGGAGCTCTAGCAACAATATCATTTCCAGCTACAAGACCTTCAGCACAAGGGCCGTCCACATCAATACCGTAAGCAAGATAAGTCTCAGAAGTTGAAGTTATATTGTTAAAAAGAACTGAAAAGTCATCAGCACATACATAAACAGCATAAGTGGTAGAATGGCCATCAATATTAATTTCGTTATCTGCAATCATAACATGTTTGGATTGGACTTCA
>ONJC01000036.1 GCA_900318035.1 uncultured Methanobrevibacter sp.
TTCGTAAAAAATATATTTGCAGTGATGAAATTGCAATAGTTAATGTTAACGTAGAAATAAACGGAACAATAACTTGTTTTCTCCCTAACCATTAAATCACTGTCTTCAAAAGATTAAAATCGGCAAAAAAGTAACTTATCAGGCAACTTACTTGAAGGATACTGTTAAGAAAACTGTTAAAGTGAAAAAGTAGATGCTTCGGCATTTACTTCTATTTTTCTTTTTTTACTAACTTCCAGCCATATCAAATACTGTTTCATAGCCTATTGTATTTCGTGATTTTGTTCTTCAGGTCTTAGTTTCGCACATTGTTTCTTCATTATATGGCCGCAACCATCAGATATTGAATCTTCACATGCTCGAATTTCAGATTGTATAAAAATATTCATTCGTTACTGCTAAAACATTATATCTTTTTAATTAACCGATAGTGTTAATATGTAATTTGTTCAAATAATATATCAGTTAAAAAAAATTATGATGGAGATGAGTAATTGATAAATAAAAAGGTAATAATAGTACTGGTGATAACTCTTGCAGGCCTGCTCGTGATTGGAGCGGCAAGCGCGGCAGATGTTGATGTGAATGATACGGGAAAACTGTCTGCAGGAGAAAATGATGAAATTGTAAGTGTGGAAAATGATGTTGACGTATTAGGCGAAGGTGAATATAATTATACTCAGTTAAAAGACCAATTTCGCTTTGATGGAGATATAACATTAATTGGAGGAAATTACACTTATGTTTCCGGTGATGGCGACACAATTGAAATCACTACTTCCAGGGTAATTGACGGTAATGGTGCAGTTATTGACATGGCCAATTCAGGCCATAGAGCATTTTCTGTTACGACATCCGGAGTAACAATTAAAAACCTAACCATTAAAAATGCTAACTTTAATGGTCTGGGAGGAGCAATTTACTTTAGTGGTTCAGGTACTGTTATAAATTGTAATTTTACTAGCAACACCGCAACCAATGGTGATGGTGGTGCAGTTTACTTCTGGTATGATGGTAGTGTTGAAAATTGTAATTTTACTAACAACACTGCAACCTATGGAAGTGGTGGTGCAGTTTACTTTAATAGTAATGGTAATGTAACAAATTGTAATTTTACTTGCAACACTGCAACCTATTATGGTGGTGCAATTTACTTCTTGGATCAAGGTACCGTGACAAATTGTAATTTTACTAACAACACTGCTGGTGAGTGGGGTGGTGCTATAAGGATGTTCTCTGGTAATGTGACAAATTGTAATTTTATTAACAACAAGGCAACCGGTACTGACTCTGTGGGTGGTGCAGTTTTCTTCAATCGTGAGGGTAATGTGTCAAATTGTAATTTTATTAACAACAAGGCAACCGGTATTGACTCTTGGGGTGGTGCAGTTTTCTTCAATCGTGAGGGTAATGTGACAAATTGTAATTTTACTAACAACAATGCAACTGAGTATGGTGGTGCAGTTTACTTCTATAAAAATGGTGAAGTGACAGACTGTAATTTTACTAACAACACTGCATCATCTCAAGGTGGTGCTATTAGATTCGGGGGTTCAGGTACTGTGACAAATTGTAATTTTACTGACAACTCTGCTACTGTAAATGGTGGTGCAGTTCACTTTAATGAGACTGGTACTGTGTCAAATTGTAATTTTGCTGGCAACAAAGTAACTGGTACTAACACTTTGGGTGGTGCTATCAGGATGTCTTCTGGTACTGTGGCAAATTGTAATTTTGTTGATAACAAAGCAACTGGAGATTACGGTTATGGTGGGGCTGTTTACTTCGTGAATAATGGTACTGTGATAAATTGTAATTTTACTAACAACCAAGCAACTGGTGATTTTAGTTGTGGTGGTGCAATTTACTTCAGAAGTAATGGTAATGTGACAAATTGTAATTTTACTAACAACCAAGTGACTGGTTATGAGAGTTGTGGTGGTGCTATTTATTTCGATCAGAATTCTATTGGTAATGTGACAAATTGTAATTTTATTAACAACAATGCAACAGACGATGGCGGTGCAGTCTATTTTTATTTTTATTCTACATATACTGTTGAAAATTGTAATTTTACTAACAACAGTGCATCTTCAGAGGGAGGTGCTATTTATTCCGCTGATCGTGCTACTGGTGAAGTAACAAATTGTAAGTTTACTAATAACTCCGCTAAGTATGGTGGTGCTATTGAATTTTCTGGTACAGGTACCGTAACAAATTGTAATTTTACTAATAACATTGCTACATACTACAGTGGTGCAGTTTTCTTTTTGAATACAGGTACTGTTGAAGATTGTAATTTTGTTAATAACAATGCAACAGACGATGGCGGTGCAGTTTACTTCGGGTATCATGGTACTGTTGAAAATTGTAATTTTACTGGCAATAATGCAACTACAGGTTCTGCAATTTACTTCTATAGTTCTTCAAGTGCTAAAACTGTTTCCAATTCTCGTTTCTTAAACAATAGGGCGAATGCGGAAGCTTTGGAAGTAACCAAAAATGATAACAATATTACAATTACTTTCACAGGTAAGGATAACCTTTTAAACGCAATCTATTCCAGAAATGATGCTGAAGTTACCTTTACCAATGTTACTTATTGGAGTGCAAACGGAATCGCAACCACTGAAAGTTCCGCTATCAAACCTCCAAGATCGAATAAGGAAGCAGGTCAAAACATCACTGTTATCGTAGTTGTTAATGGGAAACTTGTTTTAAGTGGTGTTAAAGTCACAGATGAAAACGGTACAATTGTTTTACCGATAATTGCTGGTGAAAATTATTACATCAGTGCTCGCCACGAAACAGATTCATACTACACTGAAGCTGAAAAAACAAACTCAACCATGAAATTCAATGTGAATGTCACGTCCCAGACAACCAACAACAAGACAGTAAACATCACTGCAAAATCCAATATACTCAATGAAGTTATGCCAGGTAAATTACTATTTATCCTGCCAAACGGCACTGAAATTAATGCAACTTATGCAGGCAATGGAACCTGGTGGGCAGTACATACATTTGATGATTACAGTGAATATAAGATTAACGCATCATATGTTGGACTGGACAATGTAACTGTAAATAATGCAACAATATCAATCAATAAAGTCAACTCAACAATAACTCTTGAAGATGTTGTAATGAATTACGGGGATTCAATTAATGTTACTGTAAAAACAGAAGGTGCAATAGGAATAACTGCTAAAATTAATGACAATCCTGTTAGCGTTGTAAATAATTACACTATTCCGATTTCCAGTTTAAATGCAGGAAATTACACTTTAACAGTAACAACAATAGCCGACATTAATCACAATAACGTGACAAAAACAGCTAAAATCACTGTCAATAAAGTCAATTCCACATTAACCGTTGAAGATATCGAATTTAATTACAACAGGAATGGTTCAACTGCAGTTTCATACACCGGCGCTACCGGAGTCAATGCCAGCGTTATTGACCAGCCAAAAGCTGTTGTTAATGTAGACGAAAATAAGATTACTGTTTCCGGCTTGGATGCAGGCAACTACACTTTAACAGTAACAACAATTGCTGATGACAACCACAACACAGTAAATAAAACAGTTAAAGTGACCGTTAATCCTGCTTCTTCAGGCCTTGAGGTTAATGGAACCGACATCTTCTTTGGAAATGATGCGATATTGAACTATACTGCAGTCAATGCTATAGGAATCAACATGTCCATCTCTGATTGGAGAGGAAATGCCTTAAAAGAGGGTGTGGACTACAATATCACAATTACAGACAGCCAAATCATCATCCGCTTTTTCGATGACGGCACATACACTGTCAATGTGACTGCATTAACAGATGACAATCACGTTCCAACAAGCAGAAATGTCACTGTTCATGTCAATCCGATTTGTGATTTGGAAGTCATCCTGACTCCGATGAATCTGACTGCAAACTACGGAGATACCATAACATGGAATGCAACCATTATTTCCCATGGCCCTAGCTATCCATTTAATGTTAATCTTTATGCTTACGCACAGGAAGGTTTGATTTTCAAAAACGCATATTCAGATTCAAACTATTATCACTTAAGCATTCCGTTCACACTATACCCGAACATTCCGCTTTACGTATTCTTAAAGACCCTTGTGAATGCCTCAAATGTGAATTTGACACTTAACGTTAGCGTCAGAGACGAATATTTCCCAGATCCAAATCCTGATAACAACAATGCCAGTGCAACTGTTGAAATCGAATACGTCAAAGCAGATTTAAACATCACTGCCCCTTCACAAATTACCGTTGGAGATTCAGCTTCAGTTGAGGTGGCCTTACCTGAGGATGCAACAGGAAACATTACCGTTAAAGTGGATGGAAAAGAAATAACCACAGTTTCACTAATAAACGGCAGTGCAAATGTTGAATTATCTGACTTGAATGCTGGAAACCACACAGTTGAAATTATTTATTCCGGTGATGAAAAATACAGCCCTGCAAATGAGACCAAAGAAATCACAGTATCAAAACAAGACACAACAGCAGAGGTTACCATTCCAGCCAACATTACTGTCGGTGATGATGCAAACGTTAATGTCAAACTGCCAGGCGATGCCACAGGAAACGTTACCCTTAAACTAGACGGTGAAACTGTAGACACAGTACCGGTAACAAACGGAACAGCAAACATAACAATCCCATCATTAACCTCAGGAAACCACACAGTTGAAATTACATACTCAGGTGACGACAAATACAACTCTGTAAGTGAAACCAAAGAAATAACCGTTTCCAAACAGGATGTAACTCCTGAAATTGCTGTTGATGATGCAAACGTTAATGTCAAACTGCCAAGTGATGCAACCGGAAACGTTACCGTTAAAGTCGATGATACAGCAGTAAGCACCGTACCGGTAACAAACGGAACTGCAAGTGTCAAACTGCCTAAATTAAGTGCAGGAAACCATACAGTAGAAATCAGCTATTCAGGTGATGACAAATACAACCCAAGCAATAAAACCGTAACTGTCAGTGTAGATAAGGAAAAAACCCAATTAACTGCCAAAGATGTGACTGCAACATACAAGGTCAAAAAATACCTCAAAATCACATTAAAAGACAGTCAGGGAAATCCATTGGCAAACAGCACTGTAACTGTTGAATTGAGCACTGCTAAAAACTACACTACCGATGAAAACGGTCAGGTAAAAGTTAAAGTAAGCAGTTTGGTTCCAAAAACATACACCGCAAAAATAACATTCAAAGGCGATGAGAAATACACTGGATCCAACGCTACTGCTGAAGTTACAGTCAAAAAGGCAACCGTTAAAATTACCGCCATGGCAAAGACCTTCAAGACAACAACAAAAACCAAAAAGTACACTGTAATGTTGAAAGCTAACGGCAAGGCTTTGAAAAACAAGTGGGTTTACCTGAAAGTCAACGGAAAAACATACAAGGCAAAAACCAACTCCAAAGGCAAAGCCACATTCAAAATCACCCAGCTTAACAAAGCAGGCAAATACAAGGCCACAATAACCTTCAAAGGCAACGACTACTACAAAAAAGCCACCAAAAAGGCAACCATTAAAGTCAAATCCGTCTGGAAAACCATCCAGAAAGGAAGCAAAAACAGCGCAATCGTCAAAAAAATACAAAGAGCCCTGAAAAACCACGGATACTATCTTGAATACAACGGCCACTACCTCATGGTTGATGGAATCTTCTGGGACTACACCGAGATGGCTGTTAAAGAGTTCCAAAACGACAAAACACTCAAGGTTACAGGAAAAGTCGATGAAAAAACCGCCAAAAAACTCGGAATAATTTAAAGTTCTAATGTAGGTGCACAATTGCATCTACACCTATTTTTTTATTTTTTCGTATACATTCATCATCTGCAATGGACCTATTTTTATAAGCCATCATGTTTTCTTGCAGGAATGATTTATTATTTTCATAGTTATTGGCATATCCAACAATATAATTAATCATATAATCAAGAATTCGCATACTTACATATGACCATAAATAATTAATACAATGTTGTGAATAAATATATATCAATTAAAAAGTTTTGGAGAAAAACATTATGAAATACAAAAAGATAATGATACTAACAATCATTCTTGCATTTTTGATTGCAATTTCGGCTGTAAGTGCAGCAGAGAATGTTACAGATGATGTTGTTGGTGTAGAAGAAACAGTTCATGATACTGTAAGCGTTGATTCTGTCAATTCTAAGGATGTAGAAATATTTGAAGATGTTTTTAGTGATAATTGCACTTCCAACAATAATAAAGAAAGTTTGAATATTGCAAATGATGAAGAGAGTGTTTTAGATAATGGTTCTGTTTTAGACAATGGTTCAAATAAAAAGAATGTGACAATGGAAATTAATTTTCCAGATGTCATAACTTTCTATAATGATAATATATATTTTCAGTTATCAGATGAAGTTATCGGGGAATTAGTCCTATATATTGACGGCACTGAGTTTAAAAGCGGTTTTGGTTATATTTCCATTGACCCTAGAGCGGAATTTGTAAATCTTAATAGTGGTAATCATACTTGGAAACTTGAATTTTTAGGAAATTATGATTATAACCCTGCCACAAAAGAGGGCACCTTTTTTATTCCTCCTAAAAAGAATTTAACAATGCAATTTGATATTCCTGAAATTGTTTACATTAATGGGAATCCAGCAAATCTTGAATTGCCATATGATGCCTACGGAGAGTGTATTTTATATATTGACAGTAATGAATTTAAAAGATTTTATCAATACGCTACTTTTTTACATGAATTTAGAATTCTGGACTATGGTGAGCATACTTGGAGGATAGAATATGTAGGTGATAATTGCTATTATCCTGCATCAATAGAAGGCAAATTTATTTACAGTCCTTTTGATTTTTGTTACCTCCCAAACATGATTAATACATACTCAAAATTTAACATCATGTTGTCTGGAGTGGATATTAGTGGATATTTATCATTAGACGTTGACGGTAAACGTGTTGATAAAGAAAAAATAAAAAATTATGAGTTTGGTTTTGATATATTTGAAGCTGTTTTAGATTTTGGCAATATCACTTATGGGAAACATAACTATACTATTGCCTACTATTCAGACAATTCAGAAAATCCCGTGTTCACATATAATGGCACATTCACATATGATTTTTGGATTGAATGGGGTTTCATTAATGATGCAGGCTATCATGAAGTTTCTCTTGGAGATAATATTTATGTAACAATCCCCCTTCCTGAGGATGTTATGGGTAAAGTTGATGTAACATTTGATGGAAAGACTAAGACCTATGGTGCCGAGGAACTCCTTGAATGTACATATTCCAATATAGGATTCGGCAATCACACACTGGCCATTAGATATTATGGAGGAAACTATCCTGAAAGAATGTCTTCTGAAAACTTCTTTGCAAAACCGAAAGTAAGTTATAAATCTAATTTTTGTCATGACGAACATCCTACTGTTGTTGTGACAACCAACAAAGAAGTCAATGGAAAGATTATTGCAAAAGAAAATGGTAAAACTCTCACATCAGCACAATTCATAAATGGAAAATCCACTTTAATATTGCCTTTGATGGAGATTGGGCGACATAACATAGAGCTGACATATGACGGCACAGACTATATCATACAACCGAAAAACATCCGCCTTGAGATAATCAATAAAAATGCTGTTAATATTATTGCACCTGCTGTTTCTACTGTTTACAATGGGGGAAACAAATTAGTCATCACATTAAAAGATGTAAACGGCAAACCTATTAGTGGTGCAACAGTAACAATTGTTTTAGGAGGCAAAACCTATACTCCAAATACAGATAAAAATGGTCAGGTAAAAGTCACTACCAATGGTTTGAAACCAGTAAACGAATACTGGGCAACAATCACATTTAATGGAAACGCTAAATATGAACAGTCAACAACTACTGTTAAAGTTAAAGTCAATAAGGCAACTCCAAAACTAACTGCAAAAGCAAAAACATTCAAAAAATCAGTCAAGACTAAAAAGTACACAATTACCTTAAAAACCAACACAAATAATGTAATGAAAAACACAAAAGTTACCTTGAAAGTCAATGGCAAAACTTACTCTGCAAAAACCAATACCAAAGGTCAGGCAACATTCAAACTGACCAAACTGACCAAAAAGGGTAAATTCACAGCCATAATTAAATATGCGGGCAGCAAATACTACAATGCGAAAACAGTTAAACCAAAAATTACAGTTAAGTAGATGCTTCGGCATTTGCTTCTATTTTTCTTTTTTTACCAAAATTTCTACCTATTTAAATACTGCTTCATAGCCTATTGCATTTTGCCATTTTGTTTTTCTGATGCTGTTTTAATGCATCATTTCTGTCAATATTTAAATGCTGCTTTTGCGGGGCAGGTGTTACAATCAATCAGAAGATAGCAGGATTATTCTTCCATTTATTTTTTTTAATGTAAAAAATATTCACCATTTTATCTTATTAACAAAACAAATATATGCTATTTTAAACACAAATATATATATGTATATCAATTAATAAAAAATTTGGAGCAAAAAATTATGAAATATAAAAAGATAATGTTACTGGCAATATGTCTTGTAAGCCTGTTGGCAGTTTCAGCAGTAAGCGCAGAAGAAAATGCAACGGAGGATATTATCGCTGATGTTGCAAGTGAAGATGTTGTTAGTGTAGAAAACAATAATCAAACAATAGAACAAACAGAAAATGAAGATACGATTGGTGCAACTGATGATGGAACATTCACAGCATTGCAGGGAAAGATTGATAATGCTGAGGAAGGTTCAACAATAACTTTAGAAAATGATTATACTTATGATGAAGGATTTAGTACAGGGGGAATATCAATTTGGGCTAAAGTTTTGACTATTGATGGGAATAATCATACTATTGATGCAAAATCAAAATCAAGAATATTCTACATAAATTACCTAAATTCAGAAAATATAATTCTTAAAAACATAATATTTAAAGGAGGTTCTTCTAGTAAGGGCAGTGCCATTTACAATGGTGGTGTTAATTGTAGTATAGTATCATGTGATTTTGTTAACTGTTATGCTGATGGTGCGGGTGCCATCTACAATAATGCTGATAATTGTATTGTAAGTTCATGTAACTTCACAAACTGCCATGCTAGTGACCATGGGGGAGCCATTGATATGGATGCCTGTGAAAATTGCAGTATATCCTACTGTAATTTCATAAAGTGCTATACTGCAAAAATAAACACCACTATCGATGGAGCTATCTACATTAATGATTGTAATGTTACAGTTAAAAATTGTACTTTCAATGATTCTGATGCATCAAATCCTATAGCAACTGTCATTGTATCTTCACCAGTTACAACAGTCTTTAATGGCAACAAATATCTGATTGCTACATTAAAAGACATTGACGGCAATGCCTTAAGTGGTTTTGAAGTTTCTGTTGATCTCAATGGTGTTAAAATTTTACCTACTGATGAAAACGGTCAGGTTAAGGTATCTACTAATGGTTTGACTCCAAAGACTTATGATGTTGCTATTACCTTTGCTGGCAATGAAAATTACACTGAATCAAACACTACAACCAAAGTGGTTATCAATAAGGATTCCACTAAATTGAGTGCAAGTGCAGTTGCTACAGTATTCAATGTCTATAAGAAACCGGTGATTACCGTAAAGGACAGTCAGGGCAGGGCATTGAATGTCGTTAAAGTATCTGTCAATATTAATGGTAAAACATATACAACTATGGACGTTCTGGTCAAAATTCCTTTTGGCCGTTTGGTTCCAAAAACATACACTGCAAAAATCAGCTTTGCTGGAGACAGAAACTACAAGGCATCCTCAACCACTGTCAATGTAACAGTCAAAAAGGCAACACCAAAACTAACTGCTGCTAAAAAGACATTCAAAAAATCAGTCAAGACCAAAAAATTCACTGTTACTTTGAAAAACAATCTCAACGAGCCTATGGAAAGTACTTTGGTTACCCTAAAAGTCAATGGTAAAACATATAAGGCAACAACCAATTACAAAGATCAGGCAACCTTCAAGATAACCAAACTAACCAAGAAGGGCAAATACACTGCAACTGTCACATACAAAGGCAGCTCTTACTACAATAAAGTGACTAAGAAAGTGAAAATTACAGTTAAGTAGATGATTTCATCTACATTTCTTTCTTTTTTTAAGCATTTAATTGTGTGTGATATAAATGGATAAAAACAAAATCATTATTTTGGCTTTGATTGTAGTCATTGCCGCTCTTCTGGTGGGAATGGCATTTACAATGATGCTGAACATGACAAAACAGGATACAAAATTAAAATTCAAAAGCAATTCCACATTGACAAAAGGCGATTCTTTAAAAATCAAGCTGACTGATGCCAATGGAACTGCAATTGCTAATCAGACATTGAATGTTACAATTAAGGATAAAAAGGGTGTAAGTGATAATCATTCAGTAGTGACTAATGCAAAGGGTGTTGGAACATTAAAGCTCGATAAGGATTCTGGAAAATACAATGTAACTGTCAGTTATGGTGGAAATGATAAGTATAATGGATGCAATGCCACTAAGAAAATAACTATTAAGGAGAAAGTTGCTGAAACTGAAACTACTAGTTCAAGTAGTAGCAGTAGTAGTTATTCTAATTATGATGGGTCAGAACAAGTAGACTATAATAGTCGTGATAGTGATTATTTTAAAT
>ONJC01000040.1 GCA_900318035.1 uncultured Methanobrevibacter sp.
TGTGGTGAATTCATGTAGTTTCATGTTTTGTTTTATGTGTGCAAATGGTAGTTCTGCTGTTTTTGATCGTTTTTTGTAGATTTTTTGTGCCCAGTCTGTTTCCATTTTCCGTTGCATTCTAATCTTGGAAGGGTTTCCATAGTCTTGGATTGTTCTGTAGTTCTTTTTATTGCAGCATATTTCTTTCATAATGCAGTTTTTGCATTCGTTTGTCCAATAAGTTATTCTTTGTTTGTTTTTATATTCGTATGTTCGTCTTCGATATAAAATTTCTCCTAAAGGACAGATATAGGTTTCAATTTCTGCATCGTAGTCGAAATTATCTTTTTGAAATGGTTTTTCCCATAGATTGTACTTTTTTTCTTTTCTTGAGAGTTTTCTAGTGGATATGTAACCATCTAATCCTTTTTCTTCGAGATATGTTGTGTTTTCATCTGTGGAATATCCATTATCAGCACTGAATTGGAAATTAGAAGGCATTTCATCATATATTCCTTTTAAATTGGATTCTAATTGTTCTATTGATGGAATTAGTTCGAAATGGTCTGTTGGATTTTGTGTGACGTATGATGTGAGTATTATTCCTTTGTATTCTCCTTTGTATTCGTCTACAATGATTTGTGCATTGTAATCCCATTCCCATTTACCTTTTTTATTCTTCATCAAGCGTGCATCAGGGTCATTGATGCTGATTACGTCTTTTGGTGATTCTTTTACTTTTTCTTCGAGTTCATTGAGTTTTTTTAAAACATCTTCAGGATGTTCTTTTGCTTGTTTTAAAAGATTTAAACTTGAAGAACGAAGTTTATCTTTGTTTCTATTACTTTTAGTTGATTCTTCTATTTCTTTTACTGTTTCTTTGAATTTTTCTTTGTCAGTTAATGATTCTGGAACGCTGTTTCCTGATTCATCGCCCAATTCTTCATCTTCTTCATGATCTAATTCAATACTTTTTTTCAAGTGTTCTTTCATGATTTTGATTTGATTTTCATCAGTTAATTTATTAATTGATGTTTTTGCTTTGATTTTAGTTCCATCCAAGCTCAGATGATGGATTTTGATTAAATCATTATCTTTTGCAATTTTAATGGTTGTTTTAAATGCATCGTCAATTAAATCCGAATATTCGACTTTAAATCTTGCTATTGTTCGATATGATGGTTTTTCCATCGCTGCAAGATACATATATGCAATGTCAGTTCGTGTTTTTCTTTCTATTTCCCTTGAAGACAATCCACCATCGAAAACACTCATTAAAATGAGCCTGAGCAATAATTCTCGAGGATAAGCAAATTCACCAGGAGTTCCACGAAATTCCTGGTTCGCTTTCGAACAATCAACCAAATCAACCACATTTTTAATAAAATAGCACGGATGATCTTTAGGAATCAAGTTTCGCAAGTCCATAGGGACCAACATAGTCTGATTAATATTATCATCTTTCAAAACCATAAATAAAACAACCATAAAGATTAATCTCTATAATAAAAGATTGTACTTCATAGTATATAAAATTAAAGGAAAAATAAGCAAAATAAAATTATAAAAATGTGACTTCGTGTCACATCCTCAATTTTAAAAAAAAGAAGAAAAATAAACTAACAAAAAAAATAAAACTTAATCACATATTTTAATCAAATCTGTTGATTTTTGAAAAAAACAGTACATTTTTGCATTTTTTTATATAAAATATTTATATGTTCCCATAGAAAATAATATTATGGAGATGACATTGGGGAGCATTACTGAGGTTTTTAAAAAATCCAAAAAGTATTGGTTAATCTATTTGATTTTCATTACGATTACATGCATGTCTACACTTTCGGCCAAGAACTTCGAGAATCCGCAGTTTTTAATAGCCACATTTTTAATCGTTGCAGTCTTAGGTATAGTCTGTATTGTATATTATTTCATGCATGATTCTGAAAATGAACTGTATAAGGTTGCATTTGTAATCATCCTCTGTTTTGGAATAATAACTGCATTGATTGTGCCAATTGTAGATGTCAGTGATGAATTGGAGCATCTTACACGTGCGGAAATCACATCTCAAGGAGATATATTCCCACATTGGGAGGGAGGAAAGAACAATCTTACCAGATTATACAATCATACATCTGAAGGAAAATACAGCACCGCACTAAATACCGACGTGGGTTTCAGGACGTCTCAAAGCCATATGTTTTTCCTAAACAATCGGGAAAATACTGTTTTTGACACGCCCCATGATACAGATAAGATTTCCAAATCAACAATACTTGACGGATCTGCCTTTGAGCAAAATCCGTTTTATGGATACATTCCTCAAGGAATAGGTGTATTTTTAGCCAAAGCATTTGACATGAATGTAATTTGGATGCTTTGGCTGGGCAGGATATTCAATTTAATTTCCTATGCATTTTTAATATCTTTGGCTATTAAAAAAACACCTGTACTAAAGGTTCCGCTTTTGGCCGTTGCCTGCATACCACTCTCGATTTATCAGGCCGCTTCAGTAAGTATAGATTCTATGATAATCGGTTTGGGGATACTAACAATAGCATATTTCATATACCTTTATAAGTCGGATGCACAATCGCTTGATACCAAGCATGTTGCACTATTTTGTGGACTTTCATTGCTTTTGGGCCTTTGCAAGTTGCCTTATCTTGCATTCGTGTTTTTGATATTGCTGGTTCCTCAGGACAATTTCAAAGATAGGAATATATTAAGGTACATGCTTTTGGGCATTCTGATTGTTGCCTTGGCGGGAGTATTGTGGAGCAGCTATTCTGAACCTGCTTTGATGCATTCATGGAGATCAAAACTTAATTACATGGACCCTGCATTGCAGGCTAAATATCTGATAAACAATCCGATGTTCATTTTAGAATTTTTAAGGATGATTTTCACATATACATTGGGCATTACAGTAAATGGTCTTTTCAATTTCTTTTCAGCAGCAAATCCATACCACTACTCAGACCACTATACTCTCATTACAATATTCCTATGGATATTTCTGTCTGCCACATTGCTGTTCTATCCAAATAAGGTCAAGTTCAATTCGAAAGCAAGAGTGGGCTCACTTTTGATATTGCTGATGGTATATGTGGGAACATGCTTCATTCAGCTTTTGACATGGGCAGATGTTGGAAACACAAATATCGGAGTTAGTGCGAGGTACTTTTTACCGTTGTTTGCATTGCTTCCTATCATAGTGCCATTCAAGATAAAAAAACTGGATGAATTCAAGGGAAAGTATGATAAATATGCAATGATTTTCATCATTGGTTTTATGGCCACTTTGATATTGGCTTTTGCAACGAAATATTATTGATTTAGGGAGAAAAATGAGTTTAAATGATTTTAAAGATGAATTGATTTCATCAAAAAAGTATTGGTTGATTTATTTAATCTTAATAATTGTTTTGGGCCTTTCAACTGTTACTTATAACCATACCCCAAATTACGGTTTTTGGATTAATGCATTACTGATAGTTGCAGTTTTGGGCATTCTTTGCATCGTGTATTATTTCATGCACGATTCGGATAAGGAACTGTACAAGGTCGCCTTTGTAATTATACTATGCTTTGGAATTATTACATCATTTATAGTGCCTATTTGCGATGTCAGTGACGAAACCGAACATCTTGCAAGAGCGGAACTGACTTCAAGAGGAATAATAATTCCCCATTGGACCGGAGAGGATTTGGGTGTTGAGAGGGCATATAATGTATCATCATCACATAAACCTGCAGTGTATAATACCGGTGCAGGATTCGAGTCTATTGAAGCATTGAACTTTTTGACGGATCGTGTGGGTAAAACGGTATATCAAACTCCATTTGATACGCAAAAAATAGATTATACGCCAACACTGATTGTTTCTGCATTCGAGCAAAACCCGTTTTACGGATATCTGCCTCAGGCAATAGGCATGAACATTGCCAAATTGTTGGATTTGAATGTAATTTGGATGCTGTGGCTTGGACGGATTTTTAATCTTATGCTTTATGCAGGATTAATATCTTTGGCGATTAAAAAGACTCCAGTTTTGAAAATGCCTTTGCTTGCAGTCTCATGCATACCAATCTCAATCTATCAGGCGGCGTCGTTAAGCATAGATTCGATGATAATTGGCCTTGCAATACTTGCCGTTGCATACTTCCTATACCTGTATAAAGCCGAGAAAAACTCGCTTGGAGTCCGGGAAGTTATAATGTTCTCGGCATTATGCCTTATTTTGGGTCTCTGTAAGCTGCCTTATCTGGCATTCATATTCCTATTGCTGCTGATTCCATTTGACAACTTCAAAAAGGGTAAAAAAATCATCCCTTATATGATTATATGCATAGTCCTTGTTGGAATAATTGGGGTTATGTGGAGCAGATATTCCGCACCCGCATTGATGCATTCATGGAGATCAAGACTCAAATACCTCGATCCACCAGGACAGATGAACTATATCATTTCACATCCGAGTTTCATGGGAAATTTCTTTGCTCAGATATTCACACATAACATAGCCAAGATTCTATACGGCACGTTCAATTTCTTCGGTGCTGCTCAAAAAATACATTATGCAGACAGTTACCACTTAATAGTGGTCACATTATTGCTGTTTTTGGCTGTTATGCTGTTGGCTTATCCGAAACGTGAAAAATTCGATTTAAAGACACGGATTGGAACATTATTCATTGTACTGGTGATATATGTTGGAACATGTCTTATCCAGCTTTTGACTTGGGCAAGTGTCGGAAAGTTAAATCTGGGACTTTCAACACGATATTTCATGCCTTTATTTGCACTGTTCCCAATTATTGGAACATTTAAGATAGACCGGCTGGAAAAGTATAAGGATGATTTCGATAAGTATGCGATGGTTTTCATTATCGCATTTATGGCAGTCATGGTTTTATCTTTCGCCACAAAGTATTATTAGTTTTTAAAAAAAGGAAATAAAAATGGAAAGGCAAAATTAACAGTTAAGTAGATGTATTAACATCTACTGATTTTTTTAGAGCATTGCGAATTAGAACATGTTACTACATGTCCATCAGCGATTATCCCAGTTTAAAATTCTACTTCAATTAAATTAATTTATTGATAACTTATTTTCATACATGAGTTAAAAACCTACGGAATTATTTATCAATATTTCACTAAACTGCATATTCAATGTATTGTCCCAGAAGCAATGTTGCCTAATGATAATCCACGGGATACTATTGAAATTACCTGCCATTTTTTTTCGATTTTTGTTTCAATCCTTACGAACAAAAAGTAGCGGAATTATGTGCTGCTTTTTAGTGAAATTTGTTTTAGATACAAAAAAACCGCATTTACTTATAGAAATCAAGCCATTTCAATAGGAAATGTTTCCGAAAATCTAAAGATATCTTTAGACTATCTGGTTTTAAAAAAAAATATTCAAAAGAAGCTAAAGAAAAATTATTAGCTTCTATTAATTTCATATTCTATATTATTAAATCCTAATACTTCACTAACTTTGATGCTATCTTGTGAAAAGGATTTTTCAATATCTTTCATTACTTCTCTTTTTCCTTCATCCTTCATATTGATGGTAATTTTATCACCATAGTCAATCAATAATATTTCCATATGCAATTTTTCATTGTTTGAATCAAAAATGGTGTTTATAATCTTATCCAATGTGTCAATAGATGAATTATCCGTATTCAGACTCTTTAAATGATTGAACATCTCAGATTTCGCACTATCCTTTTTGCTTTCCAAAGTGTAGTTTCTAGTTTTTTCGATTAATCCCTTTTTAATGAAGAACAGGCCATAATATTCGCTGCCCTTTCTTTCAACTATTCTTACATAAATGGCAACAGCAACTATCGATAGAACAAAACCTAACGGGAAAGATACCCAGACACTGGTGATGCCAATGTAAGGGAATAATATATACGTAAACATTAACGGCCCTAAAAATTCTGAAATGATTGTAATGATTCCGGATTCCACAGTTCTTTCAATTCCTTCATAATAAAACAACAGCATAGTTGAAAATGCCATAGGTATAAATGCCAATGAGTATATCCTAATCGCATTTTCCACCAATCCGTCATTAGGCATTTGATGAAGTTTGAAAAAGATTAATAATCCATCAGGATATACTAACAGGAATATAGTAAATGCCAGTGAACAGATTAATGTTATTAAAACAGAATTTCGCACAATATGCTTCAGGTTGTAATAATCATTTTGCGCATAATAAATTGGAACAATGGAAGATAATGTTTCGGCGAATCCCATGATTAAAATACTTATTAGTAACAATGCACTCACACATACATTGAATATGTCCAAACCCAACTCTCCTAAGACTCCACTGACAATTAAATTCATGATATAGATTAATAACACATTAAAAAAGCCCATACTTGCGCCGGGAAGACCTATTTTAATAATTTCAATTGTTGATGATATCCAAGTCCCGAATTTCAATTTGGATAAAACGAATCTGAAATTTCTTTTTGAATCAAAATGATATTTTAAAATACACAATGATCCAATTAAATAACCTATCAACATTGCAAGTGATGCTCCTTCAATGCCAGTATGTAAAACGCCAAGGAATACATAATCTAAAATTATATTGATAACATTTACAAGAATAATTACTCCTGAAGCAAAATTTGGTTGTCCATCAACACGAATAAACTGACATAAAACCCCTAATACAGTTGCAATTGGGAAACAAATGAATAAATATACACTATATGCATTTACATAAGGTAGTGCTCCTGCAGTAGGATGCAATAGATTTATTAAGGAATCTTTAAATAAAAAGCATACCAATAAAATCAAAATTGACAGAATTATTGTTGCAAGCATTGCAGTTGTGAAATAATGATTGCTTCCATCTTCATCAAATTCCGCCTTTTTATTTAAAGCTAAAATTTGACCTCCCAATCCAAACAGCCATTCAAATATTGTAATTAACAGCACTAAAGGTTCTAAGACCTGTAAAGCCGCTTGTGCATTGTGCCCTATGAATGTTGATACAAAACTTGCATCAACAACTGAAGCTATGTTTAACGCCATTGCTATAAGCAATGACGGCAACAATAATTCCCTAAATTTATGAGAAATAATTTCATTTGACATGTTATTCACCTTTATTCAAAATAATCGAATTTATTTAAATAATCGAATAATCGTTTAAGATACTTAATATCCGGTTTAGGCCAATCAAATCCTAAGGATTTAAGAACTTCAACAGTCTGTTCGATTTCTACATTCTCTTCGAAATCATCTTCTTCATCAAAGTCATCAATTGAAAAATCAGCGGTTATAATACCCTGTATATTCTCATTAATGTTATGTTCAAAAATCTGTTTAAATTCTTCGAAAATCACTTCGGCAATTCCATAACCGTATGTATTTAATGCCTTGATAATTTCCCTATGGGAAATGTAATGATTATTCATACAATGGAATACTCTGGATTTATCAGGAGTCTTAGACAATGCAAGTATTCCTTTTGCAACATAATCTATTTGACTCATGTCAACCTTTTCATTAGCCATTGTAGGATTCATCGCACCTAGTTTTTTAATGGTCTTTATGTTATTTAAAAATGCATTTGTATCATAGTTTTTCTGGAACACACCGTCTGAGTAACGGCTCATCAGGTTTCCTACTCTAATTATTTTTACTGGAAGTCCTTTAGTCGCCGCCTGTAAAACTGACCTTTCAGCTAAAAATTTACTGCATACATATTTATTTTCCAAATCCTGTTCATAATATAATGTTCTTTCATTATATTCCTGATTTGGATATGCCTCTTCATTTAAAGAGTATGATGAAAGAACGCTGATTGTTGATATTTGTACATATTTTATGTTATTCCTTGTTTGGGCAAATTTAAGTCCATTAATTACACCATCGACATTTACCCTGAATATATAATCATCAGCAGTATAGTGTTTTACAAGTGCCGCTGAATTTATTATTGTATCAATCGGTTCATCTTCAAGTTTTTTAAAGTCATCAATTTCAGTTATGTCTCCTTCAATTATGATGATACGTGATCCGATCAGGTCAGTGAAATCTTCATCGAAGTAATAATTCATTAAATCAATTAAACGTTCTTCACATGAATCAAATTTGCCTTTCCTCAACATACAATAGATTTTTCCTTCCTCATTTTTGATGAATTCATATAGAATATGGATTCCTAAAAATCCTGTAGCTCCAGTCAATAGGACATTGCCCAATTCTTGTTTTTCACCATCAAAGAAGTTTTCTAAGGTATTTTCTTCGAGAAGCTTATTGATTTCATCATAATTGTAGTTTTTGATGATGTCCTCTTCTATATTCAACTCCTCTTCGGACTCACTTTCTCCAGACAATAATTTAGCTAGTGCTCTAGGAGTTTTCTTCTTGAATATGTCATCATATCTTACAGTATATCCCTGTTTAAGCAGTTCAATGATTAATTTTGATGCAATAAGTGATGTTCCCCCAATTTCAAAGAAATTATCCTCTGCACCAACAGTTTCTACATTCAGTATGGATGAATATATTGCACAGATTTCCTGTTCAAGTTTTGTTTTTGGTGCCACATAATTCAAGTCCATTTTTGGTTCCGGAAGTTTTTTAGTATCGGTTTTTCCATTTGGTGTTTGTGGCATTTCATCAAGCTGCATGAACACAGTCGGAATCATGTAATTAGTAAGCCTGTCTTTTAAAAACTCTTTTAAATCATCCTTGTCAATTTCACAATTAGCAGTGTAATATGCGCATAAATGATCAACATTGTTAATCTCTTTAATAACAACAACGGCCTGCCTTATATCTGGATATTGACCAATATTGGTTTCAATTTCACCAATTTCGATTCTTAATCCTCTTAATTTGATTTGGTTGTCGATTCTTCCTTTAATGTCGATTTCACCATTTGGAAGTTCAATAGCATAATCTCCACTTCTGTAATATGGAATGCCATTGATAGTTAAGAATGATTCTTTGGTTTTTTCAGGCATGTTGTAATATCCTTTTCCAACACTCATACCTCCAATGTATAATTTCTTTGTTGTTTGAAGTGATAGTTGTTTCTGTTGGACCGTAACTGTTATAAACAACTGCATCACTGTATTTTCTTAAATCTTCATAAACTTTTGCTGAGAATTGCTCTCCACCAAGGAAAATACATTTTAGACAAGAAATCACATTACAGAATTCATCTAATTCAAGATAAGATCCGATTCTTGAAGGAGTAATTTCTAAAACTTCAGGTTTATTCTCATCAATCAATTTAATAAGCTCAGGAACATTTCTGATTTGAACATCATCAGCCAATATC
>ONJC01000045.1 GCA_900318035.1 uncultured Methanobrevibacter sp.
ATGTTCCGAAGTATGTCCATGTGAAATCCCTGTAGCTAAAGTATGGAGTACTGTAAACAACAAAGTAAGAGAAATCTACGGATACATCCCAGGTATGGGTAGTGACGACCCACTTCCATTCACTGATCACGTATCCAAAGCTAAATGGTTATAAGGATTTTTCCTTATACCAGTTTTTTCTTTTTTTTATCCCAATTTACATAACAATGTTATATAATTCATTAAAAAATATAAAAAAATTAGGTGTTGAACGGTTCACGTTTGTTGATGCCGTTTATGAAAATCTCTTCAAGCTGTTCTTCACTTTCACCATTTCTCACATGTGAAATCAACTCAACAAGATTATCATTTCTTAAAAGACATGGTTTTATTTTTCCATCAGGAGTTATCCTTAATCTGGAGCAATTTGCGCAAAATTTAGAGTTATCAACAGGTCTCACTATCTCGATTTCTCCACTGTTAATGTAATATTTTTTACGCCCTTGCATAAACTTACGTTCTCTTACCTTATCCGCTATATCAGCCAACTTATTTTCTAAAGAATCTAATGGGTAGTGGTATTCGGCACTGAACTTGTCATCATCACAGTTTTCACTTTCAATCAGTTCAATCAGCTGAAGGATGATTCCGTGCTCCTTGCAGAAATAGAACATGTCCTTTATTTCATCAGTGTTGATGTCCTTCATTACCACCATGTTTATTTTAACAGGGTAAAGTCCGACTTCTACAGCTTTCAGGATGCCTGCCTTTGCCTTTTCCAGATAGTCCTTGTTTGTCACGAATTTGTAAGTGTCCCTATTGAGGGTATCAAGACTGACATTGACTCTGTCCAAACCCGCATCCTTCAGACCTTGAGCATATTTTTCAAGCAATACTCCATTGGTTGTCAGTGAAATGTCCTTAAAATCAAGGCTTGCTATTTTTTCAACAATCTCAACAATGTCCTTTCTAACCAGTGGATCTCCACCGGAAAGCCTGATTTTTCTCACTCCAATTTTTTTGGCTATTTTTGAAATGGTGTAAAGTTCATCGGGTGTCATCTCATTTTTGGATGAAACCATTCCGTCATGATGGCAGTAAATACAGTTTTCATTGCATCTGTTTGTTATTGTGATTCTTAGTGAAAGAATAGGTCTTTCATACTGGTCTTTAACTACGTTTTCTAACATCTTATCATTCTTCCACTTTTATTTTTATTTCTTCAATTTCATCATTGACTTTCAAGGTGTTGATTATTGCATATATTGTCTCTTTTAAAATTCCTTGAGTAAAATCATTTATTTTCAGGTTACCGTCATTTATTTTAACCCCAATGTTTGATTGGGATAAATCATCAGGATTGATATCTGAAATTGTTATTTCTATTTTTTCAACATCTTCATCGGTTTTAAGGGAATTGATCATTGCTTTTATTGAGTTTGTAACAATGTCATTTGTAAATGAATTTATTATTAAAGGATTATTGTTGATTTCAATTTCTGTTAGGCATTCTTTTGGTTTCTGTCTGCTATTTGCATCAGGGATTATCAGTTCAACCTTTCCAATGGTATCCACTCCAAAATCTTTCAGGTTCAATGTATTTATAACTCCCAAAACATTTTGCTTCAGATAATCGCTAACGAATCTGTTTAAACCAACTACATTCCCGTCAATGGACAGGTAACTGTGAGTTTTGTCCAAATCATCAACAGTTAAACTTCCTTCCCTTATTTTTGAGGCAATAATTTCTCCATCATTGTATCCGCAGTTATTGGCAAATAAAGTGTCCACGATGTCATGGCCTCTTTGCTCAATTAGGTCGGCAAGTTCACTCACGCCATTCTCATCAATAGTGAATGAATCCACTTCGCAGATGGTATACTCATCCCTAACATTAGGGGAAGTGATGATTTTAGGATAGTTGTAGCTTTTATATCCTTCAATAACTACAAAATCAAAGTTGCCTATATGCTTTATTAAAAATAGTATCCTGTTCAAATCCATTTCCTGTCGTGCATTGAAAAAGGTTGTTGAGCCAACGCCCACAACTAAATTGGCACCGGCCTGTTTATGCTTCCAGGTATCGGTATTTTCCTTATCCATTTCAATGGAATGATGTGAATGTTTAATGGATGCTACATTATACCCTCTTCTTGTAAGCTCTTCAATGACTTTTACTGTCAGTGAAGTTTTTCCGGTATTTTTTCTTCCGACAATAGACACTATTTTCATTTTGTAATCCCCATTAATAATATATTATAAGTATTAATTAAAAATTTCTAAATGTTTTATGTGTAGTTACTACACATTTTAGGTATACCTAAAAATTTTTCTTAATTTTTGCAGTTTTCATAATACTTTTTATCAATAAAAGTAATACAAATTTTGACGTATTTTTTCAATTTTTTATACTTTAAAGGCATGTTCATTTCTTATATTAAATTTAATATTTTATTATAGTTTATTTTAAATCATATTATAATTTTTGTTATTGTTTTTTATTTTAAAGCATTATGGTTAATTTTTAAAAAAAATTTTGTGTAGTAACTACACAGTAATATATAAGTCTTTCGACTTAATTCTAATAAGCAAATATATTTATATAAGAAAACATATGTGTAATCATTACACATGGTGGTTCAAATGCCGAAACATATTGCATCTGGTTTGAAATATTTGGCTGCGGTCAAGTTGAAGGATGCTGGCGAAAGTCACCAAGCAATTGCTAACGAGTTAGGTGTTGATAGGTCGACAATATCACATTATTTGAATGGCAGCAACCTGTCATGGAATTCTATTGATGTTGCAAGAACTATCACCGAACTTTCTCCTAGAGATTTCTTGAAAATGACTGAGGCTATATTTGATGAACCAGAACAGAGTCGAAAAATTGTGAATATTTGCCAAGAAAGGAATTTCGAAGTAAATGTAGAAGATTCTTGTATTGGTTGCGGCTTATGTGTAAATGCATGTTCAATGAAAGCTATTAAGTTAGAGTCATTGAAGGCACATGCAGACTCCATACAATGTTGTGGGTGTCAGTTATGTATTGATGAATGCCCAACTAATTCGATAAAAATTTTGGAGATTTAATATGATTAGAAATTTAAAAGAGGTAAAAGACAATAACTTTGACATTACCAGGTCAGCAGATGAAGTTAGAAGCTTGTCTTTCAATGATCAGGTTTGTCTTGGTTGTGGTATTTGTGAGTCTACCTGTCCTGTTGAAGCAATTACCTTAAATGCAATTGCTATTGACGCTCGTGTAGGTTTTGAAACTTACTTCAGCGGACATGACAAGATTAGTCAAAATATCAAAGAAGCTCCAGATATCCAAAGAATAAGCATTGATGAAAATAAATGTGTATTATGTGGTATGTGCAGTGGATTATGTCCTGTTGATGCATTAGTATTAACTATTGACGGTACTCCAATCAAAGAAATTGAAGCATATCCTCATTATAACGCTTTCTCTGAAATCGATGACGATGAATGTATCTACTGTAAAAGATGTGAAACCGCATGTCCTCGTGATGCAATCGTTATTGAAAGAGTTTTACCAGACCGTGCTGATTTAGTAACTGGTGAAATCAATGTAGATGAAGAAGAATGTATTTACTGTGGTGTATGTCAAGAATTATGTCCTGCAGAAGCAATTGTCGTAGATCAAGTAACTGGTGAAGAATCCATTGTTATTGACAAAGACAAATGTGTTTACTGTCTTGTATGTAAAAAAGCTTGTCCTACCAACGCTATCAAAGCTATTTGTAGAGCATGTAACTACGGAGAATATGATTTAGACCCTGCAAAAGCTGTCGTTAAAGGAAACTCTGTCATCGACTCAGAACTCTGTGTATACTGTGGATGGTGTGAAGGAGTCTGTCCTACCGATGCAGCAAAAGTTAAAAAACCATTCGAAGGTTCTATTGAAGTTGATGATGAAAAATGTCAAGCTTGTGGAGCTTGTGTAGATATCTGTCAATGTAATGCTTTAGCATTCCCAGTATCTTCAGGTCCTGGTTCTAGAATGGAACATGTAACTGCTTTCAATGACTACTGTGTACGTTGTAAAGCATGTGAAAAAGCATGTCCTAACGATGCAATTACCGTATTAAGAACTGAAGTTGACCACACTCCTATTAACTCTACTACTTGGAAAGATGCTTTAGATGCTATTAAAGATTAGGTGATTAGATGGAACTTAAAGTAAATCAAGATAATTGTTTAGGATGCGGGATTTGTGTAATTGCTTGTCCTGTTAATGCAGCTATCAGTCCTGAAAATGCTGGTGGTAGTGGTGCAAAGACTGAAGAAGTTATTATGATGGTAGAAAACGGTTTTATCAAACTTTTCAGTCCTGAAAAATGTGAATTGTGTGGAACATGTCAAATGTTTTGCCCAGTAAATGCTATATGGTTAGAATAGGGGGATTATTATATGCATTATGCTAATACTTATTTAGAAAAACCTGTAGTACCTGATGTAAAAATTACTGGTGAAGGAACTACTGATGTTCTCAAATGTATGTTAAATACTGGATCTGATATTTACCAAGGTGCTTGTAAAAAAAGAGGTTCTACCTTAAAACAAGAATACAAAAACGCTTCAGGTACTTGTTACATGGATCCTAGAGACATGGCAAAATTAGGTGTAAACAACTGGGATACTGTACTTGTAAAAACCGATTTCGGTGAAGTTGTTGTAAACTGTGCAGTTTCAAGAGATGCACCTCACGAAGGAACTGTATTCATTTGTAAAGGACCATGGGCTAACACTATTGTAAGTCACGACACTTACTGCTGTTCTGACCCTACTTACAAAGGAATTAGATGTACTGTTGAAAAAACAGACAGAAAAGTATTACTCATGGCAGAC
>ONJC01000041.1 GCA_900318035.1 uncultured Methanobrevibacter sp.
GACTGTTGTTGATTACGGCAATGGTACTGTTGTGGTTGTTGTTCCTGAAGATGCTGTTGGTAATGTTACTATTACTGTTGATGGTAAGAATTACACTGCAGAGGTAGTTAATGGTACTGCTGTTGTTCAATTGGATAATGTCACTCCTGGAACTCACGTGGCTGAAGTGATATATTCAGGTGATGACAAGTACAATTCAACTGTCAAAACAACTGACATTACTGCTCCTAAGTATGATTCACCTATTAACATAACTGTTGGCGAGATTGTCTCAGGTGAAAACGGTACAATCACTGTCGCTCTTCCTGAAAATGCTACAGGCAATGTAACTGTCAGTGTTGATGGCAAGGAATACTCTGCTAAGGTCATTAACGGCACTGCTGTTGTTGAGGTTGGTAATTTGACTGCCGGTCCGAAAACAGTGGTCGTCGAATACTCCGGTGATGACAATTATGATTCAGCTTATAAGGTTGGCAACTTCACTGTTGAACCTGCCAAAGTCATTCCAGATGTCACAGTGGTTGACCAAGGAAACGGAACTCTAGTGATTGTTGTTCCTGAAGATGCTGCCGGCAATGTCACAGTCACTGTTGACGGCAAGGAATATGAAGTGGAAGTAGTAAACGGCACAGCTGTAGTGCAACTTGAAAACGTAACTCCTGGAACTCACGAAATTGAAGTTAAATACTCAGGTGACGACAAGTACAACTCAACTGTCAAAACAACCAATGTCACAGCTCCTAAGTACGATTCACCAATTGACATTGAGATTGGCGAAATCATTGCAGGTGAAAACGGAACAATCGTTGTCAAATTACCTGAAAATGCAAAAGGCAATGTAACTGTCAGTGTTGACGGTAAACAGTACACTGCTGAAGTCATTAACGGCACAGCAACTGTCAAAGTTGATAACCTGACTGCCGGTCCGAAAACAATAGCTGTCGAATACTCCGGTGATGACAACTACGATTCCGCCTACAAGATTGGCAACTTCACCGTTGATCCGGCTAAAGTAACTCCGGACATCACAGTGGTTGACCAAGGAAACGGAACTGTTGTGGTCGTTGTTCCTAGCGACGCAACAGGAAACGTAACAGTCACTGTTGACGGCAAGAATTACACTGCAGAAATCGTCAACGGCACTGCTGTTGTACAATTAGATAATGTAACTCCTGGAGCTCACGAAATTGAAGTAATCTATGGCGGCGATGACAAATACGCTAACGCAACTGCAAATGCAAAAGTCACCGCTCCAAAACTGGACACTCCAATAACAGTCGAAGCACCTGAAAGCAAAGTAGGAGACAAGGCAATAGTCACAGTAACAGTTCCTTATGATGCAACAGGCAATGTAACAATTGAAATAGACGGTGTAAAATACACATCACAAATCAAGAATGGAAAAGCAGTATTCGAAGTCGAAAACCTTGCTGCAGGCACCAAAACAATAGCTGTTGAATATGCAGGTGATGACAATTACATTGCAAACCACACAACCGGAACAACTACAGTATCCAAATGCCCTTCAACCGTATCTGCAACAATAACAGATATTGATGTTGGCGAAAATGTAACAATCACAGTAACAGTTCCTGAAGATGCAACAGGACAGGTACTGATTGACATTGACGGCGTAGGATATTATGTAAATGTAACCGGCGGTGTCGGAACAGCTTCAATACCTCGCATGCCTAACGGCATTTACAATGTATCATTGACATACACCGGTGACGACAAATACCTGTCAAGCTCAAATAACGCTTCATTCAATGTAAGCAAGGTGGAATCATTCGTGATTCCAACAACTCAGGACATAACTGTTGGAGAAATTGAAGTAATCAGATTGACAGTTCCGGAAGATGCTACAGGTACAGTGACAGTTGTCATTGACGGTGTCGAATATGATTTCAATCTGGATGACGGCATATTGTCCAAACCGTCCAGTGATGACATATACTCAGTTGCAGTCAGCGGAGGCAAAGGTGTACTGGTAATTTCCGGACTTCCTAAAGGCGAATATGTTGTAAGTGCAAGATACAATGGTGATTCAAAATACCTGCCAAGTACAAACACAACAACATTCATCGTATCAACACAGGTTGCCGATATCGATATTGAAGATTTAGGAAACGGAACAATAATCGTGCATGCTCCAAAAGATGCAACCGGAACTGTAACAGTCACTGTTGACGGTGAAAAGTACACTGCCGATGTGGTCAACGGAACTGCAGTAATTAATCTGGACAATGTAGCTCCTGGAACTAAAAATGTTGAAGTTGCATATTCCGGTGATGATAATTACGCACCTGAAACAGTAAACTCAACTGTAAGTATTCCTAAATATCCAACTCCTATAAGCGTTGAAGCTGATGACATTAACGTTGGGGATACTGCAGTAATAACCGTGACTGTTCCTAACGATGCTAAAGGTATTGTGACTATCGAAATCGATGGTAATCAATACAATGCTAATGTTGTGGATGGAAAAGCTATTTTCAAAGTTAACGGATTGAAAGAAGGTGACAAAACAGTTGCTGTGAGATTCGACGGTGGAGATTACTATGAATGGAACTCTACAACTGCATCATTCACTGTTTCAAAAGTCCCATCAACTATTAAGGCTACTGCTAAAGACATTACAGCAGGCAGTGATGAGGTAATTACAGTAACAGTTCCAAAAGATGCAACAGGTCAGGTATTGGTTGACATTGATGGTGTCGGATACTATGGAGAAATCATCAACGGCAAAGCCAAAGTGATCATTCCAAAACTTCCTGCCGGAAAATACACCGCAAAAGTGTTCTATGATGGTGATGACAAGTATCTGCCAAGCAAAACAACTGTCAAATTTACAGTAAATAAGGCTAAGGCTCCTGTTTCCGCTACTGGGGATGCTGTAATTGTTGGAGAGGATGCAAGCATTGTTGTAAAACTTCCAAATGATGCAACAGGAACTGTAACAATAACAGTTGCGGGCAAAACATACACAACTTCTGTCATTAACGGCGAAGCCAGATTCAGAGTTCCGGGCTTGTCTGAAGGAGATCATAAAGTGAAGGTTCACTATTCTGGTGATGAAAACTATGATGCCAATGATACAGTAACCACTGTTATCATAGAGGATGCTGAGGATGATAATAACGAAACTGCGGATGACGTCTCATCAGTTAATGAAGTATCTGAAATCAATAAGGGAATTTCCCTTTCAGACTATCCGACAGGTAATCCTCTGTTAATATTGCTGTTGGTGTTGTTAGCTATTGGTACAAGTCAAATCAGAAGATTTAGGAAATAATTTTCCTAATTTTTTATCTTTTTTTATTAAATTTTATTGTTACATGTAGATGTCTGTGTAACATTAATCTATTTTTACAAACAAGATGTCATTTAATAAAAAATTCAATCAATATTTTTAATGGATTTGAAAATAATTTTAATTTACTGATTCGAAATTTAAAGTAAATTGATACTTTTTTCGAAGCAAAAAATAAGTGATTTTGATGATGGTGTTTTGGAGTTCAATCTTTTTCCAAGTTCAGTTCAATAGATTTATATGTCATGTCCTTAAGGTTTTCAATAAATTCATCGTCAAGTTCAGTCAGTCCGATCTTTTCTTCCCATTCGTCATTAATGGCAATGAGGTGGGGAATAATTTCTTCGCCTTTTTCAGTTAATTTCAGGACATATTTACGATTGTCCTTTGAAGATTTCTCTTTTATAACAAAACCTTCATTTTGAAGTTTATTTATTGCTTTTGTAATGCCGCTTTTTGTTAGATATAAAATTTCAGTAAGTTCCTTTTGTGTGGTGTCGTTTTTTTGATGGATGGTTAGAATGCACATTGCCTGAAGCAGATTCAGGTCATATTCTGCCAGCGCATCATTGAGATATTTTCTGTTGTTCTTGTGTAGTATATATAAAATTTCTCCAAAACGGTCATATGTATATGACTCCAAAATTCTCTCAAATTTCATAATAATTTCCCCAAGATTATAAGGTAATATTTGTGCAACATGTTATATATTATTTTTTTTGTTATTTCACTGTTTTCATATTCAATTTAATCTTGTTATTTATGCAGCGGTTTTAAATTTATTTTGATTATATTGTAATTATGCTTTCATTTCAAGGCATTCATGTAAAATCTTTTCTTTATTGATAATGTTTTTATATTATTTTAGATAAATATTTATTAAAAAGTTGGCATGTTGATTGTATGGTTGAGGAAGTAATGGTTAATTGGATATATGTAATACTCCTGTTTATTTTAGGTTTTGTTACATATTACAGGAAATCCCTTGATGTGCTTGGTTCTGTAGTGATGATAGTCATGGGAATCATAATCATTTTTTCAGCGGGTGCCAATTGGCTTTTGTTAATCGTTTTATTCCTGGTCATGTCTTTGCTTGCCACAAAATTCTCCAAAAAGTACAAGCAGTCACTGGGCGAGTTTGAAGGAAGGAGAACTTCAAAAAATGTTATATCCAATGGTGTTGTGGCCTGTTTCATGGCTGCTTTCGGAGGTTATTATCTGCCGTTTGTCGGCGGTTTCATTGGAGCTATAGCAACAGCAACTTCAGACACTTTGGCTTCTGAAATCGGGGTATTGGACCAGCACCCTAGGCTGATTACAACATTTCAAAAAGTGGATCCCGGCACTAATGGGGCTGTGTCTGTTTTGGGAACTGCTGTCGGTATTGTCGGTGCGGCAATCATCGGTATTGCATCATACCTGTTGGGCATAATGCCAAATCCTCTTTTGGCCATTTGCGTTGCCATAATTTCAGGAACTGTGGGCTGTTTTATGGACAGTGTTCTGGGAGCCGTGTTTGAAAACAGGCATTTGATTACTAATGAACATGTAAATCTGATTGCAACAATTGTAGGTGCACTTGTTGGAATTTTACTTTTATAATCTTTTTTTCTAAACTTTATTTTAAATTTTTAAACTGGTTTTTAAACAAATTATTTTAACTATTAGACACAAAAATTATATTATTATAATTTAGGTGATATTTATGAAAGGTCTTATTTTAATTATGGATGGTATGGGTGACCGTCCGATTAAAGAATTAGGAAATAAAACTCCTCTTGAAGCTGCTCACACTCCAAATATGGATAAGATGGCAGAAGAAGGAATTACTGGAATCATGGACTCAATTGCTCCTGGAATCATTCCTGGAAGCGACACCGCACACTTATCAATTTTGGGCTATGATCCTTATGAAGTATACACAGGAAGGGGACCGTTCGAAGCAAACGGTGTAGGCGTTGAAGTTTTGCCTGGAGACATTGCATTCAGATGCAACTTTTCAACTGTTGATGATGATTTGATAGTTACAGACAGACGTGCCGGAAGAATCAAACAGGGAACCAAGGAAATCGTCGACGTATTGAACACAATGGTATTGGAAGACTATCCTGACATAAAAATTATTTTCAAGGAATCCACCGGACACAGGGCAGTTCTGGTTCTGAGAGGTGAAGGACTTTCAGGCAAGGTAAGTGATGCTGACCCTAAAGTGGAAGGCAACAAACCTAAAGAGGTAAAACCGTTGGATGACACACCGGAAGCAGCAAAGACTGCAGATATCTTGAACAAATTGGTCGTAAAAACATATGAAATGACTAAAGACCACCCGGTCAATGTAAAAAGAATCGAAGAAGGCGAACCTCCAGCAAACATTGTCATTCCTCGCGGTGCCGGTGAAGTTCCTGTTGTCGAATCATTGAATGAGAAATATGAGGTAAACTCCGCATGCATTGCAGAAACAGGTCTGATTATGGGAATCGGAAGATTTGCAGGAATGGACATCATTGAAATGGAAGATGTGACCGGAGGAGTTGACACCAACCTGGACAATATCAGGGACACAATCATAGACCAGGTTAAAAACTCAGAACATGACTTTTTCCTAATCAACATTGACGGAGCAGATGAGGCAGGCCACGACGGCCAGACAATCGAGAAAAAGGAATTCATAGAAAAGGTCGATGAAGTGGTAATGAGCGAACTCATAAAACTCGAAGATGTTTATATTTACCTTACAGCTGACCATTCAACTCCAATTTCAGTTAAAAACCACTCAGGAGACCCTGTTCCTGTACTTATTAGAGGTCCTGAAGTGAGAGTGGATGATGTTAAGGAGTTCTCCGAAAGGGCATGTGCAAAAGGAGGACTTAACAGAATCAGAGGATCAGACGTAATGAATATCATGATGGATTTAATGAATTATGCCCATAAGTTCGGAGCATAGGTGAGGGCATGGCAGCTAAAAAACTGTTCGGAACCTCAGGAATCAGAGGGCTAATCGGTTCTGAAGTAACATGTGAACTTGCATTGAACGTTGGAAAATCACTGGCTTGCTATTTGGGAAATGAAGGTACTGTAGTAATAGGCTATGATACCAGGACCACAAACCAGATGCTCGACCAGGCAATTTGTGCAGGACTTTTGGAAAGCGGAGTAAATGTAATTAAGATAGGAATGGTTCCAACTCCATTGGTCGGATATGCTACTGAAAAGCTCGATGCCGATGCGGGAATCATGCTCACAGCTTCACACAACCCGTCTCCATACAACGGAATTAAATTATGGAACAAGAATGGAATGGCATACACCTCCGAACAGGAGGCAAAAATTGAAGAAATCTATGCCAACAAGGATTATATCTCAGTTGCATGGGATAAGATTGGAAAATTAAGTGTCAACGAACAAATCAAAGGACAATACGTTGATGATTTGGTTGATATGGTTGACATTAAGGAAGGCTTAAAAGTTGTTATTGACTGTGCATCCGGTGCCGGAAGCGAAATATCACCTTTAGTATTTAGAAAGGCGGGATGTGAAGTCACAACCTTAAATTCACAGCCTGACGGATTTTTCCCTGGAAGAAACCCTGAACCTAATGCAGAAAATCTCGGTAATCTGATGAAAACGGTTGTAGCTATTGGGGCAGACCTTGGAATAGCTCACGACGGTGATGCAGACCGGATGATTACTGTGGATGAAAACGGTAAAATTTCACCTTTCGACTCACTTCTGGCATTGATTTCAAAAGAATTCGATGGAGATGTCGTAACAACCGTGGATGCGGGATTGTGTATGGACGAATCAGTGCAGGGGGAAGTTTTCAGAACTCCTGTTGGTGATGTTAATGTTGCTGAAGTAATCATTGAGAAAAATGCCGCATTTGGAGGCGAACCTTCCGGAACTTGGCTTCATCCTGACTTCTGCATGTGTCCTGACGGTATTCTCTCAGGTTTAAGGATGGCAGAATTGGTCTCTAAAAAAGGCAAATTGTCCGATCTTTTGGATGAAATCCCATCATATCCGAATATCCGTGAAAAAATAACCTGTTCCAAGGAAGCCAAAATCAGGGTCATGGAGAATATGGAGGAGCTGTTAAAATCAGAATTTGATGACATTTGCGATGTAAATTCAATCGATGGTGTAAGACTGACATTTGCAGATGACAGCTGGGTGCTTGTAAGGCCGTCCGGAACCGAGGACTATATCAGAATAACTCTGGAGTCAAGGGACGCCCAAAGAGCAGAGGACATTAAGGAATCCTGCGTAAAAATTATCAATGAAAATCTATGAAGATATTCAATATCTTCAAACTACTTTTTTTTTTAAAATCGTTAAATGGTGTTAAGTCTTTTTTGAGCTCTTTAATCAATTCATCGGCTCATACAAAAATAGTTTTTTTTGGTAAAAAAAGAAGAATAATAAAAAGGTTTTGAGAAGAAGATTTATGGGAGAATTGCGAGATTAGTCGTCGATTTCAATCAATCTACCACTCTTGTTGAACTTGAGATCAAGACCGTTCGAGAGTTCGATTTCATAGTCATGAGCATCGCGGTCAATCTTCGTAATCTTGGTGCCTGGATAGCTTTTCTTCACGAAATTCTGGATTTGTGCAGGAACAAAAGCTGTTGGTACACCACTCATCTTCTCTACATCCTTCCAGTTGCCTTTGGAGTCAAACTCAATCTTGTCACCATTGGCGAACATCACGTCGTAGGTCTTGAAGACGATGCC
>ONJC01000044.1 GCA_900318035.1 uncultured Methanobrevibacter sp.
ATATCCTTGACTTGAAGCCATCAACCTGCTCTTGGTAGAGAGATAATCAGAATCTGTAATGTTGTCAGATACATAAACCAATCCGTCAGGAAGAGTATTTTTCACAATGACTCCGCTTGCATCGTTAGGACCATTGTTCTTAACGGTAACAACCAATTCAACAATGTCATCGTAATTTACTTCGTTGCTGGAAAGGCTTATGGATACGCTTAAATCTGCTACAGGAATAGCCTTGACTTCAGGAGCACTAGCCTTATTGTCATCTGTATTGTTATCAAACTCTTTGGAAGTAACATTAACCTCATTGGTCAATGCATCCAATGAATTAACAGTAGCATACAAGGTCAAAGAAACCTCACTGCCAGAGTCAATGCTTGCGATTTCCCATACACCATTTCCTACATAAGTATCATCTGCTGAACTTACATTCATGCCACTAGGAACGGTATCTGTTACAACCACATTAGTAGCAGTATTCGGACCATTATTGGTTACAGTGATAGTGTAAGTGACAGCGTCTCCATAATAAGGAGTCATGATATCTACGGTCTTGACAATGCTCAAGTCAACTACAGGCTCAGCAACAACACCAGGTGCATCTGCACTATTGTCAGACTCTTCAGGATCATATTCATTAGCCCTGACAATGACACTATTTTCAATGGTGCCATTAGCAATTGCCCTGACAGTCAAATCTAAAGTAACCGGACTATTCGCAGCCAGCTTGTCAATATGCCATTTATTGGTTTGGTTATCGTATGTTCCAACGCTAGGTGAAGCGCTGACAAACTCAACAAGACTGCTTAAACTGTCATAAACATCAATATCAGTAGCATCGAAAGGACCTAAATTCACAAGATTGACTGTATATGTAATCAAGTCCCCGACTTTTACAGTTTTTTTGTCTACGGTTTTGTTGATTCTCAAATCAGCTACAGACAATGCCTTTATGGTGCTGATATTGTCTGCATTGTTGGAATCGTTGGAGTCATGCTCGCTGCAGCTTACGCTAACATAATTGTTAATGTCGCCTGCTGAAGTGACATTTGCGACTATTGCCAAAACAGCAGTATATCCACTTCTCAAATTACTGATATTCCAAATTTTGCCGTTATAGGTTCCTATACCGGTCTGGCTGGAATCCAAAGCAAGATGGGAATCCAATGCTTCCTCAACGACTACCTCAGTAGCATCACAAGGCCCGTGATTGTGAACTTCTATGGTAAATTCTATTTGGTCTCCGACATGAACCTCGCCGGAGGCTACATTGACCTTTTTAGTGATTTGCAGATCAACTAGAGGATGAACAGTGACAAGAACTTTAGTGCTGTTAGAGAAATAATTTTCGTTTCCGGCAAAGCTAACAGTGATATTGGCCTCACCAACGCCTACAGCAACCATATTTCCATCTTCATCAACAGCAACAACGCTTTCATTGCTGGAAGCATAATCCAATACTCCCGCATTGGAAGGATCTAAAACCGCACCAATATTGACTTGATTCCCTATATACAAGTCAAATGAATCGTTGACTTTGATGGATGTTGGAATCCTATTGTCACTTACAGTGACTGTGACTGTTGCGTTTGAAGGGGCATAATCGTCATTTCCTGCAAAGCTGATAAATACAGTAGTGGTGCCTACAGCCTTAGCCTCTAAATTGCCATAACTGTCAACTACTACAACGCTTTCATTATTGCTTGTGTAGTCTAAAGAACCAGCCCCACTAGGATTCAAGACTGCATTAATCGCATCAAATTCACCAACCATATATGCCAATGCTTCCGGAGCATCAATCCAGGTAGGAGTAATGACACGAACAATAACTTCCTTGCTAGCGGATTTATGGTTTTTATCAACAAGAGTGCTTAACTTTACAGTATAATTGCCTACATCCAGACCAGTGACAATTACTTTTCCATCACTTACGGTAAAGTTATAATCAATGCCAACATACAAGATGGAACTGCCTTTTTTGATGCCGGTTATAGTTACAGTACCATTTTCTGCGGTATAGTTCAATTCAGCATCACTGCCTTTGACAATGGTTGTTCCATTTGCATCAAGACTGGAAGAAGCCTTATAGACATTGAATGAAGTCCTATTATGTGTATACATATAAGGTTCACCCTCTTCAAACTTAGTGAACTGAACATAAGCACCATATCCATCCTTTACATCAAGCAAAGCAGGAAGACGTATAATTTTCCCATTTAACTCATTTTCAGCTACAGTGACATTATAAGCCAATACATTTCCCTTTTTAACGTCATCATTGGAAAATGTGACATCATAGCTTGAATTGGCAAGGTAAATGGTATAATTTCCTGAAACATTAGTGCTTAAATTAACAACAAGGTCTTCGCCATAAACAGCATCAGCAACATTGATCTTAAGAGTGTTGTTTAAGTAATTCAAAGATATAAAAGTACCTTTCTCCTTACCACTTCCTGTATAATAACTATCATCTGGATGGTATGCTTCATAGGAATACACTCCATATGGGAGAGTCTTATACTCATCAAAGAAAACCTGACCATTAATATTGGTTTGCTTTGTAATATTTAGCTTTGCTTTTCCAAGACCCGGAGTAAGGGAATTCCAAACTACTATAGTAATGTTTATACCTGCCTCTTTATTGCTGTTTATAGGAGAGTCACTGGTTACAAAAGAACCATCCCAATAGGTGACATTTTGGAAATTAACACTACCGTAATTTTTAATTGCATTAATGTAATCTTCTTCACCTTTAAAAGTGAAGACTTTGGCATATTCTTGGGAATCCTCAGTTAAACTTACACTATTTGCTTTATTATACCTGAAAGTAGAATCTGCTATAAGGGAAATATTTCCTAGATTGTCTATTGCACCACCATAACTAGCGGAATTGTACTCAAAGGTTGAATTTGCAATAAGTCCTAAATTTTCAACAATTGTGATTGCACCTCCATAATTAGCGGAATTGCGCTCAAATGTTGAATCTGCAATTATAGCCTTTTTAGATTCTTCACCCATCCAATAGATAGCACCGCCCCTAATGGAAGCGGAGTTTTTCTTAAAGGTACAATTTGTAATGCTAGTGTGATCACCTGAATTTTCCAAGCAGATAGCACCACCAAAAGATAATAAAGAAGATGCTTTATTGTTTTCAAATAGAGAATTGGATATTTGGCAATTTTTTCCTACAAAAAGGATAGCACCACCAAGACTATTAGCCGTATTGCCTCTAAATTGACAGTTATCCACTTTAATATTATCTGCACCTGCCCAAGAATAAATAGCAGCCCCATATCTTCCCGCTTGATTACTAATAAATTGGGAGTTAGATATTACATCATTACTACCCGTTACGAGAATAGCACCTTCACTCTCAGCATAATTGTTTTTAAAAATACAACCATCAATAGTACTCCGATGATCGATTTTAATAGCACTTCCTGAAGTGGCACGATTATTTTCAAACCTGCAGGAAAATACTACACTTCCATGATCAAGTTCGACCGCACCCCCCATTTTAGCAGTATTATTTATAAAGGTAGAGTTAGATACTTTAGATTCGCCAAAAATACTGATAGCGCCACCCGTATCATCTATAACACTATTTGATATAAAAGTGCAGTTTCTAACATGGGCGAAATTCGTATTGAGAAAAACAGCACCCCCAGAACTAACTTGAAAACCTCCTACCTCATTTTCAATAAAGGTACAGTTCTCAATGAGGGCAGTACTCACTTCGTTCCTCCTATCTGTTATATATATAGCGCCACCTTTTGTACTAGCAAAATTTTTAGTGAAAATACAATTAAATATCTTAAGATTTGGAACAGCCTGACAATAAATGGCACCCCCCTCATAGGTTCCTGTGTTCCATGCACCGTCATAATAATTATACGCATTTGTAAACTTAATATTAGTTAAATTAACATCTTTAGCATATGAAATAAAAAGTATACGAGTAGTTTTCATTCCATTTAATGTTGCATATTGATCAGACCTATTGGCACCAATTATATTGATAGGTTTATTAATAGTAATCTGACTAAGCCCAATATATGTACGGCCATTTAGATAAATGGTATCCCCAGGGTTTGCCATGTCAATTGCATCTTGAATATTTTGAAAGGAACCTCCATTAAGATTGATGTTCTTGCCTAATTTAGAGCTTTGCAAGACATTAGAAGAAGAATCCTTAACATTTTCACTTGAATAATCCTCTTCTAGGGAAGCGTTTGTTGAATCTTGCTTAAGGGTTGCAACATCATCTACAGAATTCTCTTCATCAATTGACAGATCTTGAGTGGCTAAATCTGCATCAATGGAAGAATCGGGAATAGATAAATCGCTTGCATCTTCAGCTGAAACATTGGATAAACAGGTTAAAAGAGTAAAAATGATTAAAATACCAAGTAACAGTTTCCTTTTGCTTTTCGTTTTTTCACCTCCTTTTACAATCGATTAAATAAAAAATGAAAAAAATATTTCATTCAAAAGCACTTGAATAAAAAAATAAAAATAATATAAAGTTTTATATTAAACCATTAATTTAATAGAGCTTGAAAAATTTATCGCCTCATTTAAAAATGTTAAATAAATTGAATATTCACAAAATATTTCTTTCATTATTTTATATAAAACTATTATTATATAAATGTATATAGCTTAAAAAATCCTGAAAAAATATATCGAAATGTTCAATTATGATATGGAAATTAGATTAATGTAAAAAAAGAAAAATGTGAAGACGTATTATTTACGTCTTCTTCCTAAATTTGTAGATATTATCATAACAAATGCCAATAAAACAAGCAATATTGGATTACCTGTTTTTGCTAATGCAGGTTCAACAGCACCAGCTGGATTTACATCCTCACCACTGCCATTATCCGGAACAGTTTCATTGTTAATGTCAGGGCCATTGTATGGATCTGTCTCATTAAAAATGTCAGTTTCATTGTCTGGTTCTGTCTCGTTGTTGTTTTCAGCTTCTGTAACAGCAACTATTTCAGAGGTTGCCTCATCGTTGGATGAATTGACATCATTTCCATTAACGCTTACAGTAGCGGAGTTTGAGTAATTTCCTGCATTGTCAATCTTGACAGTGACAGTTAACTTTACACTGGAACCATTGGACAATTCGCCAACAGACCATACGCCACTAGATGAATCGTAA
>ONJC01000046.1 GCA_900318035.1 uncultured Methanobrevibacter sp.
TTACTTTTACAATGCAGTTTCCAATATGAAGGCAACAATTGATGCAGGAGTAACCACTGTACGTGACACAGGACTTGCAGACATTGGAGTAAAAATGGCGCAGGAAAGGAAGATTTTTCCAGCTCCAAGATTGAATATTTCAATAAAGCCTTTAGCCATTACAGGAGGGCATTTTGACCATTATCTAAATTCAGGATTTGATATGGAAATTGCATATCCTGGTTTTCCAGTAGGAACCTGTGATGGAATTGAAGGAGTTTTAAGGAAAACCCGTGAAGTCATTAGGGCACGTGCTGATTTCATCAAGATCATGGCAAGTGGGGGCATTCTATCTCCATACACTTCCCCCGACATTGCACAATTCAATAAGAAAGAGCTTAAAACAATTGTTGATGAGGCTGAAAATCATAATTTGAAAGTAGTTGCCCATTGTCATAGTTTGGAAGGAATTGAAAGATGTGCGAAAGCAGGTGTAAAATCCATTGAACATGGTACTTTCATTGATAAGAAGATTTCACAGCTACTTGCCAAAAAGAGAATGTATCTAACTCCAACATTGGTTGTACACCACACATTAATTAAAGAAGGTTTCCCAGTTTGGGATAATTTTGCAGATGACAAGGTCAAAAAACTTAAAGAAGTTGTTAAAATACAAAAGGAAAACATAGCTACCGCTTATGAAGAGGGAGTGAGTTTCCTAATGGGTTCTGACTGTGGTGTAATAGACCATGGAAGAAACCTCGGTGAGTTGAAATACCTTGTTGATGTAGGATTAAGTCCACTTGAAGCTATTCAAGCAGGAACAATTGAAGGTGCAAGATTCTGAGAATCCAATTGATAAAATTGAGTCTTTAGAAAATAATGATAATATTTTGACTGTAATTCAAGATGGAGAAATCCTAAAGCATAATCCTATTTTTTAAGCAGCTTAAAAAGAGTTTTTTAAATAGGGATGAAGTTAAAATCAGAAAAATAACTTATTTTTTTAAAAAAATAAGAGATAATAAAATTATTATCTCTTAAAAATTCCTTTAATTTTGTCCAAGATACCAGTAGTAGTAAGAACAGTCACACCGATAGCGTAAATGTCTTTAGCTCTTGCTTTATCTACTCCTAGTTTCTCAGCAATCAAGTTAACTATCACGTCTTCCGCTCCACCACCTGCGGTGAAGTTTTGTGCAAAAATATCGCTAACGATATTTCCTTGGTCTTCTGTCAAGTTAGCTTGCTTCATAAGTTCTTGAATAAGATCTGCGTTAGGCATGATAAAATATATGTAATTATTTATATTTAATACCATACTATTTTTTTAATATGATGGTATTTTTCTATTTTTATGAATTGTTTTCAATTTATTTATAAATTCTTGAATATTGTTTAAAATACTATTTATAAGATATTTAGGCATACCAAAACTTTATATTATGTTTCGATATATATAATTATATAAAACAATAATAGATTATATATTAAGAATTTAAAGGTGAAAATATGGCAATCGATAAAAAAGAAGTAAAAGTCGTCGGAATGCACTGTCCTTCATGTGCAAAAGCAGTTGAACTTTGCATGATGGATTTGGATGGTGTAGAATCTGCTGTTGTAGATTTAGATGCTAATAAAGTAGAAGTCGAATATGACAATGAAAAAGTATCCGATGTGGACTTAGCAGGTGCTGTTAAGGAAGCAGGATTTGATGTAGAATAATTAAAATGGTTTTTTAAACTATTTTTTTTATTTTCATTAATTTTTCTGTTCATATTCAGATAATTTATTTATAATTTTATTTATTTCAAAAACTAATTTTTTTCAGATGATTAATTGGGAGGAATAATATGGCTCAAAAAGAATTGGATATTCCAGTGGATGGCATGCACTGCTCATCCTGCTCATTGCTTGTAGAAAAATCACTTGGCAAGCTTGAGGAAGTGGATTCCATCAATGTGGATTTGAATACAAACAAGGCACATATTGTCTTGAATGATAAGATTTCTCCTGATATAATCGATAAGACCGTTGAATCAGTGGGATTTACAGTTCCAAAAGATGAAGTTGTAATTCAAATTGATGGCATGCATTGTGCATCCTGTGTAAACAATGTTGAAAGATTCCTTCCACGTGTTGATGGTGTTGTAGAGGCAAATGCTAATTTGTCCAATCAAAAAGTCACCATAAAGTATTATAGGGATATGCTTAATCTCAAGGAGATTCAAAAGACCATTGAAATGTTGGGATTTGAATATCTTGGCCTTGATGGTGAACTTGATGTGATGGATGAAGAGGAAAGATATCAAAAGGATCTAAGAGGCAAATTATATAGGATCATTGTAGGTCTTGTATTTGCAGCAATTTTAATGGCTATAATGCACTTCCATATAATGATTCCTCCACTCACTATGGGTCAACTTTCATTGATTATATCTATTTTCCCATTTTGTTATGTAAGCTATCCAATTTTAAAGGCAGGATGGAATTCCCTTAAGCATAAAAACTTGGATATGGATGTAATGTATTCAATGGGTATTCTCGTAGCATTTGTATCAAGTGTATTGGGTACTTTTGGCATTGTTCTCGATTCAAGTTTCATGTTTTATGAATCTGCAGTGATGTTACCTTCCTTCTTGACAATAGGTCGTTATCTTGAAGCAAGGGCTAAAAGAAAAACCTCCTCTTCAATCAAAGAGCTTATTGGTTTACAACCAAAAACAGCTACTTTAGTAACTGTTGATGCAGAAGGAAATCCAGTTGAAAAGGAGATAGATATTGAAGATATCAATATCGGTGACATCTTGCTTGTTAAGCCTGGTGAAAAGATTCCAGCAGACTCCATTGTAGTTGATGGTGAAAGCTATGTAGATGAGGCTATGATTACAGGTGAGCCTGTTCCTAAGCTTAAAAAGGCAGGAATTGATGTTTTTTCAGGAACAATCAATCAGGATGGGGTATTGAAGATTGAAGCGCAAAAGATTGGTTCAGAAACAGTTTTATCTCAAATCATTCAGCTTGTGGAAAAGGCACAAGGGTCTAAACCTCCTGTGCAAAGGCTTGCAAATAAGATAGTGGCTTGGTTCATACCAGTTATCTTAACAATAGCTATCATTGTATTCCTATTATGGTACTTTGTTGCATGTTCTGGCTTGCTGTTTGCGCTCACATGTCTCATATCCGTGCTTGTTGTTGCATGTCCATGTTCATTGGGTCTTGCTACTCCAACTGCAGTTACTGTAGGTGTTGGAAGGGCAGCTGAATATGGAATACTCATTAAAAACGGGGAAACCTTGGAAAGCTCTAAGGATGTTGATGTATGTGTATTTGATAAGACAGGTACAATCACTGAGGGAAAACCTGAAGTTGCTGACATTGAAAGCTTTGACATAGATGAGGGCAAATTCCTTCAAATATTGTCAAGTGTTGAAAACAATTCAAGCCATCCAATTGCAAAATCCATATTAAACAGATTCAAAGCAGACAATATTAAATTGGCAAATGAAGGAAAAGAAGACCTTCAATTATTGGATGTGGAAGACTTTGAAAATGTCACAGGTAAAGGTTTAAAGGCAAATGTATCAATTGACGGTGCCAATTCTTCAGTACTTGCAGGAAACCTTAAGCTTATGGAATCAGAAGGTGTGGAAGTTAGTGAAGAGGTCTTAAATAAGTTCAATGATTTTGTTTCAGATGCTAAAACAACCATTGTAATGGCAGTGGATGGTGAAGTCAAGGGAATAATCACTTTAATGGATAAGATTAAAGGCAGTTCCAAATCAGCCATTGATCACTTGCATAAGATGGGCATTGAAACATATATGCTTACAGGAGACAATGAAAAAACCGCTTCCACTGTGGCGAATGCAGTTGGAATTGACAATATAATGGCAAATGTGCTCCCTAATGATAAGCTCGATAAGGTTCGCCAACTTCAAAAGGAAGGAAAAAGAGTCTTGTTTGTTGGAGATGGAATCAATGATGCTCCTGCATTATCTCAAGCGGATGTTGGTGTAGCTATGGGCAATGGTACAGACATTGCTATGGAAAGCGGTGACATTGTCATTATGGAAGGGGATCTTGAAAATGTGGTGGCTTCAATACAGTTCTCTAAAAAGGTCATGACAAGAATCAAGGAAAACCTATTCTGGGCATTTGCATATAATATGATACTTGTTCCTGTAGCTGCAGGTATACTTTATCCTATTTGGGGCATAGTTTTCCGTCCAGAATGGGCAGGTCTAGCTATGGCATTAAGTTCAGTTACAGTAATTAGTTTGTCACTATTGCTTAAACGTTATGTGCCACCAATTAAAAAACAAGTTGCTTAGTTATTTCATTGTTTAATTAATCGAACTTTTAATTAAATGGATGGAATTTTATTTTCTATTTTTTAATCTTATTTTTATTATTCTTATTTTTTATTAATCATCTTTTTTTAAATCATCAGCATTTTCATCGTTATTGTTTTTGATTAGCTCTTCCAATTCTTCAAATCTCTTATTGAAGTGTCTTGAGAGAAGTGCTGCGGTTAATGTTGCAGTACCTACTCCTGATAGGATATATCCTCCCCAAACAAGGAATAGGCTATTCAATTTACCTATAGGGGTGTCTCCTAATACAGCATAACCATTACTTGTGAATGCATTTGAAACCATTACCAATGAGTCTAATAAATTTTTTCCTTCTGCAAAGGAGGTAAAAATAAAACTTACAAATACAAGTCCAAATAACAATAAGATACTTATTCCCAATCCATTTGATTCAGTGAAATGAATGAATTTGCCATAATAGACTTTAATTACATAAGCCAATCCTATAAAGTGGACAGCTAATAATATCACTAATAATATTGCAGGGTCATCAAGGGTAGAGTGTAGCAATGAAGATAGGGGGATTAAGAATATCATGATTATTTTTTCTGTTAGGGTATCTTTTTTAATTGCCAAACAGCATATCAATGATACAAGGACATCATAGAAAATAAAATGCCTGTAAAAGTCATCTGATGACCAAAACACTAAGGAATAAAGGATATCTACAAAACAAAGTGTTATGATGATGAGATAAAAGACTTGTTTCAATGTTTGAGTCTCTTCTTTAGGCAAATATTCTGTTGAGTTCAATAATCTCTTATGCCTATTTCTCTTGAGATATTTGAGTATATATGAACTCACTAAATAAAGTCCAAAGAAAAATGCAATTCCTAAAATTATGTATATTATTTGTATAGCCATGTATACGAGTTGTGTTTCACTAACCATTAATTTTCCCCACTTAACTTCTCAATACTAATAATTATGATTTTATGAGTAATTAACTTATGTATTATCTTAAGTTAATTATTCTTCTGAACTTTCTTTTAGCTAATTTTAAGCTTTGGTCAAATGTTCTGAATCCTAATTGTATTGTAAGTAAAA